>NZ_SHOE01000001.1:0-523014 GCF_012275705.1 Vibrio chemaguriensis
GACTTACATTGCCGTTTACTCATCCTTTTATCTCAGTAATTTCGGATAACGCTCGCATCATACATATTACTGCGGTTGCTTGTATGTTGTTTTTTTTTTTGAGATGTGTATAAGAGACAGCATGCAGAAAATGTGTTAATTAATTAGCTAAAAATTAATCTGCCGTTCTGTTGTGATTGAGTTCGCAATCTCTGTCAATTGTTGGTTAAAAACCGTTTGTTATCTGAAAAATAGTCTCTTTTATCGACAGTTTTCTCTCATTTATTGCTCTTTTTTTATTGTGAAAATGAAGTGTTTTATTCGCTCGACTCAACCTAATTTGGGCAGGTTAGAGCGATAGAAGCGTATGTTTGGAATGCCTGCCATGGACAACTTTGTCCAGAGGCTTATTCGGCATTTTAATGTGGTAACGGTAGAGAGTCGCTGTATTGTTCGTCGTTAGAGAAAGAGAAGGCTTGGATAGTAAAAAGCCCAGCGTATGCGCTGGGCTAGTTTTTTTGATAGGTATTAGCTGGTCAACAGTCGCTGTAGTTTATCTCGTTGAGCTTCGATGTACGCACGCTCAGGACTCTGTTCTTTACAGTGTTCAAGGATGAATTCTATCGAGCTCAATACCGTTCTCCAACGTGGCGTTTTCGGCAGCGTTTCTATACGCATGTATTTATCCAAAGTGCGTGTTTGCAGAGTGCTACGGTCAAGATAAACGCGCCATAAGCCACTTTGTTCGGCAAATGCGAATTTACTTTCACCAGTGACTGACTCCCAATACTCTAAGGCATGTGTCATTGCGTCGACCAGAATTTCTCGCATTAGCTCTTGTTTGTCTTTTTTGTTACCAAGCGCTTTGTCTGCAAGGCGTGTAAACTCTCCACCGAGTTCTTTCAGCTTCTGCAGCTGGTCTTTATCGCCATCAAAAGCATAACTTGAAAGCACCTCTACTGCGGTTTCTAGGTTGTGTATGCGAGCGGCATTGGCTCCTCCGCCAACATTAAAGATATACATGACATCTAAGCCTGAGCCTTCAGGTAGTTTAAGAATGTCTGCTTCGATGTTTTGACGAATATCTTCAATATAGATATCAATCTTGCCACAGTAATGAGGTTGTTTGACGGTCAGATACTTAGGTGCAATCAACTCATCGGCAGATGAACGTTTTAATTGTTCTAAGTTACGCTTGAATAGCTTGCAAGCAGCTTCATTAGCAAACCGAATACGCTTATCTTCACGCAAACAGATAATCGCTTCAGGAGCCGATTCCAGTTGTTCCAACAATCGCCCTTGAGTTTCTAATAAGCTTGCCTCTACAGCCGCTCGTTGGCGAAGTTCAGATTCAAGTATCTTATTCTCCATGTGGCGCATTTCAGCTTGGCTTGCCGTTAAGTGCGCTTGGATGCGCGCAGCTAGCTCTTGTTTATTGAATGGCTTAGATAAATAGTCGTTGGCTCCTGCTTCAAAGCCTCGTACACGATCTTCTGTTTGACTAAGCGCGGTGAGCATAATGATAGGTAGCTCGGCATGGTCATAAGTTTCACGTAATTCACTGCAGACTTGATAGCCGCTCATGCCTGGCATCATGATATCCAATAACAGGAGTTCCGGTTTTTCCTGCTCAACGAGTGCTAATGTTTCTGGTCCATCAGAGACGGTACGTACGCGATAGCCCTCTAAACGTAAGAAGCTCTCAAGCACACGCAGGTTTACTGGTTCATCGTCAGCGACATACAGTAACGGGCCGTCTGGATTCTCTGGCAGTGATAAGTCTTCATTGTTCTCTACATCGATTTCAGGAATCTGGAAGTGTCCGTGCGCTGCAAGGGTTTGAGTTGTTTGGATCTCTTCTTCACTGGCAAGTGGTAACGTGAAACTGAAGGTGGTGCCGACCATAGGCTGGCTGCTGACGTATAACGAGCCACCCATCAACTCAATCAATTGACGGCTAATCGAAAGCCCGAGCCCCGCACCTTGACGATAGCGACTTGCGTCTTGTCCCGCTTGGATAAGTGGTTCGAAAATATGTTCAAGATGTTCTGCGGGAATACCTTGCCCAGTATCCACAACTTGCACACGAACATGATCATCAACCACATTGGCGGAGATAACGATTTTACCTTCTGAGGTGTACTTAATCGCATTACCGATCAGGTTATATAACACTTGTTCAAGGCGTTGAGGATCGGCAGACACCGCTTTCAAATCCGCTGGTACTTGGTTGATGATACGGATGGTTTTATTTCCGAGTAAATGGCTGGAAAGCTCTAGTACCAGTCGCGTTGCACTGGCTAAACTCACCGCTGACTTCTGGATATCCATGCTTCCGTAACGCATTTTATGATAATCCAATAAGTCATCAACAAGGTTTGCGAGACGTTGCCCACTTTTAATGATGATATCAAGCTGATATTTTTGGCTAGCAGGAATAGCACCGTTAGCGCCGGACGCTAAAGTCTCAGCGATTCCGACCATGCCGTGCAATGGTGTGCGAAGTTCATGAGAAGTGGTGGCTAAGAACTCATCTTTAAGTTTGTCGGCCAATTGCAGTTCATCATTTTGTTTTTGAATGATCTGGATGTTGCTCTCGAGCTCTTCATTTTGCTTCTTAATGGTTTGAATTTTCTCTCGAATAGAGCGTTGCATTCGTTCAAAACTCAGCGCAAGACGGCCAATTTCATCTTTGCGAACCGTATTAAAGGTGGTGTCATCAAGATCTCCGGCAGACACTTTTTCGGCAGCCCAAGTTAACTTCAGCAACGGAGAAGTAATAAAGTTTGATAAATAATGGGAAGCGATTACCACTAGAATGATGGCGATCAGCATGGCGATAACAAACAGTTTTTCGAGTTGATGAATACGAGCGAAAGCTTCGTTTTCAGGTAATTGCACGACGAGTGCCCAAATAACACCACGCGTTTCAATCGGTGCATAAGCAGCGATGATCTCTTCACCTAAACCGTTCGTGTAAGTGCCGACGCCAAATGCACCAGAGAGTGCTTTATCGATCACTTCTAAGCTGTTCTTAATGTCATCTTGCTTGGTGTTAATTGTGCGAGGTTGGTGATCATTTCCAACCAGTAAGGTATTAATGGATGACTCTCGGTTGGCGTCTGCGGCTAACTTCGTGATGCCATTATTTGGTAAGCGGAACATGGCATAGCTGTGTAGGTAGCCTTGCTGAACAATTGGAGCACCTAACCAAGCGACTTGTTTACCACCTTCCAGTTCGAAATCAGACACAATCACAGGGGTGTAGTCTTCATTCACCTTACGGCGTTCAGTGACGTCATCAGCTAGACGCTTGAAGGTTTTGCCAAGTGCTGAGTCTTTGTAGGGGCCTGATAATAAGTTTGTTCCGTAGTTATCGTCTTTGTTGATCGAGTAGGTGACATTACCGTTGATATCGACCAGCAAAATATCATTAAAATCAGAGCGCTTGAGGAGCTCCAAGTAGGCCCAGTGGTAACGTTTATGTAAGAGTCGGTAACGTTCACTTCCGACATAGTTGGAAGACTCGGGTAACGTTGACGTTTTGATTTGATCTCCGCTGCCTTCAATGTAGCGCTGTTGGGCATTTTTACGAGATTCTTCAATGTCATTACCTAAACGACTAAAAGCATTGACGAGACCGTAGAATCGACCACCACTGGCGTAAGCCAGTTCAGAGCGCACAAAGCCCATGACTTCGGTTTCCCGCGCCTCAAAGTAGTCGATAATTTGCTGTTGTTTTGTATCTCGAACAGACAACAAGTGTGAGGTGCTTTGTTCTTGCAGATCTTTACTGTGGGACTGTAGGAAAAAGATCGCAGTAATAGTAAGAGGTGTGATACTGAGCACCAGAAATGCGGTCATCAGTGTACTCTGAAGGCGCTTAAATTTCTGTTTTTTGTAGAATTTAAACATGGATAAGATTACAACTCATAAAGGGCAGTTCTAAAATGTACTTCGCTGCCGAGGTTCTCGTTAAAAACGGATAAGAAGTTCAACTAGATAGAATTAACAAAATTAACGAGTTTTTTTCTTTGACAAGAAAGTTAGTTGTAAAGCGTGCAGGGTGACGCAGTTTTTCTTATGAGTGTTGAGTTTTTGAGAAAAAATCGCGCAGGATTGTACCTGCGCGAGGGAAGATTATGACTTTTTCGCGTAGTAGATAGAAAACTTATTGGTCTTATTTAGCGTCTCGCAATTATTAAACGCTCGCTCAATAATTGGTGGATATTTTAAGAAGCTATTCGCGACAATGATCATTTCACCATGGTTATCGAGATACTTTGGAGCCTGACCCAAGAGTGTTTCTGCTGCGTTGTAGTTCGTATCCAAACCACTGTGGAAAGGTGGGTTACTGATGATAAAACGATAATCGTCGGCAGTGTCTGAGTAAATATCAGAGGCGAATACATGGCCGGTTAATCCATTGGCTTTTAGTGTGGCTTGACTCGATGTGATGGCATACGCGTTAATGTCACACATCTCAATCGCAATTTCCGGATTGGCTTTTGCCATGAAAGCACCTAACACCCCAGCACCACATCCAAAGTCGAGGACTTTACCTGATAGAGTAGGTAGGGTTTCGAGTAATAGGCGGCTACCTAAATCGAATTCGCCATGACTGAATACTCCAGGCAAGCTCTTAACAGTCAGTGATTGCTCACCAAGTGTGACCGTAAAGGTTTTAAACCAGTCTGCTTGATTGAACGGCTTTGGTTCATTGAGGCAAGTGCCCCAGTAAAATGAACAGCGACGAGCGGAATCGTATTTATTGACCGGGCCATACTCTTTGAACATCTTCTCGATGCTTTTAACACCTGAGCGGTTTTCGCCAACCACTACAATTTCAGTGTTCACGCCTAGTTTCGCCATCAACATCGCCAGAAGGTATTCGGCTTCGGCTTTGGCTTTAGGCCAGTACAAAAGCACCATGTCTGCTTGTGTCTCAGTATTAAACTCAGAACCAAAATGGCTTTTAACCTTGTTATGAGTGCGAATTTGACGGTAGAAGCTGTAGTTTGAAGTGAAGACTTCCACAGATTCACAGTGTTTGGTCAGTTCAAGTGGAAAGAGATCTTCGACTTCACCTGCAACTAAAACATGTTTTCCGTTGAAGTACTCGAGCTGACGCTGAGCTATTTGGCTAGGAGCGATATAAGCAGACATAAATTGGGTTCATCAGAAATAATTGGGGCAGATTTTCGCACAATCTGCCCCAAGCTTGAAGTGATTAAGCTGTGACTAGCTGTTGTCTTGCTGGTTGAGGAAGTCTTTGAATTCTTCTTCGTAGATATTAAACAGTACCATTGTCACGGCAAAAATCAGTGGACCGTAAATCAGGCCGATCAATCCAAACAGGTGCAGACCACCCAGTAACGAGAAGAAAATCATTAGGGTGTTCATACCTGCGCTGCCTTGCATTAGCAGCGGACGCAATAGGTTATCAATAGAACCAACGACGACCACACTCCACACCGTCAAGAAGATAGCCCAAGTCATATCGCCTGTTAAGAACAAGTACGCCGCTGCAGGAATCCAGATTAGTGCGGTTCCGACCACTGGGATGAATGATGCAAAGCCCATCATCGTTCCCCAGAATAACCCCGGGAAGCCAGCAAGCCACATACCGATACCGCCAGCCAGACCTTGAGCAATCGCTGTCATGAATGAGCCCATCACGGCTGATTTAGAAACTTGCTCTATCTCTGTCAATATGCGGTCTTCTTGGCTACGTGAGAGTGGCAGAATATGACGAATCGCAGAGATAATTTTGTCGTGGTCACGAAGCAGAAAAAACAGCACAAACAGCATCAGGAAGAAGTTCATTAGGAAGTTGGTGGCGTCTCCTAAAATCTTGGCGCTGATAGCAACTAGGTTAGAGCCAAACGATGTAGCAAATTGACCAATTTTTTCCGCAATGGCTTTTGGCTCGATTTTATCGAAAGGTAAGTACTCATTAACTATAGCTAAACCTTTGATAACGAAAGGATGTTGGAATATATCTTGGATGCCGCCATTCGTGACCCAGTTGTACGTATTTTGTGAAAAAACAGAGCCTTGTTGAACAATGGCTGCAAACACAAATAGCAGTGGTATAACGATAATAAACGTCAAGACGACACATGACAGCAGTGCGGCCATATTGGGGTGCTTGGGAATTTTTCGCTCAAACCATTCGTGTACCGGAAACATGAGCAAAGAAATGATAAAAGCCATCACAATGGAATTGATGTATGGCTCAACCAATAAGTAGCAAGCAAAAGCAGCGGCGAGTAAAGCGACCATTAGCACTCGGTGACTCGACGTTATTTTTACATTATTTGGCATGAGATTAGTCCAACTTACAGGTGACGTTTACGGTTTGCGCCTTCAAAGATGGCGTTGAACCTTTATTACTTTGCACTCTTAACTCTTTCAAGCTTATGACAATGCCGAATTAGAGCAGAGCAATATACCTTGTTATAATGACCACAAATCAGTCGGTTATCAATCAAGAGATGAACTATGGGTTGTTGCAACGGTGATAAAAAGTGTCAAACCGAGAAAAAAGCCAAACGAATACCGTGGTTTGGCATTGTTATTGGTGTTTTAGCAGTATTGGTTATATTGAATTGGCAATAAAAAAGGACCGTGATGGTCCTTTTTTAAATTAGTTATCGCAGCTTTTAAGCGATTATTTTGCTTCTTCTGCAAGAGTTGCAAAACAGCGGTCAGCCGCTTCTAGCGTGGCATCGATTTCTTTTGAACCGTGAGCAAGGGAAGTAAAGCTCGCTTCGAACGCTGAAGGCGCTAGGTAGACACCGTGTTTGAGCATTAAGTGGAAGAAGCGCTTGAAGCGTTCCACATCGCACTTCGTTACGTCTTCGTAGCAAGTCACTTTTTCTTGGTCAGTGAAGAAGAAGCCAAACATGCCGCCCACTTGGTTCACAACCAGAGGAATACCGTGTTTCTCTGCTAGAGACTTAAAGCCATCTGCTAGTTGTTTGGTTTTTGAAGCTAGGCGTTTTTCGTTGCCTTCTTCTTTTAGAAGGTTCAAACATGCATAGCCTGCAGCCATTGCGACAGGGTTGCCAGAAAGCGTACCTGCTTGGTAAACCGGACCCGTTGGCGCAACGTATTGCATTACTTCTTTACGACCACCAAAAGCACCCACTGGCATACCACCACCGATCACTTTACCCAGTGTCGTTAGGTCTGGCTTGATGTTGTAGTGCGCTTGTGCGCCACCAAGTGCCACGCGGAAGCCTGTCATTACTTCATCAAAAATCAGTAGGGCGCCTTCTTGATCACAGATTTCACGTAGACCTTCGTGGAAGCCTTCCACTGGTGGGATACAGTTCATGTTGCCTGCAACTGGCTCAACGATGATACAAGCGATTTCGCCTTTGTTAGCAGCGAATAGCTCGCGTACAGAATCTAGGTCGTTGAATGTTGCTGTTAGCGTGTGCTTAGCAAAATCTGCAGGAACGCCAGGAGAGCTTGGTTGACCAAGGGTCAGTGCACCAGAGCCCGCTTTGACTAGTAAGCTGTCTGCGTGACCATGGTAACAACCTTCAAACTTCATGATCTTGTCGCGACCAGTGAAGCCACGTGCAAGGCGAATCGCGCTCATAGTCGCTTCGGTACCAGAACTTACCATGCGAATTTGCTCCATTGATGGAACAAGTTCAGAAACTAACTCTGCCATCGCGATTTCAAGTTCAGTTGGTGCGCCGAAGCTAAGGCCGCGTTGCGCTGCGTCAATGACGGCTTCGCGGATAACCGCGTGGTTGTGGCCAAGAATCATTGGACCCCAAGAGCCAACGTAATCAATGTACGCTTTACCATCGGCATCAAAAATCAGTGGACCGTCTGCTCGTTCGATAAATAGCGGAGAGCCGCCAACGCCGTTGAATGCACGAACTGGTGAATTGACACCGCCAGGGATGGTTTGCTGAGCTTTTTGATACAGCTCTGATGATTTGGTCATGGGGTTATCCTCTTTTGATTGCTCGGACCAAGTGGAACGCATTGTACCTAGCTATAATCAAGTTAGAAACTTTTTGCTAAATTTATGTGTTGTTTAGCCGTGTATTAGCATCAACTGATGGCTTTTCTACTGCGTTAACGGCTTATCAAGTAGAGCCACTACATTTCAAAGCCTCTACTTTGTATAAAAAACACAAAGTGCTACAAACATCATATATAAAGGCCAACAAACCCTAGATATACGCACTAATATAAAGAATCGGCGGCGAATACTTGAACGAGTTTGTCAGGTATTGGATAATCGTGTCCAATTAGTACAAATTTGACGTCTCGCTTAAGGCTTGACGCATTACACGAGTGAGAGAGGTCTTCGTGAGCGAAGTAAACGTACCATTATCTTTTTCTGACGCAGCAGCATCTCGCGTTAAAGCATTGATTGCTGAAGAAGAAAACCCAGCATTGAAACTGCGCGTATACATTACTGGCGGCGGCTGCAGCGGCTTCCAATACGGCTTTACTTTTGATGAAAATGTAAACGAAGGCGATACGACAATCGTAAACAGTGGTGTAACACTGGTTGTAGACCCTATGAGTCTGCAATATCTCGTTGGCGGCATTGTTGACTACACAGAAGGGTTAGAAGGAGCGCGCTTCTTTGTAAACAACCCAAATGCAACGACAACATGTGGTTGTGGTGCATCGTTCAGTGTGTAATTAACACTAATCAGGCAGCCAGTGGCTGCCTGAACTTTACGTAGAAGGATGTCACGTAAAGTCGCTCTCGCAGAATATGCAGAGAAATAATAAAAAGGACTTTATATGTCTGGATCGTCTTTCGGACGTCGCATTGTCGAGCGCCCGTGGCTAGTATCTCTTATCCTCATATTGCTTCTTGTTGCATGGCTGGCAATCGGTCAACTGAAAGCACAAGATGATAATCTCAATTCTTCATCCTCTTCAACGAACACCACGCCACTTGCAAAGGTGATGTTCGACACTTTTATTGCTGAACCCACAAGTAAAACCATCGAACTGTATGGACGGACTGCCCCCAATCGTCAAGCGCGCCTTGGAGCTGAAGTCGCGGGTAAAATAGTCAGCCTCAATATAGAAAAAGGTCAAACAGTCAAGCAGGGGCAAGTGATCGCAAGCATCGACAAGCGCGATCTTGGTATTCAGCTCAAGCGGGCTCAGGCGATGCTGTTGGTTAAAGAGAAAGAGTTTAATGCAGCTAAATCGCTAAAAAGTCGCGGACTACAGGGCGAAGTTGCGTTTGCGACAGCACAAGCGGCATTGGTGGATGCTCGAGCGAATTTGAGCAACGTGCAAACGGCATTAAGAAATACCGAGGTGAAAGCACCATTCGATGGCATTGTTGATCACCACTTTGTTGAGTTAGGCGACTTTGTAGGGATTGGCGATCCTATTGCGACGGTCATTGATTTGGACACTTTGGTGATTGAAGCTAATGTCAGTGAGCGGCATATACAATACCTTAAGGAAGGTCTACAAGCCGATGTAAGAACCATTAACCAACAGCATTATCAAGGTCGGGTACGTTACATTGGGCGTGTTTCTTCTGCTTCTACTAACACCTTTCCAATTGAAATCGAAATTGATAACCAAGACGCAAGAATTCCGGCCGGTATGAGCGCTGAAGTACAGTTGCCGTTGAGTGAAGTGTTAGCGGTAAAGATTACGGCTGCAATGCTAGCACTCGATGAAGAAGGTAATTTAGGCGTTAAAACACTGCGTAATGAGCATGTTGAATTTGTTCCGATTCAGCTCGTTAAGGCCGAGGATGATGGTGTTTGGCTCTCTGGGTTAGGAGAGCGAGCCGATATTATCGTACTGGGGCAAGGGTTTGTACGCGATGGCGATCAAGTACTGGCCAACAAAGTTGATGACGTAGTTGTTGAAGCGGCTAGTGAGCAGTAAGGAGCACTTATGTACACTCTGATTGATGCTGCGTTATCCCGCGCTCGCACCATGCTGACATTATTAGTGATGATTTTAATTGCCGGTGTCATTACTTACGTCACGATCCCCAAGGAATCGAGCCCTGATATTACCATTCCTATTATCTACGTTTCCGTTGGACATCAAGGCATTTCTCCCGTCGATGCCGAGCGTTTATTAGTTCGCCCAATAGAGCAAGAGTTGCGCTCTATTGAAGGCGTAAAAGAGATGACCTCTGTAGCATCAGAAGGTCATGCTTCGGTGACGCTGGAATTTAGTGTTGGAGTGGATCTTGATAAAGCGATGGCAGATGTCCGAGACGCCGTTGACCTTGCGAAGCCAAAATTACCAGAGGACAGTGATGAGCCAACGGTAAATGAAGTCACGTTTGCATCTGAAGAGCCTGTTTTGACTGTTGTTCTATATGGCACCGTACCAGAGCGGACCATTGTACAGATTGCCAGAACGCTACGTGATCGTTTGGAGAGTTTCCGTCAGGTTCTTGAGGTTGAAATCGCAGGGGATCGCGAAGACATCGTGGAAATAGTTGTCGATCCGCTATTGATGGAAAGCTACGGTCTCGATCAAGCGGATATTTATAATTTAATCGCCTTGAATAACCGAGTGGTTGCAGCGGGATTTGTCGATACTGGGTATGGACGCTTTTCGGTAAAAGTCCCATCGGTGTTTGATTCACTGAAAGATGTGCTTGAGCTGCCAATCAAAGTGAATGGCAAAGAGGTGATCACCTTTGGCGATGTGGCGACAGTACGACGTGCATTTCGCGACCCTGAAAGTTTTGCTCGTTTAGATGGTGAATCTGCCATCGTTTTGGACGTAAAAAAACGGGCAGGGGAAAACATCATTGAAACGGTTGAGCTGGTAAAAGAAGTACTGGCTCAGGGTCAGAAGCGCGCCGAGTGGCCCGACAATTTGCAAGTCAAATATACTTGGGATCAATCCGACGATGTCAAATTGATGCTCAGTGATCTACAAAACAATATCTTATCCGCAATTATCCTCGTCGTGATCGTCATTATTGCTATATTGGGGGTTAGGACCGCGCTTCTCGTGGGTATTTCTATTCCGGGATCGTTCTTGACTGGGTTGTTGGTGTTATCGGTATTTGGGCTTACGGTCAATATCGTCGTACTGTTTGCCTTAATTATGGCGGTGGGCATGTTGGTGGATGGTGCCATTGTGGTGACAGAGTTTGCTGACAGGCGCATGCAAGAAGGTACGCCACGTAAAGAAGCCTATCGAGATGCAGCAAAGCGGATGGCATGGCCAATTACCGCATCCACTGCAACCACATTGGCAGCGTTTGCTCCGCTGCTTTTCTGGCCTGACATCACCGGTGAGTTCATGAAGTACTTACCATTAACTTTAATTGCTACTTTGGCCGCTTCGCTGATGATGGCGTTGCTGTTCGTTCCTGTCATTGGTGGGATCATTGGCAAGCCTCAAGTAGTCAATCAGAAAGCTCAGCGAGAAATGGTTGAGCTGCATAACGGCAACTTTGAAAAAGCGACAGGCATTACCAAGCTTTATTACCAGACTCTGTCGGTAGCGATTCGTCATCCATGGAAAGTCTTACTCAGCGCGATACTGCTAGCGGCAGGTGTCGGCTTCACTTACAACAAAGCTGGCTTGGGTGCAGAGTTTTTCCCTGAAGTGGACCCTGCCTTTTTTACCGTTAAAGTTCGTTCTTATGGTGACCTGTCTATTCACGAAAAAGATGTGGTTATGCGCGAAATCGAGAAGGTGATGCTCGGTCATGACGAGTTTGAAAGTGTCTACACGCGCACAGGATCGAGCGATAATGGGGACGAGATTGGCCAGATTCAAATAACTCCTGTGGATTGGCAGTATCGACGCAAAGTGAAAACCATTATTGAGGAACTAAAAGAGACGACAGATCGCTTTTATGGTGTTGAACTTGAGTATAAATTCCCGGACGCAGGGCCGCCCGTCGAGCATGATCTCGTGATTGAAGTGTCATCACGAAATTTGAGTGTTAGTGCGTTAGATGAAGCAGCCAAAAAAGTACGACACTGGGCTGATGGTAATCCTGCACTGACCAACTTGAGTGATACCACTAATAAGGAAGGGATTGATTGGCAAATTGATATCCAGCGAGATGACGCTTCTCGCTTTGCAGCGGATGCTACCTTAGTTGGGAATACCGTCCAGTTTGTTACGAACGGTTTGAAAATAGGCGATTATTTGCCCGATGATGCGGATGAAGAAGTCGATATTTTGGTGCGCTATCCACAAGATAAGCGCGATATTGGTCGATTTGACCAACTGAGAGTGAAAACGGCAGCTGGTTTGGTGCCAATCACGAACTTCGCTCAAATTAAGCCAAATCATAAGCAAGATACCATTCGTCGTGTAGACGGCCATCGAGTTATCAATATCAAAGCAGACATGGTGGAAGGTTACAATTTGGCGCTTGAGCTACCGAAGATTGCCGCTGGAATGGAACAGCTCGACTTACCGGAAGGCATTGAATATAAGATTAGGGGTCAAAATGAAGAGCAGGAAAACTCATCAGCATTCTTACAAAATGCTTTTATTGTCGCGCTTGGTGTGATGGCTCTGATTTTAATTACGCAGTTTAATAGCTTTTATCAAGCTTTCTTAATCCTCAGTGCTGTGTTGTTTTCTACCGTTGGGGTCTTTGCTGGATTGCTTATTTTCCAAAAGCCATTTGGCATCATCATGTCGGGAATAGGGGTGATTGCGCTTGCAGGTATTGTTGTGAATAACAACATCGTATTAATCGATACTTATAATCAGATGCGTAAACGTGGCTTAGAGAAATCTGAGGCTATTTTGCGCACAGGTGTGCAGCGTTTAAGACCCGTTTTACTCACGACGGTGACCACCATATTAGGCTTATTGCCAATGGTGTTAGAAATGAACATCGACTTAGTTAACCAGAAAGTGGAATTTGGCGCGCCAAGCACTCAATGGTGGTCTCAACTTGCGACGGCTGTCGCGGGTGGATTGGCGTTTGCGACTTTGCTAACACTGGTTCTGACACCATGCTTGCTCATGCTCGGGAGAGAGCATCACTCCGAAAAGTAAGCTTCATCGTGATGATATTAAAGAAACAAAAAGGGCAGCTGAGCTGCCCTTTTCAATGCATCAATTTACTTCATTGCTAACAGTTTGCTGTAGCGCTCAAGCTTGTCCATGCTAATTTTTGCGTTTGCCATGAAAGTTTGTCTCGCTTTGCCTGTTAGGGATTTAGACTGTGGCAAATTCACCGTACGCGGGTTTTTGTGGACACCATTCACAAGGAACTCATAGTGCAAGTGAGGGCCTGTTACACGACCTGTTCCGCCAAGCGTACCAATGGTTTGACCTTGTTTAACGCGTTGACCCGCTCGTACCGTACGTTTGGTTAAGTGCAGGTACTTGGTAATGTAAGTATTGCTATGTTTAATGAAAACGTAGTTACCATTAAATTTGTTGTAAGACGATTTTTGAACGACACCATCGCCTGCCGCCCAAATCGGGGTGCCGACTGGTGCCGCATAGTCCGTGCCTCTATGAGGGCGAACGCGTCCCGTCACTGGATGTAAGCGGCGTGGGTTGAAGTTAGACGAAACTCGACGGAAATCCAACGGCGCGCGTAAGAATGCTTTTTTCATTGCACGCCCATTTTCGTCGTAATACTTGCCACTTTTCTGATCCAGTATTGCGGTAAAGGTATCGCCTTGGTTTTTAAAGATCGCAGCAATGATTTTTCCGCGTCCAATCACTTCACCTTCTACCACTTCCTCTTGGTAAAGCACTCGGAAGCTGTCGTTTTTACGAATATCTAAAGCAAAGTCGATATCCCAGCCAAATATGCCGGCCAGTTCCATGATTTGGTTGCCATTTAATCCTGAAGAGATTCCCGCATTCCAAAAGTTTGATTTGATGGTGGCTTCAGCGTAGTTGTACTGGAAGTCGACTTCTTTTTTATCGACTTCTGAGACGTATTTGCCGTCTTTTAACGTGATACGAAAAGTTTCGAATGCGCTTAATGTTCTTCTTAACTGTACTAAGTCGTTGTTTTCATCAAAACCGAATTGCAATCGATCGCCAGGTCGAAGCCGGGTTAATTGCTTTTCCACTTCTTTGTCTGATGAGACAAGCTCATGCAATAGGCGGGCAGAAAGCCCCACGCGACTAAACAAGATGGCGGCACTCTCACCATTTTTCACTTTGTACGTTTCCCAACGCAGTACAGCGGAGGACGCTGGAGACGAACTGTTTAGTGCACTGAGTTCTAGGGAAACTGGCACAGGATAATGTTGACCAACTTTTAATCGGCTCTGCTGCGGGTCTAGGTCTTGCGGATCAGGTAAAAAGAAGAGCGCGAAGATAATCAGCGCACTAAAAAAACCGATCAATACTTTGTGCAAGAGTGGTAGTCGGACAAAAATCGAATGCATGAGGTACTTGATTGCTAAATTAAACGGAAAAATTGACAACTACCTAGTCTAACGTGTTTCAAAATGCATCGCTATTCAAGTAATATGTTCAGCTATTATATTTTTGCCAAATCTGTGGGAGTGAACAAGAATGGCGAGCATTGAAGCTGCACTAGCCGAGATTAAGCGCGGTGTTGAAGAGCTGATTCCAGAAGAAGAGCTTATCGCAAAACTAAAAGAAGACCGTCCTCTACGTATTAAATTGGGTGCGGATCCTACGGCTCCAGATATTCACCTAGGTCATACGGTTATTTTCAATAAGCTTCGCTTGTTCCAAGAGCTAGGTCATGAGGTGACGTTCCTAATTGGTGACTTCACTGCAATGGTTGGTGACCCAACAGGTAAAAACACAACACGTCCACCGCTAAGCCGCGAAGACGTATTGCGTAATGCAGAAACTTACAAAGAGCAGGTATTCAAAATTCTAGACCCTGCAAAAACTAAGATTCAGTTCAACTCTGAGTGGTTATCTGAGCTTGGTGCAGAAGGTATGATTCGTCTTGCTGCAAACCAAACCGTTGCTCGTATGCTAGAGCGTGATGACTTTAAAAAGCGTTACGCGGGTGGTCAGCCAATTGCTATTCATGAGTTCATGTACCCACTTCTACAAGGTTGGGACTCAGTAGCAATGGAAACTGACGTTGAGCTTGGTGGTACTGACCAGAAGTTCAACCTGCTAATGGGTCGTGAACTGCAAAAGTCTCACGGTCAAAAACCACAGGTTGTACTTATGATGCCTCTTCTAGTGGGCCTTGATGGCGAGAAGAAGATGTCTAAGTCAGCAAACAACTACATCGGTATCAGCGAAGCGCCAAGCGAAATGTTTGGTAAAATCATGTCTATTTCTGATGACCTAATGTGGAGCTACTACGAGCTGCTATCTTTCCGTCCTCTGGAAGAGATTGCTCAATTCAAAGCTGATGTAGAAGCGGGCAAAAACCCTCGTGACATCAAAGTATTGCTAGCAAAAGAAATTATTGCTCGTTTCCACAGTGAAGCTGATGCGGATGCGGCAGAGCAAGAATTCGTAAACCGTTTTGCGAAGAACCAAATTCCAGATGAAATGCCAGAATTTGATTTTGATGCAGGTCGCCCAGTGAGCAATCTGTTGAAAGAAGCTGGCTTATGCTCATCATCGTCAGATGCGATGCGTATGGTTAAGCAGGGCGCTGTGAAGATGGATGGTGAAAAAATTGCGGACAGCAAATTTGCTCCAGAAGCGGGTACTTACGTGTTCCAAGTAGGCAAACGTAAATTTGCACGTATTACTATTCAGTAATCAATAATCGCTGCAAATGAAAGCGCCTGATGGGCGCTTTTTTTGTATAAAAATTTAGCGAAAAAGACAAAGTAAAACTTCCAAACATGTTGAACTTTGCTACTATACTCACGCTGCCAATAATGGCAGCGTTATCGGAGATTTACATGAACAATACCGACCATCCTCCCAGTCGTTGGGTGAGTAAGAGCAAGGGAGCGAAATAACCCGCTTCGGTATTGGCGATCTCCGCCTTACCTAAGTGGTGAGGCATCTTTTCTAATTTTCTTCTCGTTATTTCCTTCATACATTCTGAATAGACAGTGCATCCGCATTGGTCTTCTCTGTGCATCTTAATTGTTGTATGACTTTAAGTATGCAAGATTGACTTTGCGTGCCTTGTCGATGGTCGTTACCAATGCCAATCGGGAGATTCGCCATGACGGTAATGAACAACACTTTTATTGAAACAACACCAAACTTTTCTGAGGTAGAAATTGGTGCAGCTCGCAATGCATTTTTGCAGTATGAGCAAGAGCAACAAGTCCATTTGCTTACGATCATGCCGATTGATGAGGCGGTAGGTATTTTACAGCATTGCTCTGTCGGTTATGTGAATAGTCTTATTGCTCAACTTGAGCAAGCAGGCCATGACAAACGCGCACGTCATTATGCTCACCAATTGGGTTTGCATATGTCTGAAGTTGATACACCTGATGGTTATTTATCGACTAGTGTTTTGGGGCACGTGAAGCAGCGTATTGGGTGGATCATTGCACTGGCACTTTTGGGGATTGTGTCGGGTTTGATCATTGCTCAGTATGAGGACACCCTTAGCCAGCTCGTTTTGCTTGCGGTGTACATGCCTGTGATCGCTGCGGCTGGTGGTAATACAGGAACACAAGCTGCAACTTTGGTGATTCGTGCTCTTGCAACTGGGGAGCTAAAGAAACGCCAATGGCTAGAAGTTTTGTGGAAAGAGAGCCGCGTTGCTCTATTTATTGCGTTAGCTATCGCTATCGTGATGATTGGACGCATTATGTTATTTAGTGCCGGTCAATCAACAGGGGGCTTTGAACTTACCGATATCGCATTGGCAATAGCGGTTGCGTTATTCATCCAAGTAACAATTTCTACAACATTAGGTGGACTGCTACCAATTATTGCACGAGCTTGCAAGATGGACCCAGCGGTATTGGTGAGTCCAGTGCTTGCATCTATCGTCGATATTTCAGGGATGTGGATATACTTTAATGTGGTGAACTATTTCTTGGGTATCGCCTGACTAAAGTTCACAATATCACTATAAAAAAGCTGCTCAAAATGTGTAATAGGGGCGATGACAGGTTTGTTATCGTCCCTTTTTTCTGGGAAGTAGTCTGAAACAAACTGAACAAAAACGGTATTAGGTTGACCATTTTTATCCAAGCCATATCCGGCCATGTTGTAAGTTCCGTAGAGGGAGCCGCTTTTGGCGATCAATTGTCCTTTAATTGGCAACTTTCGCATACTTTGTCGGTACTTTAGTGTGCCTGACTCACCTGACTTCGGCATGATGGCGATCAGTTTAAGCTCGTCTTCGTGCTTCCAAATATAACGAAGAATTTCCGCCATTTTGGTGGCGGAGATACGATTGTTTCGCGAAAGTCCTGAGCCGTCTTCTAGGCGCGCATTACGAATATCAATACCAGTATTGGCGAAAATGATCTGCTTGATCGCCTCTGTACCGTTGGCAAAGCTACCTGACTGAACAAAAAACTTAGCGCCAAGTGTTTTGGTTAATGTATCTGCAATCAAGTTATCAGAGTTTTTAAGCATCTCTTCCAGAATGTCTGGTAATGCCTCTGATTGATGCATGGCGATTAGCTTGCGCTGTTTTTCCGGAGCCGAACCGATCCTAATCTTTCCTGATAACTCAATATTGAGCTGCTTAAGCAAAGCTGCCAATCTATGGCTGGTATAAAGTTCGGGATCTTGAACGGCAAATTTAAGTGGCAATGGTTTCTCCCTCTCAACTAAGCATCCAGTTAGCTTGTAGTTGTTATCAGGGTTTGCGACTAAGCCTAAATCGCAATGACGACTTTTCTTAATCGTTTTAGAAACGGTCTCGACAGTACTTGTTACACGAATAGGTTGATGCTCAGGTACGTAGACTCGAGTCCCACCGTCTTTTTGCGTATAGATAGAAGCCTGCACGCAGTTGTTATTGAGTGTGATGGTCGATGCCGGAGCGCTGTAGCAAACTCCCAAGATATCCCACGGCCAGCCCACTGCACGGTTGTAACCAGTGAATGCGCTGTTATCGAGCCATAAGTCACCGTCAATACGTTTTAAGCCATTTTTCTTGGCTAGGGTAAGAAGTGATTTTAAATCGTTGGTTTGGAGCGTTGGATCGCCGACAAAGTAAATCACTGCGTCTGAGCTCGACGCTTCTAGCTTGGTTCGAAAGCGGAAGTTATCACCCAGCTCTAACTTTGCCGCTAATGCTGTGACGATTTTTAATGTACTGGCTGGTGGGAACAGTTGTTCGGTAGGATGAACACCGTCAAGTTCAGCATTCTCACTGAGTTTTTCCGCGACTAAACTGATGCGAGAGCCTTCCGGCAACACTTCTTGATGAGGGTACGCTTGTGAAAAAGCAGAAAGTAATGAAGAGAATATGAGCAAGGGCCAACGTAAACGCATAATGATACTTTCTAAGGTGAGTTATGTGATTGAGTATACGCAAGTCCTTTCAATATGCTAGGTAACTAAAGAAATGCTTTATATGTCATCAGGAATGAGACATGAGAGAAAGGCGCGCGGCTTAAAATGGAGTATAAAAAATGCCCGCTTGTAGCGGGCATTCGATATTCTAGTCAAAGACCGGAATTAGAAGTCGTAACGTAGACCTAGAGCTAGCTCGTCTTCAGCATCGATCTTAGTTGCAACTGTTTTGTTCGTGTCAGTTGAACCAAACTTGTCACCTGCGTCAATCAGGTTGAAGTTGTAAGAAATGTAACCACGGAAGTTAGGCTTGAAGTAGTAAGAAGCATCAACAGCGAAGTTGTTTGCAGAAGTTTCGTTGTTAGTTTCTGCATTGTTGTACGTTGTTGTAAATACCGTTTGGCCTAGAGTGTAAGCACCCGCTAGCTCGTAACCAGTGTAATCAACTGTGTTACGGTTGTTTGAGTCTTCCATTTTCTCGCCGTCAGTGAATACACCAGCGAAGTAAAGATCAGACATTGTGTAAGATGCAGCTAGCATGTACTCGTTAGCTTCGTCTTGATCTGCGTAACCAGCACCTAGCTCAAGACCAGTGTCAGCTAGAGCGTAGATTGCAGATAGAGAGTAACCGTCTTGTTTGTTGTCGTAGTACTCACCAGTGTTTTTGTTTTCCATACGATCAGCGAAGCGGTAGCTTGCTTTAACACTTAGGTTTTCGAATTGACCTTTGTAAGCCATCATGTTGTCTGTACGGTCTGCTACAGCTAGTTTGTCTGCTGCAGAGTTACCGTGGTAAGCCATGATATCTGTGAAGTCAGTGATAACGCCTAGTGCACCTTCAGTTTTACCGTATGCGAACTCACCGTAAGCACCGCCAAGACCAGCGTAAGCAAGACGAGTTTCTAGATCGCTCTTGTCGTCGCCGTCTACAGTACCGTTTTGAGCAGTCTCAAATTCACCTTCCCAGAAACCAACACCGTATAGGTTGTCATTGATCTCTTGTTTACCAAGGAAGTTTAGACGGATGCGAGATTTGTCTTGAGCGTCGCCATCTTTCATAGATAGACGTGCTTCAGCACGGCCGCCCATTTCTAGAGAAGTGCCGTCTTGGTTGTAAAGTTCAGCTGCGTTTACGCCAGTTGCCATAGCTGCTGCAGATACAGAAAGAGCAATTAGAGTCTTTTTCATCTTATTTGTCCTAGTTAGCTGTCCATAATCATTGTTGTATGGGGGAGAGGTAATCTCTCACAAGTTGTTGGTCTATAATCGGCCAATGAGCGGTATAATTCGCCCTTGTAAGCCTTTGATCTAACAACTCGCTGGACATGTTTTACTGCTAAAGTTTCCGTATGAGTTAGTAAAATGATATAAATCGTATCGATGAACACTGTTCGATTGGTCTGGTTTTTGATTTAACTTTTTGTTTTAAATGGGATTTTGTGGCTATAACATTCGTCTGACATTGATTAGTTTTTATCTTTTTTGATGTTTTTGGTGTAATGAACAGTGTTGTTTTTCAACAAATTGCGACAGTGATGCACTCTACAATCGTTCTAAAAGTGACTTATATCATTATGCCGAAAGGGCATAGTCTTACAGCGTTTCGAATTAAGATGATTTCGTCCGGGAGTTTGTTTACACTAAATGAAATACATCTTTAAGCGCACTACCCAGCCCTATGGCAGGGTGGGCTTTTTTTTGTCCAAAGACCCATTTGGGCTTGAGGTTATAAAATGGAAAAAGTTCCAATGACACTACGTGGCGAGCAAAAGCTACGTGCAGAACTCGATCGTCTACTTAAACTACGTCCTCAAATTTCAGAGGCAATCGCTGAAGCTCGTGAGTTAGGTGATTTAAAAGAGAACGCAGAATATCACGCCGCTCGAGAAGAGCAGGGTATCTGTGAAGCACAAATCCGTGACATTGAATACAAACTGTCAGTTGCTCAAGTAATTGATGTAACGAAGATGGAGAACACGGGTAAAGTTATTTTTGGTTCAACCGTAACCTTGATTGACATCGACACCGAAGAAGAAAAAACATACCAAATTGTTGGTGATGACGAAGCAGACATTAAAGCTGGCCGTATTTCAGTAAGCTCACCAATTGCTCGTGGCTTGATCGGTAAGATGGAAGGCGATGAGGTTGCTATTCAAACTCCGGGTGGCGCGAAAGACTTCGAAATCGATCGAGTAGAGTACATCTAAGTCGTTGAGAGTAGTCTGTTACTCCAATAAAACGCAAAAAGGTCGCCAATGGCGACCTTTTTTCTTCAGCAACGTAAGTAGAATTACTTACGAGGGATTTCGATTTTACGCTCTTCAGACTGGCGGTACAGCACAAGCACTTTACCAATAGTCTGAACTTTTTCTGCGCCCGTCTCACGTACGATAGCGTCGATGATTAGCTGTTTTGTTTCACGATCTTCTGAAGCAACTTTTACTTTGATCAGTTCGTGATGGTTAAGAGCGATTTCAATTTCTGCTAGCACGGCTTCTGTAAGTCCATTTGCGCCCATTAGCACGACAGGTTTTAAACTGTGAGCTAGGCCTTTAAGGTGCTGCTTTTGTTTGGTGCTTAGGTTCATTACGCGGCCAATTTTCTTTAAAATAAGGGTTGAAAAAAGCTATTTTAACGCCATCTATTGCTGAAGACTATAATTTATTGAGTAATAGGTAGCGCCTATTAAAACAATAGCTCCAATTTGCGCCTTGTTGGGATTAAAATGAGTAAACAAAAACATTCGGCTAGTTCTGGTCGTTGGTTGAAAGAACACTTTGATGATAAATACGCGAATGAGGCTCGTAAAAAAGGCTATCGCTCACGTGCTTATTTCAAGATCGATGAGATTCAAACGAAAGATAAATTGTTAAAGCCTGGGATGACAGTCGTCGATTTGGGTGCGGCACCGGGCGGGTGGTCTCAATATGCTGCTAAGATAGTAGGAGACAGTGGTCAGATCATTGCGTGTGATTTGCTTCCTATGGACCCGATTGCGGGTGTCAGCTTTTTACAAGGCGACTTTCGCGATGATGCAGTATTGGAAGCTTTGCTAGAAAGAATCCAACCTTCAATGGTAGACGTAGTAATGTCTGACATGGCACCTAATATTGCGGGAAATAACTCTGTTGACCAACCTCGTGCTATGTATTTAGTTGAATTGGCTTTAGATATGTGTCGACAAGTTCTAGCGCCTAATGGTAGCTTTGTCGTAAAGGTTTTCCAGGGGGAAGGCTTCGATCAGTATGTGAAAGAAGTCCGAGACATGTTTAAAGCCGTAAAAATTAGAAAACCAGACTCATCGCGAGCTCGCTCTCGAGAAGTCTTTGTTGTAGCCACTGGTTACAAAGGTTAACCATTTTGCTCTCTTGAGAGCGTGTTAACACTATAGCTACAGTGAATGAACTGTAGTACCCTACCTTTAATTACAATTAGTTATCGAGAGGCTTACACCTTGAGTGACATGGCAAAAAATTTAATTCTGTGGCTTGTTATCGCCGTCGTATTGATGTCGGTATTCCAGAGCTTTGGCCCTGGAGAAAGCAATGGCAGAACCGTGGATTACACCACGTTTGTACAGGAAGTTGGCCAAGGCCAGATTCAAGAAGCAACTTTTAAAGACGGTGAAATTAGCTTTGTTCGTCGTGGCGGCGGTGCCAAAATGGTCACTTACATGCCAGTGTATGACCAAAAGCTTCTAGATGACCTAATTAACCAAAACGTGAAAGTACAGGGCACGCCTCCAGAAGAGCAAAGCTTGCTTGGTACTATTTTCATTTCTTGGTTCCCAATGATCTTACTGATTGGTGTATGGATTTTCTTCATGCGTCAAATGCAAGGCGGCGGCGGTAAAGGCGCCATGTCTTTTGGTAAGAGCAAAGCTCGAATGATGAGCGAAGAACAAATCAAGACAACTTTTGCTGACGTCGCTGGTTGTGACGAAGCAAAAGAAGATGTGAAAGAGCTGGTGGACTACTTGCGCGATCCAAGCCGCTTCCAAAAACTGGGCGGTAAGATTCCTACTGGTGTGTTAATGGTTGGTCCTCCTGGTACTGGTAAAACGCTTCTAGCGAAAGCCATTGCTGGTGAAGCAAAAGTACCGTTTTTTACCATCTCGGGTTCAGATTTCGTAGAAATGTTTGTGGGTGTCGGTGCATCTCGTGTACGTGACATGTTCGAACAAGCTAAGAAAGCAGCGCCTTGTATTATCTTCATCGATGAAATCGATGCGGTAGGTCGTCAGCGTGGTGCTGGTGTCGGTGGTGGTCACGATGAACGTGAGCAAACACTAAACCAAATGCTAGTAGAGATGGATGGTTTCGAAGGTAACGAAGGTATCATCGTAATCGCTGCAACTAACCGTCCAGACGTTCTTGACCCAGCGTTGCTACGTCCTGGTCGTTTTGACCGCCAAGTAGTGGTTGGATTGCCAGATGTACGTGGTCGTGAGCAGATTCTAAAAGTACACATGCGTAAAGTCCCTCTAGCAGGTGACGTAGAGCCTTCTCTAATCGCTCGTGGTACACCAGGCTTCTCTGGTGCTGATTTAGCAAACCTAGTCAACGAAGCGGCGCTATTTGCTGCGCGTGGTAACAAGCGTAACGTTTCTATGGTTGAATTCGAATTAGCGAAAGACAAAATCATGATGGGTGCCGAGCGCCGTTCAATGGTGATGTCTGAAGAGACAAAAGAGTCAACGGCTTATCACGAAGCAGGTCACGCAATTGTTGGTCGTTTAGTACCTGAGCACGATCCAGTGTACAAAGTGTCGATCATTCCACGCGGTCGCGCGTTGGGTGTGACTATGTACCTACCAGAGCAAGACCGTGTCAGCATGTCTCGCCAGCATCTAGAGTCTATGATCTCTAGCTTGTACGGTGGTCGTCTAGCGGAAGAGCTTATCTACGGTGCTGATAAAGTCTCAACAGGCGCGTCAAACGATATTGAACGTGCAACTGATATTGCTCGTAAGATGGTTACTCAATGGGGTTTCTCTGAAAAGCTTGGTCCTCTACTGTATGCAGAAGATGAAGGTGAGGTGTTCCTTGGTCGTAGCGTGACTCAGACTAAGCATGTATCTGATGATACGGCGAAGCTGATTGATGATGAAGTTCGTCAGATCATTGACCGCAACTATGACCGTGCGAAGAAGATTCTTCAAGAAAACATGGATATCATGCATGCGATGAAAGATGCGCTGATGAAGTATGAAACCATTGATGCTCGTCAAATTGATGATTTAATGGAGCGCAAAGCTGAAATTCGTGAGCCTGCGGGTTGGAGTGATAACTCAACTAGCAAACCTGAAGACAGCGAGAAGTCTCAAGCAAAGCCAGAAGTTAAAGAAGAAGCAACGGACGCTGCGAAAGATGCAGAAAAGTCTAGCTCTCCAGAAGCGACTTCTAGCGAAGCGCCTGAAAAGAAAGACTCTGAATAAAGAGTGTTGATAATAATAAACCCCGAGTTATCTCGGGGTTTTTGTGTTTATGATGATGATTACAGCAAATAACAAATCTTTAGATCTTTCCCGTCCACATGTTATGGCCATTCTAAATGTGACTCCGGATTCCTTTTCGGATGGTGGTAAATACAACTCGATTGAACTCGCCCTTGCTCAAGTTGATAAAATGATAAAGGCTGGTGTAAGCATTGTTGATGTTGGTGGGGAGTCGACAAGGCCTGGCGCGCCAGATGTGTCTTTAGAAGAAGAACTTCGACGTGTTGTCCCAGTAATCAAGGCCATTCGTGAAAAGTACGATGTGTGGATTTCGGTCGATACCAGTAAAGCGGAAGTTATGCGTCAAGCTATTGATGCTGGTGCAGATTTGATCAATGACATTCGATCTTTGCAAGAACCTGGTGCTCTCGAAGTCGCAGCAGAAGCAAAGCTTCCAATTTGTCTGATGCATATGAAAGGTCAACCTAGAACCATGCAAGTTGCACCTCATTATGATGATGTGATGAGCGACGTATCTGCCTTTCTAGAAGAACGTATCGCGGCATGTGAAGCAGCAGGGATTGATAAATCTCAACTGATTCTCGATCCTGGATTTGGCTTTGGCAAAACGATAGAACACAATTATCATATGCTCGCTCATCTTGAAAAGTTTCATGAATTCGGCCTGCCAATTTTGGCTGGCATGTCTCGTAAATCAATGATTTTTAAATTGTTGGATAAGCCTGCGGCTGAATGTACAAATGCGAGTGTCGTTTGCGCTACGATTGCAGCAATGAAAGGCGCGCAGATCATTCGTGTGCATGACTTTGAAGAGACAATCGAAGCAATGAAAGTTGTTGAGATGACGAAAAACAATATTTAAAAATAATAAAGGAAAGTTTATGTCGAATAAAAGACGTTACTTTGGTACCGACGGTGTGCGCGGTAAAGTAGGGCAATACCCAATCACTCCGGACTTCGTACTTAAGCTTGGCTGGGCTGCTGGTCGTGTACTAGCAAAACAAGGCACAAAGAAAGTTATTATAGGTAAAGATACGCGTATCTCCGGTTATATGCTTGAATCTGCATTAGAAGCAGGCCTTGCTGCAGCGGGACTTAAAGCAACATTTACTGGTCCAATGCCAACCCCAGCAGTGGCATATTTAACTCAAACTTTCCGCGCAGAGGCGGGGATTGTGATTTCTGCATCGCATAACCCATATTACGACAACGGCATTAAATTCTTTTCTTCTGAAGGTACTAAGCTACCTGACGATATCGAGTTGGCGATTGAAGCTGAGCTGGATAAAGACATTGAATGTGTTGAGTCTGCAGAACTTGGTAAAGCCACTCGTCTAAATGACGCTGCAGGCCGTTACATCGAATTCTGTAAGAGTACTTTCCCATCTGAATTGAGTCTTGCAAACTTTAAAATCGTGGTAGATTGTGCGCACGGTGCAACGTACCACATTGCTCCAAATGTCTTCAAAGAGCTTGGCGCAGAAGTTATTGCAATGGGCGTAGAGCCTAACGGCATCAACATTAATGAAGAAGTGGGCGCAACAGATGTTCGTGCGCTTCAAAAGCGTGTCGTTGAAGAGCAAGCACACCTTGGTTTAGCATTTGATGGTGATGGTGACCGTATCATTATGGTCGACCACCTTGGCAACAAAGTCGATGGCGACCAAATTGCTTACATTATTGCTCGTGATGCTCTTCGTCGTGGCGAGCTAAAGGGTGGTGTCGTTGGTACGTTGATGACTAACTTGGGCATGGAAAATGGCTTAAAGCAGCTAGGCATTCCATTCGTACGTGCCGCTGTTGGTGACCGTTATGTCATGGAACAACTGCTAGAAAAAGGCTGGAAAATTGGTGCTGAAAACTCAGGCCATGTGATCTTATTAGATAAAGTCACCACGGGCGATGCGATTGTTGCAGCACTGCAAGTACTTGCTTCTGTAGTTGGCAGTGATATGTCTTTGCATGAGCTATCGCAAGGCATGACGTTGTATCCTCAGGTTCTAGAAAATGTCCGCTTTGCAGGGGAAAGTAATCCTCTTGAAGCTCAAGCAGTACTAAACGCCGTTGCCGAAGTAGAAGCGACGCTGGGTGATAAAGGACGTGTATTGCTGCGTAAATCTGGCACAGAGCCTTTGATTCGCGTTATGGTGGAAGGTGAGGATGGCGAGCTAGTTCAAAGCTCTGCACTGAAAATTGCCGAAGCTGTAAAAGCAAGTTGTTAATCATTGCGTTAAAGTGTGCGGTGAATGAAAAGGGCATCTTTTGCCCTTTTTTTGAGCGCTTAGCGCATTGGCATTGATTTTTTACTAATTTTCCCTTGTCAGCGTTACCGGCTTTCGCTAGTATTGCTCCGCCTCCCGTTAGGAGGTCGCTAGCCTTGTTCAATTATGATTTATTCTCTTGAACGGCGCTGGCTCAACAATTTGGAACATAGGTGGAAAAAATGTTTTCAGTTCTACTTGTGATTTACCTGTTGGCAGCGCTTGGTGTGATTGGCCTTGTGTTGATTCAACAAGGTAAAGGCGCAGATATGGGAGCCTCGTTCGGTGCTGGTGCTTCAAACACAGTGTTTGGTGCTGGCGGCTCAGGTAATTTCTTAACCCGAACAACTGCTATTTTAGCAACCGTATTCTTTATCGTTAGCTTGTTGCTTGGTCGTATGTCTACGCACCAGACTGAATCACAATGGGTAGACCCAACATTAGGTCAACCAGTTGTCGAACAAGTTAAGGATGCAGCGAGTGAAGTTCCAGCCCCTGCGGGTGATGAAATTCCTCAATAAGCTGTAAGGTTTTGATGCCGAGATGGTGAAATTGGTAGACACGCTAGCATGAGGTGCTAGTGCCTTAGGTGTGAGGGTTCGAGTCCCTCTCTCGGCACCATGTATTTACAAACTTGTAAATCACTTGTTTGCGAGTATAATGCTCAGCAAGTCGGACGCGGGGTGGAGCAGCTTGGTAGCTCGTCGGGCTCATAACCCGAAGGTCGTCGGTTCAAATCCGGCCCCCGCAACCAATCTCTTTCTTTAAGAAGAAATCGTAGATTGGCAAGTTTGCGTAGTGCTAACCACACTACGAGTTAAGAGAAGCATTTGTTGGCTATTCTTAACGTATCAGGGTCCAGCAGCATAAAACCCCGACTATCGGGGTTTTTTGTTATCTGAGCTTTTTGAAATAGCTCAGAGACTGCTTGGTTTTTTGATTGGGCTCTGAGCCCTTTTTTTGTTTCTGGAGTGGTTAAATGACTGGTTTAGAAAGACAACTTACTGAAATGCTTGAAGCACCAGTAGAGGCATCAGGCTATGAGTTGGTTGGATTAGAATTCATTCGTGCAGGCGCGCACTCAACGTTACGCATCTACATTGACCATGAAAATGGTATTAACGTGGACGACTGTGCAGAAGTTAGCCACCAAGTTAGTGCGGTTTTAGACGTTGAAGATCCAATTTCTGTTGCTTACAGCCTAGAAGTGTCTTCTCCAGGTTTAGAAAGACCACTTTTTAAAGCAGCACATTACGAGCAATTTATTGGTCACGAGGTCAGCATCGTATTGAAAATGGCTGTAGCAAACCGTCGTAAGTGGAAAGGTATTATCCACGGCGTTGATGGCGAAACAGTGACAATTACTGTAGACGGTCAGCAAGAAGAGTTTGCTCTAAGTAACATTTCCAAAGCTAACCTGATCCCTAAATTTTAGTTCCCTAAAAAAGTTTAAGCTTAGAGGCTAAATACAATGAGTAAAGAAATTTTAGCGGTAGCAGAAGCGGTATCGAACGAAAAAGCGGTACCTCGTGAGCGTATCTTTGAGGCTCTTGAGATTGCTCTAGCAACTTCTACAAAGAAAAAATACGAAATCGAAATCGACGTACGTGTTGCCATTGACCGTAAAACTGGTGAGTTTGTGACTTACCGTCGTTGGTTAGTTGTTGATGATGTTGAGAACCCTACAAAAGAGATCTCACTAGAAGCAGCACAGTACGAAGATGACTCAATCGAGCTTGGCGACTACGTAGAAGACGAAATCGAATCAGTAACGTTTGACCGTATTACGACTCAAACGGCTAAGCAAGTTATCGTACAAAAAGTTCGTGAAGCTGAACGTGCACAAATCGTTGAGCAGTTCATCGACAATGAAGGTGATCTAATCACTGGCGTTGTGAAAAAAGTAAACCGCGACACAATCGTACTTGACCTTGGTAACAACGCTGAAGCGGTAATCCTACGTGATGACCAACTTCCTCGTGAAAACTTCCGTCCAGGCGACCGCGTTCGTGGTCTTCTTTACAAAGTCGCGCCAGAAGCACGTGGTTTCCAACTGTTCATCACTCGTTCTAAGCCTGAAATGCTGGCAGAACTATTCCGTGTTGAAGTGCCTGAAATCGCTGAAGATATTATCGAGTTGAAAGGCGCGGCACGTGATCCTGGTTCTCGCGCTAAGATCGCTGTCAAAACAAATGACAAACGTATCGACCCTGTAGGTGCGTGTGTTGGTATGCGTGGTGCACGTGTACAAGCTGTTTCTGGCGAACTTGGTGGTGAGCGTATCGATATTGTGCTTTGGGATGATAACCCAGCTCAATTCGTTATCAACGCAATGGCGCCAGCTGATGTTGCTTCTATCATCGTTGATGAGGATGCACACTCAATGGACATCGCAGTTGAAGCTGACAACCTAGCGCAAGCTATCGGTCGTAACGGTCAAAACGTGCGTCTAGCATCTCAACTAACAGGTTGGGAACTGAATGTTATGACAGTTGCTGATCTTCAGAAGAAACACGCTGAAGAATCACAAGCATCTATTGAAAACTTCATGAAGTACCTAGATATTGAAGAAGACTTCGCTCAACTTCTTGTTGAAGAGGGTTTCTCAACGCTAGAAGAAATCGCATACGTGCCAGTTAACGAGCTACTAGAAATCGATGGTTTGAATGAAGAACTAATCGAAGAGCTTCGTGGACGTGCAAAAGATGCACTAACGACGATCGCACTAGCACAAGAAGAGTCTTTTGAAGGTCTAGAACCAGCTGAAGATCTGCTTGCACTTGAAGGTCTTGAGCGTGAGATGGCATTTAAATTGGCAGCGAAAGGTGTAGCGACACTGGAAGATCTTGCTGACCAAGGTATTGACGATTTAGAAGGTATCGAAGGCCTGACCGAAGAACGTGCAGGTGAGCTAATTATGGCCGCACGTAACATCTGTTGGTTCGGCGAAGAAGCATAATTTTCGGCAAGGAGGAAGCGGCATGACACAATTAACAGTTAAAGCACTGAGTGATGAGATTGGTACGCCAGTCGACCGCTTGATTGAACAACTTGCTGACGCTGGCATTAAAAAGGCGAGCTCTGACAATGTTACTGATGAAGAGAAGCAGAAGCTTCTCTCTCATCTAAAGAAAGAACACGGTGATAAATCAGGTGATTCAGAGCCGACTCGCCTTACGCTTCAGCGTAAAACTCGTAGTACACTTAGTGTGAACGCGGGTGGTGGTAAGAGTAAGAATGTTCAGGTTGAGGTGCGCAAAAAACGTACATACGTGAAGCGCAGCACAATTGAAGATGAAGCGAAACGTGAAGCTGAAGAAGCAGCACAACGTGAAGCAGAAGAAGCAGCAAAACGTGCAGCAGAAGAAGCTGCAAAACGTGAAGCTGAAGAAGCTGCAAAACGTGAAGCTGAAGAAGCTGCAAAACGTGAAGCGGAAGAAAAAGCGAAACGTGAAGCTGAAGAAAAAGCGAAGCGAGACGTAGATACGAATGCACAACGTAATGCTGAAGAAAAAGCAAAGCGTGATGCTGAAGAGAAAATTAAGCAAGAAGCAGCGCGAAAAGAGGCCGACGAGCTTAAACGTCGTCAGGAAGAAGAAGCTAAGCGTAAGGCTGAAGAGGAAAGTCAGCGCAAGCTTGAAGAAGCTCGCGAATTGGCTGAAAAGAATAAAGAGCGTTGGTCTGCTGCAGAAGAGAAAAAGGGTGATATGGAAGATACAGATTACCATGTAACGACTTCACAATACGCACGTGAAGCCGAAGATGAAGCAGATCGCAAAGTAGAGAGCGGTCGTCGTAAGAAGAAAAAAGCTTCAGGTAAAGACGACCAAGCTCGCGGTGGCCGTAACAACCAACGTGGCGGTAGAGGTCGTAAAGGCAAACTTGCTAAACCGACTTCAATGCAGCATGGCTTTGATAAGTCAGCAACGGTTGCTAAGCAAGACGTTGTAATTGGCGAAACGATCGTTCTATCAGAACTTGCTAACAAGATGTCGGTTAAAGCGACAGAAGTTATCAAAGTAATGATGAAGATGGGCGCTATGGCGACTATCAACCAAGTGATCGACCAAGAAACAGCACAACTTGTTGCTGAAGAAATGGGCCATAAAGTAGTTCTTCGTAAAGAGAACGAACTGGAAGAAGCGGTACTATCTGACCGTGACACTAACGCGGAAGCAGTTCCACGTGCTCCAGTTGTTACTATCATGGGTCACGTTGACCACGGTAAAACGTCAACACTTGACTACATCCGTCGCACACACGTTGCTTCTGGCGAAGCGGGTGGTATTACTCAGCACATTGGTGCGTACCACGTTGAAACAGACAACGGCATGATCACGTTCCTTGATACTCCTGGACACGCAGCGTTTACTGCAATGCGTGCTCGTGGTGCTCAAGCGACAGATATCGTTGTTCTTGTAGTTGCAGCAGACGATGGCGTAATGCCACAAACAGTAGAAGCGATTCAGCACGCGAAAGCGGCAGGCGTTCCTCTAATTGTTGCTGTGAACAAGATCGATAAAGAAGACGCGAACCCAGATAACGTTAAGAACGAGCTTGCTCAATACGACGTTATTCCTGAAGAGTGGGGCGGTGAGAACATGTTCGTTCACATCTCTGCTAAACAGGGTACAAACATCGATGGTCTTCTAGAAGCAATCCTTCTTCAGTCTGAAGTTCTTGAACTTACAGCTGTAGCTGAAGGCATGGCATCTGGTGTTGTTGTTGAATCTCGCCTAGATAAAGGTCGTGGTCCAGTTGCAACAGTACTTGTTCAATCAGGTACACTAAACAAAGGCGACATCGTTCTTTGTGGTCAAGAATACGGCCGTGTTCGTGCAATGCGTGATGAGCTAGGTAAAGAAATTACTTCGGCTGGCCCATCTATCCCTGTAGAGATCCTAGGTCTTTCAGGTGTACCATCTTCAGGTGATGAAGCAACAGTAGTTCGTGACGAGCGTAAAGCGCGTGAAGTAGCTAACTACCGTGCTGGTAAGTTCCGTGAAGTGAAACTTGCTCGTCAGCAGAAATCTAAACTAGAGAACATGTTCTCTAACATGACTGCTGGTGAAGTTGCTGAACTTAACGTTGTACTTAAAGCAGACGTTCAAGGTTCTGTAGAAGCAATCGCAGACTCACTAGTTAAGCTATCTACTGACGAAGTTAAAGTGAACATCGTTGGTTCTGGTGTTGGTGGTATTACGGAAACTGACGTAGTACTAGCGGAAGCTTCAAACGCAATCATCCTTGGCTTTAACGTTCGTGCAGATGCTTCTGCTCGCCGTGCTGTAGAAGCCGCAGCTGTTGACTTACGTTACTACTCAATCATTTACCAATTGATTGACGAAGTTAAACAAGCAATGGGCGGTATGCTTGCTCCAGAATTCAAGCAAGAGATCATTGGTCTTGCTGAAGTTCGTGACGTGTTTAAGTCACCGAAACTGGGCGCTATCGCTGGTTGTATGGTTACAGAAGGTGTGATCAAGCGTAACAACCCAATCCGTGTACTACGTGATAACGTTGTTATTTACGAAGGTGAACTAGAGTCACTACGTCGTTTCAAAGATGACGTTCAAGAAGTTAAGAATGGCTACGAATGTGGTATCGGCGTTAAGAACTACAATGATGTTCGCGTTGGTGACCAAATCGAAGTCTTCGAAATCGTTGAAATTAAACGTACTCTAGACTAATTGACTAAAATTACTAATATTGTCTTTGAAAGATAAGTAGTAATTGGTTGTTGAATACACCATGGGGGGCTGGCTTTGACCAACCCCCCATTCTTTCTATATAAGAGTAAAGATATGTCAAAAGAATTTAGCCGCACGCAGCGCGTTGCACAGCAGCTGCAAAAAGAACTAGCGATGATCCTTCAACGTGAAGTTCGTGACTCTCGCCTTGGCATGGTGACGATCTCAGACGTAGAAGTTTCTCGTGACCTTGCTTACGCAAAAGTATTTGTAACCTTCCTATGTGTGGGTGAGCAAACACCAGAATCATGTCTAGCTGCACTACGCGAGCACGAAGTGCACATTCGCATGATGTTAGGTAAGCGCATTCGCCTACGTCTAACGCCAGAAATCCGCTTCCATTATGACAATACGCTTGTTGAAGGTATGCGTATGTCTAACCTAGTGTCTGAAGTGGTAAGCTCAGACAAGAAAAAGCAAAAAGACTCTGGTCGTGAGGACGAAGAATAATGGCTCGTCGTCGTAAAGGTCGTCCAATTAATGGCGTTATACTGTTGGACAAACCAACAGGCATCTCTTCCAATGATGCACTGCAAAAAGTAAAGCGAATCTACTTTGCTGAGAAAGCAGGCCACACTGGTGCCTTGGACCCATTAGCGACAGGCATGCTGCCAATTTGCTTGGGTGAAGCGACGAAGTTTTCTCAGTTTCTTCTAGATTCTGATAAACGCTACCGTGTGATCGCAAAGCTTGGTGAACGTACCAACACGTCTGACTCGGATGGTGAAGTCGTAGAGACACGTCCAATCGATGTTACGTTAGACAAGCTAGAAGCGTGCATTGAGAAGTTCCGTGGCGAATCTGAACAAGTACCTTCCATGTTTTCAGCGTTGAAATATCAAGGGAAACCCTTGTATGAATACGCTCGCAAAGGCATCGAAGTTCCGCGTGAATCTCGTAAGATCACGGTATACGAGATTGTTCTTCACCGTTTTGAAGGCGATGAAGTCGAGATGGAAGTGCACTGCTCAAAAGGCACATACATTCGTACCATCGTGGATGACCTAGGCGAAATGTTAGGTTGTGGTGCGCACGTAACTATGCTTCGACGCACTGGTGTTGCGAAATACCCTTACGAGAAGATGGTGACACTTGAGCAACTGAATGAGTTACTAGAGCAAGCACACCGTGAAGAACGCGCTCCTCGAGAACTACTGGACCCATTGCTGTTACCAATGGATACAGCGGTAGAAGACTTACCAGAAGTCAACTTAGTGCCTGAACTGGCGGATATGGTTCAGCATGGGCAACCTGTTCAAGTATTTGGTGCGCCTACCGAAGGCTCACTTCGCCTTACCATGGGTGAAGAGCGTTTGTTTATTGGCGTTGGCGAAATGAACGAAGATGGCAAAATCGCTCCTAAGCGATTGGTCGTGTTCCGAGATGACGTCGCATCCAAGTAAATGATTGAAAATACCGACCTGAGTGTCGGTATTTTTATATTGCACGAGATAGGAAATTTCCCTATAATCCGCGCTTCGCGTAGCGGCTGAATCAGAGATTGGCTGCTACAACTTTAAACCTACTCTTATTAGGAGAGAATTATGTCTCTGAATGCAGAAACTAAAGCAGCAATCGTTGCAGAATACGCACAAGGCGAAGGCGACACTGGTTCACCAGAAGTTCAAGTAGCTCTACTTACAGCTTCTATCAACCACCTACAAGGTCACTTCAAAGCGCACAAAGGCGATCACCACAGCCGTCGTGGTCTTCTACGCATGGTTTCTCGTCGTCGTAAGCTTCTAGATTACCTAAAAGGTAAAAACCTAGCTCGCTACCAAGACCTAATCAAACGTCTAGGCCTACGTCGCTAATCAGCGACTGCATAGCAGTTTGTCTAAAAAGGGGCTTTATGCCCCTTTTTTGTTGCCTAAATTTAGCCAAATTAGACTTATGCCGTTATAATACTGGCGGCTAAACCTCGTAAGAGGTTTTCTCAAAAGCTCATAGCATTACAGTCAACCACGTCGACCAAAAGGTCGCGACTATTCAAAAGGAATTTCCGAGTTTCTTTTTACTAGTCGCGATTCGTAATGTCTTGAGTGTCAATTAACACATCTAAGATTTCTTTTAGCACTAAAGGAAGATTAGAAACAAGGAATAACAATGTTCGAAAAACCAGTTGTTAAAACGTTCCAGTACGGTAACCACACAGTTACTTTAGAAACTGGCGTTATTGCACGTCAAGCTACAGCAGCAGTTATGGTCACAATGGATGATACGTCTGTATTCGTATCTGTTGTAGGTAAAAAAGAAGCCGTTGCAGGTCAAGACTTCTTCCCACTAACGGTTAACTACCAAGAGCGTACTTACGCTGCAGGTAAAATCCCAGGCGGCTTCTTCAAGCGTGAAGGTCGTCCTTCTGAAGGCGAAACGCTAACAGCTCGTCTAATCGACCGTCCAATCCGTCCGCTATTCCCAGACGCGTTTAAAAACGAAGTTCAGGTTATCGCGACAGTAATGTCTGTAAACCCAGATGTTCAGCCAGATATCGTTACAATGATCGGTACTTCTGCTGCTCTTGCTATCTCTGGCATTCCATTCAACGGCCCTATCGGTGCGGCGCGTGTTGGTCATATCGATGGTCAGCTTGTACTTAACCCTAGCCAAACTGAACTAGAAACTTCTAAGCTTGATCTTGTTGTTGCTGGTACAGAATCAGCCGTACTGATGGTTGAATCTGAAGCGGACAACCTAACTGAAGAAGAAATGCTAGCAGCGGTTGTTTACGGTCATGATCAACAACAAGTTGCTATCAAAGCTATCAACGAATTCAAAGCAGAAGTAGCAACTCCTGCTTGGGATTGGGTTGCTCCTGAAGAAAACACAGCACTTAAAGATAAGATTGCAGAGCTAGCAGAAGCGAAGCTTGTTGAGGCTTACAAAATCACTGAGAAGATGGCTCGTTACGACCGTATCAATGAGATCGCTGCGGAAGTAAATGAAGTTCTTCTTGCTGAAGATCCAGAAGCGGATACAAAAGAAATCCACACTATCTTCCATGATCTAGAGAAAACAGTTGTACGTCGTAGCATTATCGCGGGTAACCCTCGTATTGATGGCCGTGAAAAAGACATGGTTCGTGCACTAGATGTACGCACTGGTGTTCTTCCTCGCACACACGGTAGCGCACTATTCACTCGTGGTGAAACTCAGGCTATCGTGACGGCAACTCTAGGTACTCAGCGTGATGCTCAAATCATTGATGAGCTAACAGGCGAGCGTAAAGATCACTTCCTACTACACTACAACTTCCCTCCATACTGTGTAGGTGAGACTGGTTTTGTAGGTTCTCCTAAGCGTCGTGAAATCGGCCACGGTAAACTGGCTAAACGTGGTATCGCAGCAGTAATGCCATCAGTAGATGAGTTCCCATACACAGTACGTGTTGTATCGGAAATCACTGAATCTAACGGTTCATCTTCAATGGCTTCTGTATGTGGTACGTCTCTTGCGCTTATGGACGCAGGTGTGCCAATCAAGTCTTCTGTTGCGGGTATCGCAATGGGCCTTGTTAAAGAAGGCGACGACTTCGTTGTTCTTTCTGACATCCTTGGTGACGAAGACCATCTAGGTGATATGGACTTTAAAGTAGCAGGTACTAACACTGGTATCACTGCTCTTCAAATGGACATCAAGATCGAAGGCATCACTAAAGAAATCATGCAAATTGCGCTTAACCAAGCTCAAGGCGCACGTAAGCACATCCTATCTGTAATGGATGAAGCAATCTCTGGTGCCCGTGAAGACATCTCTGAATTTGCTCCTCGTATTCACACGATGAAGATCAGTGCAGAGAAGATCAAAGACGTTATCGGTAAAGGTGGTGCAGTTATCCGTGCTCTAACTGAAGAGACTGGTACAACTATCGAAATCGAAGACGATGGTACTATCAAGATTGCTGCAACTGAAGGCACTGCTGCGAAAGAAGCTATCCGCCGTATCGAAGAGATCACTGCTGAAGTTGAAGTTGGTCGTATCTACACGGGTAAAGTTGCACGTCTAGCTGACTTCGGTGCATTCGTAACGGTTCTTCCAGGCAAAGATGGTCTTGTACACATTTCTCAAATCGCAGAAAAACGTGTTGAGAAAGTGTCTGACTACCTAGCTGAAGGCCAAGAAGTTCAAGTTAAAGTTCTTGAAATCGACCGCCAAGGCCGTGTACGTCTAAGCATGAAAGAAGCGGTAGAAAAGCCAGCTGAAGAAGCTGCTGCTGAAGCACCAGCTGCGAAAGACGAGTAAGACAAAATGAGACTTTCAGCCTTTTATTAGATTAAGGGCCTGAAAGCATGTTATAAAAGGGGAGCATTTTCGCTCCCCTTTTTTTGGTTTATTTCGACGCATTAACCTCAAACGAGGTTATCGCCTATATTGCATTAAGAGAAATAAATTTTGAGCGGTCCAAACAGGAGTATCAATTAGTGAAATGGTTTCAAACCGCAAGTTTATGTGTTGCTATCGCGCTGACCGGTTGTGCAAATACTTCTCAGCAATCAGCACAAAAGTGGCTATATCCACCGATGGCGGTGCCACTTCAGCCTAGCGTTCAACAAGAAGTACAAATCGCGCGTTTATCGCAGTTGCTACAACGTCCTGATCTCAGTGATGAAGTACGCGCTAAAATGCATTATGAGCGCGGTAGCTACTACGATAGCGTTGGTTTGCGTGATCTTGCCCGTTTGGACTTTAACCAGTCTTTGCAGTTGAATCCTGCTCAACCGGATATCTTCAATCTTTTGGGGGTGTATTTCACCCAAGTGGGTGAGTTTGACGCGGCTTATGAAGCGTTTGACTCGACCATAGAGTTGGCTCCGGATAATACCTATGCTGAGCGCAACCGTGCGATTGCACTGTATTATGGTGGCCGAATCGATCTCGCTTTAGAAGATATGACCAAGCACTATCAAGAAATGCCAACGGATCCTTTTCGTTCATTATGGCTGTACATCATCGAAGCTGAGCAAAATCCAGAGCAAGCAAAAGCCAATCTTCAACAGCGTTATTTACGAGATCGTAGTGAAGAGTGGGGATGGGTTCTTGTTGCCATCATGCTGCGAGACGTCTCGGACGAAGACGCGCTTAAAGCAATTATGGATGGAACGAGAGAGAACTATCGCCTAGCTGAACGATTGACGGAAACGTATTTCTACCTTGGAAAGCGTAATCAGCTTGAAGGTGACATCGCAAGTGCCATCTCACTTTATAAGCTCGCGATTTCGTTCAATGTTTATGATTATGTTGAGCACCGGTATTCCTTCTTGGAACTGGCACAAATCTACGATCAATTACAGCAAGACAGATTAGCCAAGCTAAAGGCCGCTAAGAAGCAGGAAATTGAATGATTTAGAGCCGCTCGATGAGAGCGGCTTTTTTATGATTGAACTTGATGAGTGACTCATTTAAAATAGTTAGCCTTGCTAACTAAGTGGTGGTGGATTTTATGGCACTAGAAGAAAGCTTGATTGATTTAGAGCGTTTTTGCGCCAAAGCTTGGCGTGTTTATGCCAAAGAAGATCCGTTATCACATCTAAGCTTTAATGAGTTCGATTATTTACGTGTGATTCAGGTTTACCCTGAGGGTGTACGAATAACCGATCTTGCAGAAGAGTTGCAAGTGACTAAGCCTTCCGCATCGACAATGGTTGTTCGTTTGGAAAAAAAGGGTTTGGTGAAACGCATCGCATGTAATGAGGATGCCCGTGCTAAGCGTGTATTGCTGACAGAAGAAGTCGCAGAAAAAATGTCTTTGGAGCAGGTGGTTTACAAAGATATCTCTGAACAAATGATGCAACAATTAAATCAGCAAGAAGCTGAGCAGTTACAAGCTTTACTGAATAAAGCATTGAGCAATAAGTCATTTTAAATTAAACCAAAGGCCTCCGCTGTACGCATTAGCCTTTGGTGTTTCATTTTTCTTTTATTTAATTTAACTATTTAGTTAGTCTTGCTAATTAAATAGTTAGCTTTGCTAACTACTGGTGGCAGTCATGCAAAACTCAATTTATAGACAGTTTTGGAAATATACGATTCCAACCGTCGCAGCAATGCTCGTGAACGGTTTATATCAAATAGTTGATGGCATTTTTATTGGCCGTTATGTTGGTGCTGACGGATTAGCAGGGATCAATGTTGCGTGGCCGATCATCGGTTCCATCCTTGGTATAGGGATGATGATTGGCGTGGGGACTGGTGCGCTAACGTCGATTAAGCAAGGAGAAAACGATCATGAAGGCGCGAAGCGTATTTTAACAACCGGATTGGGGTTGTTAGCGATATTGATGCCGGTCGTTGCTACCATATTGTTCTATTTTGCCGATGAATTTATTCGCTGGCAGGGGGCGGAAGGGCGAGTGTTTGAACTCGCGCTGCAATATCTGCATATTCTGATTGTCGCGTGCGTATTTACGCTAGGCTCTATCGCTGTTCCATTTCTTTTACGCAATGACGACAGCTCGAACTTAGCAACGATGCTGATGGTCATCGGTGCTGTCATTAATATTGTATTAGACTACGTATTTATTGCTTGGTTGGGGTGGGAGTTAACCGGAGCGGCCATTGCTACAGCGCTGGCACAATTGGTGGTAACCGTGCTTGGTATTGGTTACTTCTTTACTTCAAAAGCGACCTTACGCCTTCGAATCAGTGACTTTAAGGTTCAAGTTGATGTTGCACCAAAGATTATAATGATCGGTACATCTAGCTTCTTTATGTACGCTTACGGTTCTGTGATGGTGGCAATGCACAACGCATTATTTGCTCAGTACGGAAGTGCAATGTTGATCGGGGCGTATGCTATTTTGGGATATATCGTGACGGTTTACTATCTGATTGCAGAGGGAATCGCGAATGGTATGCAACCTCTAGTGAGTTTCAATCACGGGGCGCGCAACCAGGCGAACGTCAGAAAATTACTGCAAGTCGCAATGGGGACATCTGTGCTTGGTGGTGTAGCGTTTGTGGGTTTGATGAACCTTTTCCCGTACGAGTTGGTCTCGGTGTTTAACAATGCTGATCAGCAGTTGATTGATAGCACGGTGATCGGGATTCGTTTACACATGTTTGCGTTGTTCCTAGATGGCTTTTTAGTCGTGGCGGCTGCGTACTACCAATCGGTAAACAAAGGCAGCAAAGCCATGTTTGTGACACTAGGCAACATGTTGGTTCAACTGCCGTTTTTATTCGTTATGCCGAAACTGTTTGGCGTGACAGGCATTTGGCTGGCTTTCCCATTGTCCAATATTGCGCTGAGTTTAGTCGTGGTCAGTATGTTGTGGCGGGACGTGAAAAAGCTGCTAAACGAAACTTCGGCTGAGCCAACAGTGCAAGCCAGTTAACAATGGCTGATAGAGAAAAGCGAGGTTGGGCCTCGCTTTTCTTTTTTGGAGAGCTAAATGTTTTTTACTTCTAAGCCAGCTAGCTGATGCCAATAGCCATTGCATTGGCGGCTTTCAAGTTTTTCAGGGTTGTCGCCGTGCTCGTTTGAGCGAAAATGCTCTAACTCAGAAAGTGTACTCACACCGAGAGGGCTTAAGCGGACCACATCAACCAGCCCTTGCATGCTTGGTAAGTCATTGATCAGGTTATAACAATAGCCTGATTGCGTTTGAATGCCGTTAAGGTTAAAGACTTTTTGCCCTTCTTGGCTACTGACCTGGATTCCCGTAGGGTATTTGATACAGCAGGTTTCGCAATCGTCTTTCGCTCGGTTTTCAGCTCGGGCTGTGAAACAGCGAGCGGAATACGCTAAAGGCAAATAACCGTGGCTAAATACCTCAACTTCAAACTTGTTACGAATACCTAGCTCGTCACACTGAACTAAAGTATCGTTTAACCATTCGCGAGAGAGCTCGACAGGCATGCACCAACGCATCATACCTTGCTTCAAAAATAAGTTGAGCGTGTGTGCGTTATAAGTATTGATTGCAGGACCAACGACGAAAGGCACTTTATGCTCTGATGCTAATTGAACCGCCGATACGTCATTAGCCTCAATGGCGAAGTCACCGTTATTGATGTACTTCTTCATGATGTTTACTTCACTCGGTGCTTCCAGTAGCGCCATCGTAGAGATAACGACTTGCTTGCCAGAGGCAGATAAGTCTTTGGCGATTTCCAACCAGTGGGCTGGTTTCATTTCTCTGCGTTTAGAGCAAACCGATTCACCCAGGTAAATAATGTCTGCAGAGCTTTGTTTTGCTTGTTGGTAGAAGGCTTCTACATCTTGTTTTGGCCAAAAATAGAGTAGTGGGCCAAGTGCGTATTTCATTGAGTTATCCATCTTAACCTCTACTGCCATTTACGGTGGTAAGCACCTAGGGTGGTTTGCGTTCCTTCCGACACATTTGCGAGCGTCGCATCCCATGCGGCTTCAACTTGGTAAGCTTCCGGGTTTGCTTGGTAGCGATCAATCGCGGCTCGCCATGTTCGAGTGACTTGCTCTACGTATGCTGGGCTGCGTTGGCGCCCTTCAATTTTTACAGACGCGACATTAGCGGCAAACAGTTCTGGCAGCATCGAAAGGGTGTTCAAACTGGTTGGCTCTTCCAGAGCATGATAGCGTTTTTTCTCACCATCAATTTCTGTTTCAAAACGACCTTTACAGAGCGTAGGATAGCCCGCGTTTTCTCCTGCGCAGTAGCGGTCAATTAGGATGTTGTTCAGACGAGACTCAAGACCTTGATCAGTTTCTTGCCAACGAACGTATTTGGCAGGAGAACAGGCACCCACAGTGTTTGGGGACTCACCCGTCATGTATGATGACAAATAACAACGGCCTTCGGACATAATACAAAGGCTACCAAAAGCAAAGACTTCTAATTCGACATCGCTAGTGATGTTGCGCGAAAGCTGTTTCACCTGATGAATCGATAAGACGCGAGGCAGCACCACACGTTTTACGTTGAAGTTTTGTTTATAAAAATCAATGGCTGCGACGTTGGTCGCTGATGCTTGCACTGAAAGGTGTAGTTCCAGATCGGGATATTTGCGAGCCGCGTACTCCAGAACTGCAATGTCTGCAACAATCAGCGCGTCCACACCCAATGCCGCTGCATTGTCTACCGCGTTCGTCCAGCGCTCAAAGCCATTGGGATGAGCGAAGGTATTCAACGCGACATGAATTTTTTTGTCGCGGTCGTGAACGTATTGCACCGCTTTTTCTAACTTTTTGCCGTTAAAGTTGAGGCCAGCAAAGTGACGGGCGTTGGTATCATCTTTGAAGCCAATGTAGACGGCATCGGCACCGCAATCAATCGCAGTTTTTAACGCAGGCAGGTTACCCGCGGGACACAAGAGTTCCATATGCTCACAATCATTGAGAATAAAAAGGTGTCCGCATTTTATGAAGAATTATGAATAGCGAAATTGACCTAAGTTAGGTTTAGCTCAATAAAGTCGATATTTACCCCTTGAGAGTAAGGGTATCGAGTCGGGGTTAGTTCTTGTGACGACGATTCTGTACAAACAGCTCTTCAATTTCATGTTTTGGCTGTGGGCGATAAAAATGGAATCCTTGAATCGCATTACATTGAAGGTTAGAGAGCAAAGTAGCTTGCTGGTGGGTTTCCACCCCCTCGGCAACGACCGTCAAGTCGAGTGACTTACCCAGATTAATGATGTTTTCAATCACAGTGACCTGTTTAGGTAGCGTGTCGATATCGTTAATAAACGCGCGGTCGATTTTCAGCTCGTCGATAGGGAAGCGCGCTAAGTAGGAAAGGGAAGAGTAACCAGTACCAAAGTCATCGATAGAGAGGGCGAAGCCCAGTTTCTTAATCGCATTCAGCATTTGCAGTGTATGCTCGCTATCACTCATCACGGCACTTTCGGTTAGCTCGAAGGTAATGCAGCTTGGGTCAAGCTCGGTAGTGCGAAGTAACTTTTCCATAAAGTCGATCAGCTGTGGGTTACCAAATTGCTCGGGAGAGAGGTTGATAGCGACACGACCTGGCAGTATGCCTTGTTGTTTCCAACGTTTTACCGTATTGAAAACATCACGCATCACGACGCGTCCAAGGTGTTCGATTAACCCTGCACGCTCGGCGACAGGAATGAATGAACCTGGGCTAATGTAACCTTCGACAGGGTGTTTCCAACGAACGAGCGCTTCGGCACCGTTAATGCTGAAGTCACGCGCGTTAACCTTTGGTTGATACCACACTTCTAACCCGTTCTGCTGCAATGCTTTTTGCAGTTCGATTTCAAGCCACAAACGCATGCGCGCTTCTTTGTTCATCTGGTCGTTAAATTTGATCAGGCGATTTCGGCCACGATCTTTGGCTTCATACATCGCTGTATCAGCATTTTGTAGCAGGATTCTCGCATCTTGCCCGTCTTCAGGGTAACGAACGCTACCAATTGAGCACGCAAGGCGTTTACTGAAGTGGTGCAAGTCGAAAGGCTGGTTGATCAACGAGATAATGCGATCTGACAAAATTTCAGCCATGCGGGTATTTTCTGGTTCTGGCAGAATGACGCCAAACTCATCGCCACCCAAATGACCAATAATCGCTTGATTTGGCAGTAATCGTTTAAGACGGGCCGATACCTCTTGAATCACTTTATCGCCAATGTGGTGACCAAGTGAATCATTAATGTTTTTGAAGTTATCGATATCCAAATAGAACACCAGAAGCGGTGTTTGCTTTTTGATCAGCTGTTCCAAACGTTTGGTAAAACCAAAGCGGTTGTACAGTTTGGTGAGCGAATCAATATGTATGTCTTCATTCGATGCAGAAGACAAATTCTTAGGTGTATCGTCAGCGTCTTGGATCAAGATGATTTGAGACTCGCTGCCTAATATCGCCGTAGAATCTGCGTGTAACTGAACTTTTCGTTCAAAGCCACATCTCGCGCTGGTTAAGCAAACAAAAGGCTTTTCAGAAATTAATGTACTCAAACGATGACTAAACACTTTCTTGCTGTTTTCATCGATGAATAAACGGCTGAGCTCTTCGCCTAGCAACTCATGGGGAGAGTTCAGTCCCAGAAGGCGTGCTGATGCAGGGTTGGCAGAGATGATAATGTCATCTTCGATAAGCAGCAGACCGTCAGGGAGTAGTTGTGTTAATTTCGCAAACTTACTTTCGGACTCCTCTAAGGAGCGTACGAGGATCTGCTTTTCTGAAGTATCCACGGCGTGAAAAACGACAAAGCGAATTTCGTTACCTTCAAAAACCGGTGACAGACTAAAGTGCAGGCTGGTTTCAAGGTCGGTTTCATCGAGGGTGATTTCGGCTTCGACATGAGTTCCTTTGAATGCACGCTGATAGTAAGGGGCCAGCTTTTTATAAAACTGCTCACCCAGTACCTGGCAATCGTTTAAGCCGATGATTTCCTCATGACTTAAACCTGCGATATCGCAGTAACGGTCACTTACCATTCGATAATTGTGTTTTTTATCAAGAATGGCAAAGAAGAAAGGGCTATTTGAGGTTAGCGTGGCAAACCAATGTTTTAATTGCTGGGAAGGCATTAGGGTATTACCGATCTCCAATGAGCCAGATTATTCGTCCGTGTATAAAAAGCGACACCCTGATAAGCCTGCGGCGGTCTACTATCAAGTCACAGTATCGCTTGCCATTAAAGGGCTCGCGGTTTTAACTTTACAGTCGACAATCACATGGATACGCTCAGATAACTATAACTTTGAAAATACGGTTGTAAAAGTGTTTATCCACCTGTTCGCATCAATAATACACGTAACTTCAAAAAAAGAAGCGTTAGTGAACAATAATCCACCAATCTAAAATAAGCACTTTATTGATACATAACAGTAATCTCATTGCCACGATTGCTTAATATAGGCAACCTAATGACAAAGTAACGGATAATGAACGTGTTAAACAAGATTCGCAGTCAACTAGTAAAGAACGCAGCTAACATTTTGCGTTCTCCAGTCCAGTTATTACCACAGCCAATTCAGCAAAAAGCATTGCTGGAAGGGCTAAAAATGGTGTTTAAAGAAGCCTTGGAAGATGGTGACTTTGAGTTCCTTGAAGACAAGTGGTTAAAAGTTGCGATTAAAGACTTGAACTTAGCATGGTACATCAGCTATCAAGGCGAAAAATTAGTGGTAGCTGAAAAACCAGTTCAGGAAGATGTGAGTTTTAGTGGTAATCTAAACGACCTAGTACTGATTGCTGGTCGTAAAGAAGACCCTGACACACTGTTCTTCCAACGTCGCCTTTCAATTGAAGGCGATACTGAGCTTGGCTTAGAAGTGAAAAACTTAATGGACAGTGTCGACTTAGAGCAGTTACCGAAAGCAATGCAAGTCGCTTTGAATCAATTGGCTGATTTTGTTCAGAAAGGAGTTCAAGCGCCTGCACAACCAACCGGAGTAGCGAATGCTTATTCGAACTGAAGCCCCTGCGGACATTCTTACCATTGACCGCTTATTGAAACACGCCTTCCCGACGGAAGCTGAAGCTAAGCTTGTGATGCGTTTGCGCGAAAACAGCAAATTCACACTTTCCTTAGTCGCGTGTACAGATGAGGGAGAGGTAATAGGCCATGCTTTATTTAGCCCAGTGACCTTAAATGGTGAAGATTTGTCGTGGCAAGGGCTGGCGCCATTGGCTGTTCATGAAGATTACCGTCGCCAAGGCATCGCTGCAGAGTTGATCAAAGAAGGTTTTGATTCACTTCGTGATTTTGGCTATCCAGTGTGTGTGGTGTTGGGCGATCCTGATTATTACGCGCGCCAGGGCTTTCAATCATGCGACGAGATGGGATTCGAATGCGCTTGGGATGTTCCTAAAGGTGCATTTCGTATCGCAGAGTTGGTCGAAGGTCAATGTGCCGGACTCTCCGGACGCATAGATTACGCGCCAGAGTTCTCTGAACTGTAAATGAAAGAAGCCCACTAACTCAGTGGGCTTCTTTCTTAGTTCATTGAAAACTGAGATAGGGAGATTAGGATGACTGGTCACTTTTCTTCTTACCCCAAACCTCTATTTTTGCTTTCTTACTTAGCCCTAAAACATTGAGTTTTCTGCTGCCCCAACTGCTGTAAGTCATTTCAATCTGTTTTAGCTTCGCTTCTTTTGAGCCAGGAAGGCTCCATGCACGAGTCGATAATCCACTTGTTAGCACACCCATAGAGGTTAGCTTTTTCTCACTACCGTCCGTCATCACGACTTTTAAGTCGTTAATGTCTACCGTGCCCTGCACACATTTCAGTTTAATTTTACTGAAGCTGCGATTTCGGAATAGGCTATTTGGTGTCACGGTATCCGTTTCTGTTTGGAATTTGACGGTTTTCGTTGCAATCAGCTCCCACTCATCGCTGCTATTAGCAAAAACACTCATGCTGGTGGTGGCTACCAGTGCGCAAAGCAGCAGTGTAGGTAAGAATTTCATAATGTACCTCATATGTTATACCTACGGTGTGGCCATTGTCATAGGCAGAACAGTTCAATCATTCCAATGTATTGAGGTGTTCCTTGAAGTCCTTTAGGTATAATCACGATTATTTGTTAGGATTGCCCTCGTTCAAATAGGTGACGGAAAATGTCAATTAACGAGAAACAGTATTTACACGAAATGGGCATCAGCACATGGGAGCTGGTACACCCAGATAGATTGGCAGGTTACCAATCGCCAAAAATCGATTTGCAAAGTTCTTGCAAACTCCTGTTGATCTCTCCGGTATGTCCAGAGAATGAGACGGCGGTTTTGTTTGAAAACATCCTAAAGAGTATGAAGTTAACGCTTGACCAAGCGTTACATATTGAGCAAGAGCGATTTCCATTACTTGGCCAGCACGAGCTTGAGTGGGTTTGGTTTGCAGGGTGTGAAGCCGAAGTATTGCCTGACACTAAACAACTGACATCGCCATTGTTGCAAGATGTGGATGGGAATACCCAACAAAAACGTGCACTTTGGCAACAGATTTGTTCTTACAACAATTCGAGCAAATAAGCATTAATCCCCGTTTTACTGCAATTGGTATTGCACATGAACCCCTAGGTAAATAATGACAACTAAAATCTTACCAATGTGCGCTGAGCACTTAGATCAAGTTTGGCAAATTGAGCAGCAAGCACACTCGCATCCGTGGGCAGAGTCTTTGGTACGTGATTTATCCAGCCGTGGAGCATGTCATCATGTGATGCTCGATGGCGAGATGGTGATTGGCTACTTCTATGCGCAGAATATTGTCGGTGAAGTTACGTTGCTGAATATTGCTATCGCGCCGCATCTTCAGGGTAAAGGCTATGGTCAAAAACTGTTGGATGCGTTCTTAGAACATTGTGAGCAATCAAAAGCGGAGAGTGCTTGGCTTGAGGTGCGAGAGAGTAATAAGCCTGCTATTTATATTTATGAACAAGCTGGATTCAATGAAGTTGATCGACGTCATAACTATTACCCTGCGAAAACTGGCACGGGAAAAGAAGATGCGATCATCATGAGTTATCTCTTCTTTCACTAACGTTAACGCATCCCATAAGGGAGGTCGCCCCTAAAGCGATCAGTTGCCCCTGAGGCAATAATAAGCGAGAATACCGCGCAATATTGAATCTAAAAAGCGTGTTTGCTTTTCGAGCAAGCATTCAGACATCAAAGAAGACCAGTTTCATGTCAAATACACCTTTTCTAAGCGAAGTGTCTAAACGTAGAACGTTCGCTATTATTTCTCACCCGGATGCGGGTAAAACCACCATTACTGAAAAAGTCCTTTTATTCGGAAACGCGATTCAAAAAGCAGGTACGGTTAAAGGTCGTGGTAATGCACAGCACGCAAAATCAGACTGGATGGAAATGGAAAAGGAACGTGGTATCTCGGTAACCACGTCTGTGATGCAGTTCCCTTACAATGATTGCCTGGTAAACCTACTTGATACTCCTGGACACGAAGACTTCTCGGAAGATACATACCGTACTCTAACGGCAGTCGACTCGTGTTTGATGGTTATCGATGCAGCGAAAGGTGTCGAGGATCGTACTCGTAAGCTGATGGAAGTAACCCGTCTACGCGATACGCCAATCGTGACCTTCATGAACAAACTTGACCGTGACGTTCGTGATCCAATGGAAGTATTGGACGAAGTAGAAAACGAATTGGGCATGATGTGTGCGCCTATCACGTGGCCAATCGGCTGTGGTAAAGAGTTTAAAGGTGTGTACCACATTCACCGTGATGAAACGATTTTATACGAATCTGGTCACGGTCATGAGATTCAAGAAGTTCGAATCATCAAAGGTCTAGATAACCCAGAGCTTGATGAAAAAGTCGGTGCAGGCCTTGCGGAAAGCGTTCGAGAAGAGCTTGAGCTTGTTATGGGTGCTTGCCCTGAGTTTGATTTGGAAATGTTCTTAACGGGTGACCTGACGCCAGTTTACTTCGGTACCGCATTAGGTAACTTCGGTGTAGACCACATGCTAGACGGTCTAACAGAGTGGGCACCAGCACCGAAAACGCGTCAAGCGGTTGAGCGTGAAGTTGAAGCGACAGAAGAGAAGTTCTCTGGTTTCGTATTTAAGATCCAAGCAAACATGGACCCGAAACACCGTGACCGTATCGCATTCATGCGTATTGTATCGGGTACTTACACGCAGGGTATGAAGATGAACCACGTTCGTCTTGGCAAGCAGGTGAGTATCTCTGATGCAGTAACCTTTATGGCGGGTGACCGTTCACGTGCAGAACACGCTTACGCGGGTGATATCATTGGTCTGCACAACCACGGAACTATCCAGATTGGTGATACCTTTACTCAAGGTGAGTCACTGAAGTTCTCTGGTATTCCGAACTTTGCCCCGGAACTGTTCCGTCGTATTCGCCTGAAAGATCCACTAAAGCAGAAACAGCTACTAAAAGGCTTGGTGCAACTATCAGAAGAAGGTGCGGTACAGGTATTCCGTCCACTACAAAACAACGATCTGATCGTTGGTGCCGTTGGTGTACTTCAGTTCGATGTTGTTGTGGCTCGTTTGAAGTCTGAATATAACGTTGAAGCGATTTATGAAGGCATCAACGTTGCAACTGCGCGTTGGGTTGAGTGTGATGATGCGAAGAAACTGGATGAGTTCCAACGTAAGAACCAAGCAAACTTAGCATTGGATGGTGGTGATAACCTAACGTATATTGCACCAACAATGGTTAACTTAAACTTGGCGAAAGAGCGTTTCCCTGATATTGATTTCCGTGCGACGCGTGAGCACTAATCAAAAAGCGGTTTGGGTAAGCTTTAACGCAAACTAGATTTTAAAACGCCCTTGGCTATAAACTTAGCCAAGGGCGTTTTTTATAAGGATGAGATATGAACTGGTTTAAACGAGGATTGAAGCGTTACGACGACTGGTGCAAGGAGATGGGGCTAACCCCCGATCAAAAACGCAGCTGCGTTCCGTATAGAAAAGATCCTGCCCATCAAAATGAAGAGAACAGTGAAGCTCTGCTATTTTCTGATTCTCAGCTTGTTGGTACAGATAAAAAGTCTCAAGATGAAGCTCTTTGATACCCATTGTCACTTTGACTTTGATGTATTCCAAGGTGACTTTGCACATCAACTTCAGCTAGCTCAAACGCAAGGCGTGACAAGAATTCTGATTCCGTCAGTGGGACCTCAAAACTGGGCTCGTATTCAAACCTTGGCAGATCAACATGCCAATTTGTATTATGCCCTTGGGTTTCATCCGTATTTTCTTGAAGATAACGTCGAGCAGCACTTTGCTGAATTGGAACATTATCTAAAACAAAATGCTCCCCAGTGCGTGGCAATAGGAGAGTGTGGGCTAGATTTTGCCATTGATGTTGACCCACAGTTGCAAGAAGAGACACTTGAAGTTCAATTTGAACTGGCTAGACGCTTCGAACTCCCAGTTATTTTACATAGTCGAAAAGCGCACAATCGCCTTATTCAAATAGTTAAAGCGGCGAAGCTCCCTCGGGGCGGTGTGCTACATGCTTTCTCTGGGAGTTATCAGCAAGCAATGGAGTGGGTCAAATTAGGTTTTTTTATCGGTGTAGGAGGAACCATCACCTACCCAAGAGCGAAGAAAACGCGCGACGCAATTCAAAAATTACCACTCAAACATCTCGTGATCGAAACAGATGCACCGGATATGCCTATACTTGGGTATCAAGGGGAGTCGAATCACCCAGCCAAACTCATTCACGTCTTTAATGAGCTCGTAGAGTTGCATAACGGCTCAAAGCAATCGATTGCCTCTCAGTTATGGAAAAATAGCAATTTTGCTTTCTCGATATGTGAATAAAATCTAAAGATGTGGTTTGAAATAGAAAACGTTTTCCTGCTTATTGTGAATTAACTCACAAAGCTGGCTGAATCAATCATGAATCTTATAGGAAAGTGTGAGGCTGGCATTACTTTAATTGATTCTGCATGAGTATAATTGCTCCCGCTTTATAGCTCCATTTTGTAACACGCCAATAAATAACTTATAAGGAAGTCATAAACTATGAGCCTGTTTATGAGCCTAATCGGTATGGTAGTGCTTCTTGCGATTGCAGTGGCATTTTCTAATAACCGAAAAGCTATCAATCTAAGAACTGTGGGTGGCGCATTCGCTATCCAATTCGCATTAGGTGCATTTGTTCTGTATGTACCTTGGGGCCGTGATCTACTAAACGGTTTCTCTTCAGGTGTTTCTAACGTTATCAACTACGGTAACGATGGTTCATCATTCCTGTTCGGTGGTCTTGTTTCTGACAAGATGTTCGAAGTATTCGGCGGCGGCGGTTTCATCTTCGCATTCCGTGTTCTTCCTACACTGATCTTCTTCTCTGCACTGATTTCAGTTCTTTACTACATTGGCGTTATGCAATGGGTTATCAAGATTCTTGGTGGCGCACTACAAAAAGCGCTGGGCACTTCACGTGCGGAATCAATGTCAGCAGCAGCAAACATTTTCGTAGGTCAAACAGAAGCACCTCTAGTTGTTCGTCCATTCGTTCCAAAAATGACTCAATCAGAGCTATTCGCGGTAATGTGTGGTGGTCTAGCTTCTGTTGCTGGTGGTGTACTAGCGGGCTACGCTTCAATGGGTGTTCCACTAGAGTACCTAGTAGCAGCATCATTTATGGCGGCACCAGGTGGTCTACTATTCGCTAAAATCCTTCACCCAGAGACTGACCAGCCTCACGAAAGTATCGAAGAAGCGATGGACGGCGGCGACGACAAACCAGTAAACGTAATCGACGCAGCAGCGGGCGGTGCGGCTTCTGGTCTACAACTTGCGCTTAACGTAGGTGCAATGCTAATCGCATTCGTTGGTCTAATCGCGCTGATCAACGGTATGCTAGGTGGCATCGGTGGTTGGTTCGGCATGCCAGAACTAACGCTAGAGCTAATCCTAGGTTACGCATTCTCTCCACTAGCATTCCTAATCGGTGTTCCATGGGCTGAAGCAGTAACTGCTGGTTCATTCATCGGTCAGAAAATCGTAGTGAACGAATTCGTTGCTTACTTGAACTTCACACCATACCTAGGTGAAAACGCTCAAGTAATCGCGGCAACTGGTGAAGTAATGTCTGAGAAGACAACAGCTATCATCTCATTCGCACTATGTGGTTTCGCGAACCTTTCTTCTATCGCGATTCTACTTGGTGGTCTAGGTAGCCTTGCACCAAACCGTCGTAGTGACATCGCTCGCATGGGTGTTAAAGCTGTTCTTGCTGGTACGTTGTCTAACCTTATGGCAGCGACAATTGCAGGCTTCTGCTTAAGCCTTGCAGCACTATAATTAGAATCGGTTCTTAATATATAGACGCCGTTTTACATCATGCCCTGTAGCAAGAGATTGCTGCGGGGCATTTTTCGTTTTTCGGGCTCCAAAATCTCACCGGGTGCCGGACTCAGTCTAGGAGTTACGCAGCCGATGGAATAGGGGCTAGGAAATTTTGAGATACAAACCGTTTGCGCTCTATTTGGTGCTACAGTTTTGCGGTGAAACTCTATAATGTATTAATCACAGGATAGTGGTTAAGGTTGATACTTAATCACGTAATGAATATTACATAATCGATGGGCAAATGACTTGCCCAGCAATATCAGATCTAATAGGCGTTTTGCTGTGTGATGTGATATTAAAGACACCGCAATCATAGATTGTTGTGCCATAGGCCAAACTGGTACTGTGCGGTGACAAGGATAGCAATTGGCATATGAAATTTTCGCTGTATATGCCGAGTCTTCAGGGAACCAAGTCCGTTCATTAATAGACTGTTTAGCCATTTACTCACATTGTCTCGACTTGTTGATTATAGTTAGAGACGTGATGTAAGGCTGAGTAGTGAATTTTTTGAATATTGATCGGAGATAGAAATGAGCGATTTAAAAGCAGCAGCGCTACGTGCACTTAAACTTATGGACCTAACTACGTTGAATGACGATGACACTGATGCAAAAGTGATCTCATTATGTCATGACGCGAAAACAGCAGTAGGCAACACAGCTGCAATTTGTATTTACCCTCGCTTTATTCCTATTGCTAAGAAGACACTTCGTGAGCAAGGTACGCCAGAGGTTCGCATTGCAACAGTAACGAACTTCCCACACGGTAACGACGACATCGAAATCGCTGTTGCTGAAACAAAAGCGGCGGTTGCTTACGGTGCAGACGAAGTTGACGTTGTCTTCCCATACCGCGCGCTAATGGCGGGTGATGAGAAAGTAGGCTTCGAACTAGTTAAGCAATGTAAAGAGGCTTGTGGTGATATTCTTCTTAAAGTGATCATCGAAACGGGTGAACTAAAAGAAGAAGCACTAATCAAGAAAGCATCTCAAATCTGTATTGAAGCAGGTGCTGACTTCATTAAAACTTCAACTGGTAAAGTGCCAGTAAACGCAACACCAGAATACGCACGCATGATGCTTGAAGTTATTCGCGACATGGGTGTTGCAGAAACTGTTGGTTTCAAACCAGCAGGTGGTGTGCGCACTGCTGAAGACGCAGCTGCATACCTAGCAATGGCTGACGAAATCCTAGGTGACAACTGGGTTGATGCCCGTCACTACCGTTTCGGTGCGTCTAGCCTGCTAACTAACCTACTAAATACATTAGAAGTGACAGACGAAACTGCTGATCCAGCAGCGTACTAATCCCAATAATATGTCTGAACGGTAGCACCTAAACGGGTGCTACCAAACCTCTTCTATCCTACTTAACCATGGCTCACTGAGAGCATGGGAGGCACTAATGTATTTACCACAAGAAATCATTCGTAAAAAACGTGACGGTGAAGTACTTACCGCAGACGAAATCAACTTCTTTATTCAAGGCGTAGCAAATAACACCGTATCTGAAGGTCAGATCGCGGCGTTTGCTATGACGATTTTCTTCAATGAAATGACCATGGATGAGCGCATCGCCCTAACGTGTGCAATGCGTGATTCGGGCATGGTTATCGACTGGAGCCACATGAACTTTGGTGGCCCAATTGTCGACAAACACTCTACTGGCGGTGTGGGTGACGTAACGTCTTTGATGCTTGGCCCTATGGTGGCAGCATGTGGCGGTTTCGTACCAATGATCTCTGGCCGTGGTCTTGGCCACACAGGCGGTACGCTAGATAAGCTTGAGTCTATTCCTGGCTACAACATCACACCAAGCAACGATGTTTTTGGTCAAGTGACCAAAGACGCTGGTGTGGCGATCATCGGTCAAACCGGTGACCTTGCTCCAGCGGATAAGCGTGTTTACGCGACTCGTGATATTACCGCAACCGTAGACAACATTTCTCTGATCACGGCTTCCATTCTTTCTAAGAAATTGGCGGCGGGTCTGGAGTCGCTAGTGATGGACGTTAAAGTCGGCTCTGGTGCATTCATGCCAACTTACGAAGCGTCTGAAGAGCTAGCGAAATCAATCGTTGCAGTAGCAAACGGTGCGGGTACTAAGACCACTGCAATCCTGACAGACATGAACCAAGTATTGGCCTCTTCGGCAGGTAATGCGGTGGAAGTTCGTGAAGCGGTTCGTTTCCTAACTGGTGAATACCGTAACCCACGCCTACTTGAAGTCACCATGGCTTCTTGTGCAGAAATGCTGGTACTTGGCAAACTGGCTGAGAACACAGAAGACGCACGTGTGAAGTTGATGGAAGCGCTAGACAACGGTAAAGCAGCAGCATGCTTCGGCAAGATGGTTGCGGGTCTTGGCGGCCCAGCAGACTTCGTAGAAAACTACGATAACTACCTAGAAAAAGTGGAAATCATCAAGCCTGTTTACGCGACGGAAACGGGCATTGTTTCAGCAATGGACACGCGTGCGATTGGCATGGCTGTCGTTGCTATGGGTGGTGGTCGCCGTGTTGCTACTGATGAAATCGACTATGCCGTAGGTTTCGACGAGTTCATCCGCTTGGGTGAAGTTGCAGATAGCGATAAACCTCTTGCCGTTATCCACGCTCGCAGCGAAGAGCAGTGGGAAGAAGCGGCAAAAGCACTGCGCAGTGCAATCAAAGTAGGTGGTGAGTACACACCAACTCCAGAGGTTTACCGCCAAATTCGTGCAGAAGATATTTAACAGAACAAGTAATTACACAAGGCCTACTCAACCATAATAAAAAGCCGAGTGGGCCTAAGGAACGAGCAATGAAAAGAGCATTTATTTTAGTACTAGACTCATTCGGTATTGGTGCAACCGCTGACGCTGAGAAATTTGGTGATGTAGGTTCAGACACACTAGGCCACATCGCAGAACAATGCGAAAAAGGCTTAGCAGATAACGACCAACGTCAAGGCGCACTTCGCCTTCCAAACCTATCTAAGTTAGGTTTGGCAATGGCACACAAAGAATCAACAGGTCGCTTTGCTCCTGGCCTAGACGCAGAAGCAGAAATTATCGGTGCGTACGGCCACGCCGCAGAGCTTTCTTCTGGTAAAGACACGCCGTCTGGTCACTGGGAAATCGCAGGTGTTCCTGTTCTGTTTGACTGGGGTTACTTCACAGACAAAGCAAACAGCTTCCCTAAAGAGTTGACGGATCGCATCCTTGAGCGCGCGGGTCTTGACGGTTTCCTAGGTAACTGCCACGCATCTGGTACTCAAGTTCTTGATGACTTGGGTGAAGAGCACATGAAAACTGGGCAGCCAATCTTCTACACCTCTGCGGACTCTGTATTCCAAATCGCCTGTCACGAAGAGACATTCGGTCTAGACCGTCTACTAGAGCTTTGCCAAATTGCGCGTGAAGAACTAGAAGATTACAACATCGGTCGTGTAATCGCGCGCCCATTCATTGGCCCGGGTAAAGGTCAATTTGAGCGTACGGGTAACCGTCGTGACCTATCTGTAGAGCCACCATCAGCGACTATCTTACAAAAGTTAGTTGATGAGAAGGGCGGCCAGGTTCATTCCATCGGTAAGATTTCAGATATTTATGCTGGTTGTGGGATCACTAAAAAAACCAAAGCAACAGGCATTCCAGCACTATTTGAAGCAACGAAAGAAGCGATCAAAGAAGCGAGTGATAACACCATCGTATTCACTAACTTCGTCGACTTCGATTCAGCTTACGGTCACCGTCGTGATGTGGCGGGTTACGCTGCAGCGCTTGAGTACTTTGATGGTCGCATCAACGAAGTGCTAGAACTGATGGGTGAAGATGACGTGCTTATCCTAACAGCAGACCACGGCTGTGACCCAACATGGCCAGGTACTGACCATACTCGTGAGCACATCCCAGTATTGGTTTACGGTCAAAAAGTGCCAGCAGGCTCTCTTGGCCGCCGCGAAACATTCGCAGACATCGGCCAAACATTGGCGAGCTACTTCGGTACTTCTCCAATGGATTACGGTAAGAATTTCCTATAATTAGGATATTGAAAACTAGGAGCTGAATGCTCCTAGTTTTATGTTTGCAGTATGCAAGTACTGCTTGTCGGAAATGAGAATACTCTGGCTTATATCGCCTTAAGCGCGGAGCGCTAGAGAAAGGTTAAGGAAAAGAAAATGGCAACTCCACATATCAATGCTGAAATGGGTGCATTCGCAGACGTCGTACTGATGCCGGGTGACCCGCTACGTGCAAAATACATCGCAGAAACCTTCCTTGAAGACGTTGTGCAAGTGTGTGATGTGCGTAATATGTTCGGTTACACAGGCACATACAAAGGCCGTAAGATCTCGGTTATGGGCCACGGTATGGGTATCCCATCATGCTCGATTTACGCAACGGAGCTAATTAAAGACTTCGGCGTGAAGAAAATCATCCGTGTTGGTAGCTGTGGCGCAGTAAACGAAGACATCAAAGTGCGTGATGTTGTGATCGGCATGGGCGCGTGTACGGATTCTAAAGTGAACCGTATCCGTTTTAAAGGTCATGACTTTGCAGCAATCGCAGACTACAAAATGGTTCGCGCGGCAGAAGACGCAGCAAAAGCACGTGGCATTGATGTGAAAGTCGGTAACCTATTTTCAGCGGAGCTTTTCTACACGCCTGATCCAGAAATGTTCGACGTAATGGACAAGTACGGCATTGTTGGTGTTGAAATGGAAGCGGCGGGTATTTACGGCGTAGCGGCAGAATACGGTGCAAAAGCTCTGACAATCTGTACGGTTTCAGATCACATCAAAACGGGTGAGCAAACAACTTCTGATGAGCGTCAAACAACATTCAACGACATGATGCTAATCGCACTAGATTCAGTATTGCTAGGCGACGAAGAATAAGCGACAAAGAGTCATCTTAGTTTCTTGACATTAAGAACTAAAAGAACAGCCCGCACAATGCGGGCTGTTTTTGTATTAGATGTTGATTACCGACTGACTATTTGGTTAGCAGTAGGTTTTGCGCTTTTTTACGGCGGATAGGCTGTCTACGTAAAATCATAATGAATAACATGCCGCACACAAAACTCATTAGCACCATCATGTACATGTAGCGATCACTCTTACGATAGTGGTGGTCAGAAATCGCGGTTACACGACCTGTCTCAAAGGTAACGCGAACAAAACCGATGAGTGCTTCATCGGCAAATACTGGTTCAACCAACTGCTGGCGGCCAATGGAAGCTGTTGCCAAGGGCGTGTCTAAGCCTAAAACTTCGCGTACCGATAGCGCATCTTCACTAGACGCTAAACGTACGCCTTGTGCATCATATATTGTCGCATCAAACACCAAACGGTCTTGTGCTAGCTGGTTTGTCAGCTTAAGTAAGCGTTCTTGATCTTTGGTCAAAATCATTTCACTGGCAGAAAGAGACGCCTGTGAAATCAAAACTTTGGTGAGTGTCTCAAGCTGCTGTGCTTGAATTTTCTCGTTGCCCTTACTGATCACAACACTGTTTTTGATCGTGATAAACAACATCACACACAGTAGGATTAGTGCCAGAATTCTTAGGGCATTCCTTACTGAGAACAAGGATTCACTCATGCTCTTTACTCATCCATTTAAAATAAAACAAAGACTTGCCTTTTTAGTTTGTTGAGGTAACGTTTTAGCAAAGTCATAAGGGATTATATACATGGACGCGTCAAAAAGCTTGCCTATCAGAAAACATACGACACTTTTAAAACGATTACCCGAGACTCGATTTGCCTCCCAACTAGATAAAGCAAAAGCAAACTGGATAGTGTTTGCAGAATACCTTTCGCCACGTCATTTTGAAGACATTGATTTCTTCACAGGTGTCTACAACCCCGTGTTAGAAACGTGGAAAGTTGGCCAATATGAAGTCGCCTTGATGGCAGGAGAGTTGACCCCTCAACACGAAACGATCTTACAAAGCCTCAACTTGGATTACGCCTCGCTTAATGAAGTTCCAGACCTATCAACCCAAGGTTTGATTGTATTTGACATGGACTCAACGGCAATCCAGATAGAGTGTATTGATGAAATTGCAAAATTGGCCGGAGTCGGGGATGAGGTGGCAGAAGTTACTGAACGTGCGATGCAAGGAGAACTGGATTTTGAGCAAAGTTTGCGTCAACGCGTAGGCAAGCTCAAAGGTGCTGATGAATCAATTCTTGAACAAGTTCGTTCCCAATTGCCATTTATGCCGGACTTTGAAGCGTTAATCGCAACGTTAAAAGCACTAGGCTGGAAAACAGCGATTGCTTCCGGTGGTTTTACTTACTTCTCGGACTATATCAAAGATAAAGTCGATTTAGATTTTGCTCGCTCTAATCAGTTGGAAATCATTAATGGTAAGCTCACGGGGAACGTACTTGGCGATGTGGTTACCGCGCAGATGAAATCAGATATCCTGGTGGAGTTGGCGGATGAATACGAAATTGAGCAGCACAACACGGTTGCTGTCGGTGATGGCGCTAACGATCTTGTGATGATGTCGGTGGCGGGCTTAGGTATCGCGTACCACGCAAAACCTAAAGTGGAAGCTCAAGCGCAATCTGCGATTCGCTTTGCAGGCTTAGGCGGTGTGCTCTGTATTTTATCTGGTGCACTGGTGAAGCAGCAAAAGGTCAGCTGGAAAGCAAAACCTTAATTTATCCATTCAAAAAACACCGCCTTTCTGGCGGTGTTTTTTCGTTGACTTGGTATGGCTCTAAATTTACTCGGTTAACTCCAATCTAATTACAACTTCTTCCGTAATGTCTTCAAACTCACTGTAACCGACCAAAGCGGTCAGCTCCTTTTCTAATTTGCTCGCTTGATGTACACCAAATTGGGTTAAGTCACTTAAATCTTGTTGCAGCAACGATGTCATCGGATCGAAAATTGGGGCTGTAGATAAGCGAATCACGTAGAAGTCACCCATCATTCGCGCTTTCTTTATAAATTGAATCCGTTCTTTTACGCTGTTGAACTCTTGATGAAGCTTAGACTCAATGCCTGTAATTTTATTGCCGACTTTGGCTGCGCTAATGTAGATATCCTGATGCCTTGCTTGAGCTCCCTCTACACGCTTTATCGGCTCTGCGATTAATGTGCTTGTTCGACCTTTAAAGATAGGTTCAAGTGACAACAATTGATCGTGCCCAAGGCGTGCAAAAAGCTCAATGTGCTTAGGTAGCGGCAAATTCACCCCAATAACGGGGGTTTTGATTGAAGACGACGCTGTTTTACTGATAAAAATGGGTGTGCTCAGAGTTCTAGAGAGCAACATGCTGTGCAGTCTTTCAAGTAACGCATTACTCGGTAGCATCTCTTTTTGCGGGATCAACTTATCTTGATTGTGCTCGATAATGCTGTTGAAAAAGGCGATCACTTTAATGGTGTGGCTGCTTTCATCAATAACTAACTGTACGCTACAGCCATCTGGGCTAACACGAATTACCCGGTATGGCACCGACGTTAAAGGCAGCTTTTTGTCGTAGAGTTGTAACTCTCGGAAGTTGATCTGAACCTCTTGCCCAGAGCGCAACATGGTAGGTTCGTCCAGTTTAATGCCGAGCCCTCGCTTTGAAATATCGACGGTGCTGCCGAACGCTGTGACGGGCCCAGAACGTAGTTCTATTGGGGTCTTAAATCGGTAACGTGGCTCTTTACGACGAGACTTAGCATCAAAATAAATGCCTTTCGGGTTGCCTATAATTCTTCTCGGATGGCGAAATGCATTTAACGTATTTGCGGGTAAGCGCGGCTTTTCAGTGAGCAGATAATCCTGCCCTGATTTTTCGTCAGCAATTTCTTGCAAGATGCCAATGTGAGTCAATGATTGGGACGTTTCAGCTAACTCCGGAGAGAAAGTGGCTAAGTCTTCCTGTTCTTGCTCTGACAGTTCAAATATCGAAATTCTAAACGCGCGCCAACTTTCACGTTTAGCACCTAAATGCCAAAATAGCTGGCGTTGTTCACGAGTGGCCTCAGGACGAAGCATCGAATAGAAATAGGTTCGGTTTTCGTGCTCGTGAGTAAATGAATAAAGGACATTGGTGGTGCCTTTAACGCCAGGTTTAATGAGTGACGCGACTCGCTTCTCATTAAATAAGGACCCAAACATTTGCTGGTTCCTTTCATCATGCCAGTACTGCCAAAGCTTTTGATTGTTTGGCGTCAACATAGCGAGTTTCAGCTCACTGCCATCAAAGAATAGGGGTAAGCTGCTGGTGTGCTTGAGCGCGATGTGCTCATAACCACGAGTTCGAGCTCGAATGATCTTATCTTGATTATCGTGACGAGCTCTTTTAGCTGCGCTGTTGAGCGCTTCATCGATCACTCGAGTAACGACATTGGTTTCAGTTAAACGTATGGTTCTGAGGTATCGAACTGAGTCATTCTCGTAGCAGTCATCAACCGCAAGTATGCGGTACGCCAGCGGTTTCTCTATACCGGCAACCTGAGATTTGCTGGCAAACTCAGTAAACGTGACCTGAATAATCTCCCCAAGGTTATATTTAAACGCACTTGGGACTTTGAACTTTGCGCCAGAGCAGGATAAGTCAATGCTTAACCCATGCAGAAGTTGCCCTTTAGATCGGCAAATCTCGACTTGAGATTGGACTTTCAAGCGCTTTTCTTGGCGCTTTAAGTCATAGCCGAGGTGAACGGGCTCTGCTAAGAAAGGGCTTTTAGGATCCGTTAACGATTGCGTTTTTTGTTGAGTAAGACGTTTGCTCATTACGCGAAAGTTATTCCGTGTGTTGACCAAAGCTTCCCACATTCCCTCAGTGTAGCCGCCAAACTTTTTGATGTTTTTATGGTAAGCGTTGAAAGCAACGTCATCTAACCAATGTGGAATACCATCCAAAATATACTCGCGACATTCACCTTGGACGCGACCGCGCAGATCGATGCTTTTTTTGCACGGAGCCATCAAGCGGTTAAGTTCCATTTTCACTAAGATTTTGGCCGAAGGCGGCTCTTCCTCGGTCAATTGGCCAAGGACAAAGTCAAAGTCATCCGAACCGTAAACGGGAATGAGTCGTTCTGCGATCGAGAGAATTTCAGATTGCTGCATTATTTCTGTTAGAGTATGTCGTTACTTTAAATTGTATCGGCTAAGCGAAGTAAAACTTAAGTATATCAATAGTTCATTTCAGTTAAGGTCTGACTTGGCTGTGCTTAGTCACATTTGTAGAAAAAATCGAGGCATCATGGCGAAAGCAAAACGAGCGTATGTTTGTAATGATTGTGGCGCGGATTTTCCCCGTTGGCAGGGGCAGTGTAACGCATGTGGTTCGTGGAATACGATAACAGAAGTCCGTATCGCTGCATCGCCAACGGTTGCTCGTAATGAACGTTTATCCGGCTACGCGGGCTCCGCAACAGAAGCTACAGTTCAAACGTTATCCGAAATTGATCTGCAGGAAGTGCCACGCTTCACCAGTGGGTTTAAAGAACTTGACCGCGTATTAGGTGGGGGCGTTGTACCCGGCGCCGCTATTTTGATTGGTGGTAACCCTGGCGCTGGTAAATCCACCTTGTTGCTGCAAACCATGTGTAGTTTGTCTGCGCAAATGCCAACGCTCTACGTAACAGGTGAAGAATCGTTGCAGCAGGTAGCAATGCGTGCTTCTCGACTAGGGTTGCCGAAAGAGCACTTAAAAATGCTATCGGAAACGAACGTCGACAAAATTTGCCAAATCGCCGAAAAAGAGCAACCTCGCATTATGGTGATTGACTCGATTCAGGTAATGCACGTTTCAGATGTTCAATCGTCACCGGGCAGTGTTGCTCAAGTACGTGAATCTGCGACTGCTCTGACACGATACGCAAAACAGAATAACGTTGCGGTATTTATTGTTGGTCACGTAACAAAAGATGGTACCCTTGCGGGCCCTAAAGTTCTTGAGCACATTATAGACTGTTCGGTGCTGCTTGATGGTGGTACTGATAGCCGCTTTCGCACATTGCGTAGTCATAAAAACCGCTTTGGCGCTGTGAATGAGCTCGGTGTTTTTGCAATGACAGGCCAAGGGTTGAAAGAAGTGAGTAACCCATCCGCGATTTTCCTTTCTCGTGGTGAAGAAGAAACATCAGGTTCTTCTGTTATGGTGGTTTGGGAAGGTACGCGTCCTCTATTAGTAGAGATTCAAGCGTTGGTGGATTACTCCCAATTGGCAAACCCTCGCCGTGTTGCGGTCGGTTTGGAGCAGAACCGTTTATCACTTTTGCTCGCTGTGTTGCATAAGCATGGTGGCTTACAAATGGCAGACCAAGATGTCTTTGTTAATGTGGTTGGCGGTGTTAAGGTGACGGAGACGAGTGCCGATCTTGCGTTAGTTATGGCGCTTTTATCGAGTTTTCGTGACCGTCCACTTCCCAAAGATGTGGTTATTTTTGGTGAGGTCGGGCTTGCAGGCGAAATCCGTCCTGTGCCAAGTGGGCAAGAACGTTTGAATGAAGCGTTCAAACATGGTTTCAAGAAAGCCATTGTGCCTGCAGCCAACATGCCGAAAGGCGGCATTCCTGGCATGCAAATTCACGGCGTTAAGAAATTGTCGGAAGCTATAGAGGCTTTTGACGAGCTGTAATGCTCATAAGAATGGTATTTGTGTAATCACAAACTGTTCTATCCGTCCTCAATAAAATGCGAATAAAGTACATAAATTGCTGTGTTTGACTATGCTTTGGGGACGGAAATTTCACGTTAAAATTTTTTTTCTTCCATCCGCACGCAAGGGTATCAGTATTGACAGAATGTGATATACTCTGCGCGCACTTTATACCTTATTAACAGAGTAAGACAATGACTGATTTATCAAAATACAGAAACATTGGTATTTTTGCTCACGTAGACGCGGGTAAAACTACCTCTACAGAGCGTATCCTAAAGCTAACTGGTAAGATCCATAAGATCGGTGATACACACGACGGTTCAACTACAACTGACTTCATGGAGCAGGAAGCTGAACGTGGTATCACAATCCAGTCTGCAGCAACAACTTGTTTCTGGAACGATCACCGTCTAAACATCATCGATACTCCTGGACACGTTGACTTCACTATCGAAGTTTACCGTTCTCTAAAAGTACTTGACGGTGGTATCGGTGTATTCTGTGGTTCTGGTGGTGTTGAGCCTCAGTCAGAAACTAACTGGCGTTACGCTGACGAATCACACGTATCACGTCTGATCTTCGTTAACAAACTAGACCGTATGGGCGCAGATTTCTACAAAGTTGTAGATCAAGTACAAAACGTACTAGGTGCTACACCTCTAGTTATGACTCTACCTATCGGTATCGAAGAAGATTTCGTAGGTGTTGTAGACGTACTAAGCCAACAAGCTTACGTATGGGATGAGTCTGGCCAGCCAGAGAACTACGAAGTTCAAGATATTCCAGCAGACATGGTAGAAAAAGCTGCTGAATACCGTGAAATGCTAATCGAAACTGCTCTAGAGCAAGACGAAGATCTAATGATGGCTTACCTAGAAGAAGGCGAAGAGCCATCTCTAGAAGACATCAAACGTTGTATCCGTAAAGGTACTCGTGATCTAGCATTCTTCCCAACTTACTGTGGTTCAGCGTACAAGAACAAAGGTATCCAACTTATTCTTGACGCGGTAATTGATTACCTACCATCTCCAACAGAAGTTGATCCACAGCCTCTAACTGACTCAGAGACTGGTGAGCCAACTGGTGAAGTTGCGACTGTATCTGCAGACGAGCCACTACGTGCGCTTGCATTTAAGATCATGGACGACCGTTTTGGTGCTCTAACCTTTATCCGCATCTACTCTGGTAAGATGAAGAAAGGTGACACAGTACTTAACTCTGCAACTGGTAAAACAGAGCGTATCGGCCGTATGGTTGAGATGCACGCAGACGAGCGTAACGAGATCGATTCAGCACAAGCTGGTGACATCATCGCTGTAGTTGGTATGAAGAACGTTCAAACTGGTCACACTCTATGTGATCCTAAGCACGAATGTACTCTTGAGCCAATGATCTTCCCAGATCCAGTAATCTCTATCGCAGTTAAGCCTAAAGATAAAGGCGGTTCTGAGAAGATGGGTATCGCGATCGGTAAAATGGTTGCAGAAGATCCATCATTCCAAGTTGAGACTGATGAAGATTCAGGCGAAACTATCCTGAAAGGTATGGGTGAACTTCACCTAGACATCAAGGTAGATATCCTTAAGCGTACTTACGGCGTTGAGCTAGAAGTTGGTGCTCCACAGGTTGCTTACCGTGAAACTATCACTCAAGCAATCGAAGACAGCTACACGCACAAGAAACAGTCTGGTGGTTCTGGTCAGTTCGGTAAGATCGATTACCGTATCAAACCAGGTGAGCCAAACTCTGGCTTCACGTTCAAGTCAACAGTTGTTGGTGGTAACGTACCTAAAGAATTCTGGCCTGCAGTTGAGAAAGGCTTTGCGTCAATGATGGAGCACGGTGTTCTAGCTGGCTTCCCTACTCTAGACGTTGAAGTTGAACTATTCGACGGTGGTTTCCACGCAGTTGACTCTTCAGCAATCGCTTACGAAATCGCTGCTAAAGGCGCATTCCGTCAGTCTATGCCTAAAGCTGGCGCGCAACTTCTTGAACCAATCATGAAAGTTGACGTGTTCACTCCAGAAGATCACGTTGGTGACGTAATCGGTGACCTTAACCGTCGTCGTGGTATGATCAAAGACCAACAAGCTGCGTCTACTGGCGTACGTATCAAGGGTGATGTACCTCTATCAGAAATGTTTGGTTACATCGGTACTCTACGTACAATGACTTCTGGTCGTGGTCAGTTCTCTATGGAGTTCTCACACTACGCACCATGTCCAGCAAACGTTGCTGAGCAAGTAATTGCTGACGTTAAAGAGCGTAACGCTAAGAAGTAATTCTTAAGTTAACTCTATAACTTGAAAGCCCCGCCTAGTGCGGGGCTTTTTGTATCTAACCGCTTACACACAGCGCGTTTTTGTTTCGCTGATATACGCCTTTGGTGTTGTTTACCGATTATTCTGAAGCTGAGCCAGTATTACTAACATTGAGGTCGATGGTTTTAAAATCTGGTATCACTGACTTTTCAAATGTTTCTATTTCTTCTCTCAACCATTGTGCAAACAATTGGGCTTTAGGTCGCTTTAAGTAGCCTTTTGGAGCGCACAGGTAATACGCAAATTTGGGTTTAATGGCTATATCACCAATTCGGACCAGTTTGCCTGAACGGAAATATTGATGAGCTAAACTGTGTTTGACGAGCGCTACGCCTTGTAGTGATAACGCAGCTTCTAACACTAAGTGTGAGCCACTGTATTTTAAAGCAGGCTTTGCCGCTGAATGACCAAGTCTCGCTAACCACATGTTCCAGTCCAGATCTGGCCAAACGTCTTCGATGAGCTCTGCTTTGCTTAAATCTTCAATGCGATAGATGCCGTGCTCTTTCTGATATACCGGATGACAGGCAGGATAAAAAGCTTCATCCATCAGCCATTGTGATTCTAAATTAGGGTATTTTCCTAAACCGTAACGGACACACAAATCGATCTGACTATCTTGAAAAGACACCAAATCATTGGTTGGTTCTAATAGTAAGGCGATATCAGGGTGACGCTGACGAAAAGCCGTAATTTTCGGGACTAACCAATGGTGAGCGAAAGAGGGGAGTGTTGATATCGAAAGGTGGTTAGGATTAGGATCTTGATTAACCAATCTCACCCCTTGCTGCAAATGAGCAAACCCTCTTTCTGCCTGAGTAAACAGCAGCTCTCCCTCAGGTGTGAGCACTATTTTTCTGTGCTGGCGAACAAATAAGTCCGTTCCTAAAAACTCTTCAAGATGACGAATTTGCTGACTGATGGCAGCTGGCGTAACAAACAATTCTTTTGCCGCTGTTTTAAAGCTACCTTCCTTTGCTGCAACGAAGAAGTAATACAAGCCCTGTAAAGGAGGCATTCGATCTTTCACATTAGTTTTCCTTAACTCAATGGCAGATTCTATCGTTTGAGGATATCAGCGTAGTCGCTGATTATTAAGTGGTCAACATTGTTATAGGAGTTGGTTACATGGAAAACATGACACACACTTGTGAGCGCACTTTACCAGCTGACCATCAGACCGGATTACAGTTAATTTATTCTAAACTTGCTAGTTGGAGAAGAAACTACAAGACACGTCGTCATTTGAGAGAGTTACCAGAACATCTTTGGGACGATATTGGATTAGATGAAAAGGAAATTAATAGTGAAGTGAGGAAGCCTTTTTGGAGAGAGTAGTTTATGAGTTTGATTCAAGCTCAGAATTAAACTGCACTCCCCAATGATATTGAGGAGTGCAGACAAGGCTATAAGTCTTCTTCCCACACAACCAATTCACCTTTCGGCCAGTTGTGACCAATTTCATGATACTTTTGCTCAAGCACATGACGTTTAATTTTGAGTGTTGGCGTCAATACGCCATTTTCAATGCTCCAAGGCTCTTTAATCATTAATACGCCTTTGATTTGCTCATGAGAGGCGAGTTCTTGATTCATTTTTGCAATGACTTTGCGGGTGGTTCGTGCGTACCGTTCCCGATCAAAGTTAGGAAAATCATGTGGCACAACCAAAAGAATCGGGGCTGGTAGCCCTAAACCGATGAGGCACATCATCTCTACGCGACTGTATTCGAAAAGTTTTTTCTCGATAGGAACTGGAGAGACAAACTTACCTTTGGCGGTTTTAAAGTTATCTTTTTTACGGCCTTGAATGGTTAGGTAACCATCTGAGTCGATAGAGCCGATATCGCCAGTGTGTAGCCAGCCCTCTGAATCAAAAGACTCTTGGGTGGCAATGTCATTTTTGTAGTAGCCAGAAAATAGCCCTTTGCCACGCACCATGATTTCATCATCGTCAGCGATTTTTAACTCAATACCTGGTCCAGCATTACCGACACTACCAATTTTGTCAGCTCTAAACGGGTAGTTGAGCGTGCTATAGGCAAATGATTCTGTCATGCCCCAAGCTTCAGTAATATTGAGTCCTACAGAGTGGTACCACTCCAGCAGTGCTGGTGATACCGGGGCAGAGCCACAGCCTAATACTCGAGCCTGATCCAACCCCAATCCTTCTGCGAGCTTTTTCTTGATCAGAGAATTGACGAATGGGATTTTCAATAGAATGTTGAGCTTCTTCTGTGGAAGTTTGTCTTGAATACGTTGTTGGAATAGCGTCCATAATCGCGGGACTGAGATAAACAGAGTCGGGCGGTGCATTTTTACATCTTCGATAAAGGTATCCAATGATTCTGGAAATGCTGTTGGTACACCACCCATGATGGATGAGCCAAAAATGTAGACGCGCTCTGTAATATGAGCCAAAGGTAAGTAAGAAAATAGACGATCATTTTCTTGAATACCGATATGGTTTATCAGTTGTTGTACTGACCAGTTAAACGCTCCGTAGGTCAGCATAGCACCTTTCGGTAATCCTGACGTACCAGAGGTATACACCAAAGACATTAGCTTATCGTCGTAGTGCTGTGGACGCTCTTCACTTGGCATTGCATCGGCAATGAGTGCTTGGTATTCATACTGACATTTTGGCGCGGTATCGTAGGGGAGCGAGATACTAATGAGCTCCGGCATTGCATCAATGACTTGCTGGGTTGCTTTAGGATCATCGAGTTTTCCGCCAATGAGCGCTTTACTTTCACTATGAGTCACACAGTATTCGATGGTGTCCGCGCCGGCGGTAGGAAAGATTGGCACACTGACATAATCGCCAGGCATCATCGCAAGATCGCAAATAAACCACTCTGCACAGTTTTTAGATACTAATGCTACTTTGTCACCAGGCTGTACTCCGAGGTTGCGTAATGCACTGACGAGTTTTAAGGCTTGATCGGCAACATCAGCGAACGTGTATTCAACAAATTGTCGGTTAATAATTTGTTTTAGATAGACCTCATTTGGACGCTCTTGAGCCCATTTGAGAATCATTTCATTTGGTGGTGGGAGAGCGCAACCAGCAGCGCTGTTTAGATTCGGCTGATTCATTTTTAGTGACTCCATGTCTTCTCGTTGTATTTATAATTGTTAACGCATTGTTAACTTTAGCATGTTAAATAACGACACGGGAATGCATTTTGATGAAATATGTGGGGAGGATAGCGTTAGTTACCCCTAAAGTCGGTACTAATAGCGCCTAAAACTGTTGCCGATAATTCGCTGGGGACAGGCCTGTTTTTTTCTTAAAAATTCGAGAAAAGTAAGAGACATCTCGGTATCCACACTGATAAGCGATGTAGGCAATTTTCATGGATTCATTTTCAACGAGCATTTTCTTTGCTAATGAAATACGTTTCGCAGTGACATAATCACGAAAGCACATACCAACTTTGCGATGAAATACTTTGGAAAAGTAGTTCGGTGAGTAGTGACAAAGCGCAGCTGCTTCCTCTTCCCGTAGGTCTTTATGTACGTTATTGGCGATGTAATGAACCACGTCAGAAAAATTCGATTTTCCGCTTCGAGAAAAGAGTTTATCGACCGAAATTTGTTCTTCGTCGACCTTGCTGTGCAAAAAGTATTTCAATTTTATCTGTGATAGCCAAATCGGGAGGGTGATTTCATTCAACGTATAATATTCCGCACAAATATGCTTTGGCGGTAAGTGAGGCTCGATATCGGTTGGATGTATAACGATCAGTTTTTTGTCGAGATTTTCACAGAGCGTGATGACGCCTTTCAGGTGCTCTCGATGATCGCAAGTCATGTAGTAGAAGAAATAGCTGTGTTCTTTATCGCTAAGCACAGAAATATCTTTGCTACAGTCCATAATCTCAAAGCTCTTATCAAACTCACAGCGAAGTGATTCCGGCAGCGAGCAAAGAGTCTCTCCAATCCAATAAGCTTTGGTCAGTCTATCCATATGAATCCCGCTCAGTACGTACTACACCAACGTTAGTATGTATTGAGGTCAGTCGAGCCTCATTCCTTGAGCTTCAGACCTCACCCTTTCGTTTATTAAGCTTAGGCTTATATAGTCATACTGCAAGTGTGAAAGGTGTCACATAGTTGGTGGTGATGTGTCTCGTTATTGATACATTTTGATTCTGAAGCGCAGGTAGGCAAGAAAGTACCAACCTTTGGCAAAAAAGTCCTAACCCCCCTAATTCTCGGTGACTAATGTTTAAGCATGATTCAGGTGCACATGAGACCTGTATCATTAATCGCGAGATACGTTAAAGGGGATAATCATATGGATAACTTTCGCAATCTAATCAAGGACTTCATGGAAGATGAAGAGGGGCTAACACTTTTAGAGTACATTCTAGGTGCGGCGTTAATTGTTACAGCGTTCTTGACTTCAGGCTTCTGGACGACTTTGTCTAACAAGTTTACTTCAGTAGCTGGTCGTATCAGCAGCTCGTAATGGTTAGCGAGTTAGTTATTTGGTCATTGCTTATTGCGATTGGAGTATCAGACGCTCAGAAACACAGAATACCAAACAAAGCGGTGCTTATGCTTTTGGTTGCTGTTACTGCAAACGTAATTTACAACCCAGCAACAAGTGGCTTGGATCATTTATATGGTGGGTTGGTTGCGTTTGCAGTGTGTTTCGCGCTGTATCTGTTCAAAGTAATGGCTGGAGGAGACGTTAAGTTACTCGCCGTCATAGGGGCATGGCTGGGTCTGAGTAACCTTGGGGAAGCGTCTACTGGAATAATACTTGCTGGAGGCATCGTGGGCATTTTTTATCTAATGTTACACGTGTCATCGACTAGTGTTGCTCTATCACACCAGATAAAAGGGTATTGCTTAGAAAAAGTAACACCAGGCTTTAGGTCTAATAAGCCGTTAGTCATTCCTTTCGCGCCGATAATCGTAATTGGATTAGCTTATTTCTCCTACACCCATTAAATAATAATAAAAAATGGCATGCAGCATCAGTTGACTAGGCAACTTCAAGAGGGGAAGTGTGATGGGCTCTGTGTATTGGGAAAAACTCGTGCCACAAATAAATCCACCAAAGGTGCCTTCGTCTGTCGACGGTCTTGGCGTGCCGTCTTCAGTTGTTGAAAACCTAGTGTTGAAACATCTGTCTGCCTATCCCAAATGTGACTTAATCGAATTAACGCAACGGCTTTGTATTGTTTCGAATATTGTCGAGCTTGCTTTGGCGCAGTTAAGAAAGCGAAGTTGGGTAGAAGTTTATCAGCCAGCATCAGACAAGTTGAGTACATCGTATTCCAACGTACGCTACAGTTTAACTGAGCTTGGGCTTGCAGAAGCAGACATTGCGTATAGAAAAGATCCGTATATCGGTCCTGTTCCCGTCTCTTTGGAAGAATATTGGACGGTTGTTGAGGGACAAGATCTTCGCAAGCATCCTATTAATCGCAATGATGTTGAGCGAGCGCTGTCTGACGTGTTTGGTTCGGATCATTTGATACCCGTTTTAGGGCCGGCCATTAACTCGGGTCGTGCTTTGTTGCTGTATGGTCATGCGGGTACCGGTAAAAGTTACGTCGCATCAAGAGTGCTCAATGCAATGAACACTTCGGTATTCATTCCTTATGCCGTATATGCCGATGGCAACATCATCAAAGTGTTCTCAGAGCATCATCACCGTCGTTTAGACAACTCCCATTCTCAGGTTTTCGTTAAGTTGGAAACGCATTACGACAAACGCTGGGTTCTTTGTGAAAGACCAAACATTCAAGTGGGCGGTGAGCTGACATTGGATATGCTTGAGGTAAACCACAGCGAGCATAATCGTGTATGGATTGCGCCACTGCAAATGATGGCTAACAACGGAATCTTGGTGATTGATGACCTTGGTCGTCAGTCAATGCCTGTTGATGCCCTGCTAAACAGATGGATCGTTCCAATGGAGTACTTATTTGACCATCTAGCTTTGCCAAATGGTCAACAAGTCACGGTGCCGTTTATGCTCACTCTGGCATTCTCCTCCAACTTTGCACCAAGCAAAATTGCAGACCCCGCTTTTTTACGTCGTTTGGGTTACAAGATCGAGTTTACACCGCTTGGTTTGACAGATTATCAAGCGCTTTGGGTTTCGCTTGCTAAAGATTACCAAATGACGCTTGTGCCTGAGTTTTTCGATACGTTAAGTCAGTTACATCGCGACAATGATGTCGCCAACTACCCTTGTTTACCAAAAGACTTACTCGGTATTAGCCGCGATATTTTGGTGTTCGAAGGGAAAGAGAAGGTCGTCTCATCAGACATTTTAACCCGTGCCTGGGGACTGTACTTCACAGTGGATGAATAGGGAGATCTAAATTATGAGTCGGACTCAAGTCATCATGTTGCTGTTGCTCTCCATTGTTTTCGGCCTTGCCGCCGTGCTGATCGCTAAACAATGGATGGATGGCAGAAACCAACCAACTGTCGAGTTAGAAGAGGTCGAAAGACACCCAGTTTTAGTTGCCGCCATGGAACTAGAGCCAGGGACCATTCTATCTCAGAAACATTTGTCTACTAAGCTCATGGAAGTGGATTGGATAGACGATGAAACGCTAAAAGTACAAGAACAGGCATTGGGAAGAATTGTTGCCAATACCATTTATGCGGGCGAGCTGGTTAACTCGAATCGTCTTGCATTGCCCGGTGAGGGCGCGACACTTGCTGCTTTAATTCCTGAAAACAAACGAGCAATCACCATTCGTGTTAATGACGTTATCGGTGTGGCCGGGTTCTTGTTGCCGGGCAATAAGGTCGATGTATTGAATACCGTGAGTTATGGACAAGGTAAAAACGCCACAACAAAAACGGTGCTTAAAAACATCAACGTTCTTGCGGTCGACCAAACAGCCAAAACCAATGATAACAAACCCGTTATTGTGCGTGCGGTGACTTTAGAAGTAACACCGAAAGAGGCAGAAAAGCTCCTATCGGCGAACAGCAAAGGCGACATTCAACTTGCTCTACGCAACCCTCATGAAGTGGATAAACCTGTTGTAGCAAGAAAATACACGCCACGACCTAGTGTGACCATTATTAAGGGATCTCAGGCATCCAGTGTCCGAGTCAGCAATTAGGTGAATTATGAAAACAATAATATTACTCGTTAGCCAGTTACTTTTTGTCAGCTTGTCTGTTAACGCAGCCACGGTGCAGTCAGGAAAAGTCGTGACCGTTGCGCATCACCAATCAACCCAATTGATGATATCCGGCCAAGCGAAGAAAGTGACGTTAGGGGATCCAGAAGTCTTGGATATTTTAGTGCTCAGATCGAACGAGCTGTTTCTTATTGGTAAGAAGTTAGGTACCACGAATGTGTCGGTGTGGGATCGCCGAGGCCGATTAATTGAGCAGTTTAACGTGGAAGTCACGCATGATCTAAACACGCTTAAGTCGAAGCTTTATCAGTTCTTGCCGGATGAAAATATCGAAGTGCACAGTGCGCAAGAAAAAGTGGTACTTAGAGGCTTGGTCAGCAGTCAGCAAAACATGGACACTGCGGTCAAAATTGCTGAAACCTTCGCTTTAGGTGAAGCGGCAGATGAAGAAGATGACAGCTCTAAAGATGATGACAGCATGGTGATCAATCTACTTTCTATTGGCGGGGCTCAACAGGTGACGCTAGAAGTGACCGTTGCCGAAGTGCAGCGCACACTAGTAAGACGCTTTGACTCAAACTTCCACTTTTTCCAAAGAAGTGGAGACTTTACCTGGGGTGGTACGACTGCTGGTGGCGGTATTGATGGAATTGGACCGATTTTGAACGTCCCAACAGTCGAAGATTTCGGTTTTCTAGGGTCGTTTATCGATAGCAATACCTTGTTTACCTTCGCGCTTGATGTGGCGAAACAAAATGGCGTGGCGAAAGTGTTGGCAGAGCCTAGCCTTACCGCATTAAGTGGTACGCAAGCCGAGTTTGTCGCTGGTGGTGAATTCCCAATTCCAGTACCAAATGAAGATGGTATTACCATCGATTATAAAGAGTACGGTGTTCAACTCGACTTCGTTCCGTTTATTTTGAGTGATAAGAGAATCAACCTCAAATTGAACGTCAATGTGAGTGAAATCTCCAACTCAGGTGTGCTGACGTTTAATCCAAACGAAGTGAATGCCACGTTCTTTATTCCGCCAATCACCAAACGAAGTGCTGGCACCACGATTGAGCTGGCTGATGGCCAAACCATTGGTATTGCAGGCTTATTGAGTGAAAACGCACGTAATGTCGCGGATGGCATACCTGGAGCGAGTGATTTACCTGTTTTGGGGCGCTTGTTCAAGAGTGAAGAGTTTACCTCAGGGGAAACAGAACTTGTCATTCTGGTCACCCCTCGATTAGCAACCCCAATCGATCGACGTCGAATCACACTGCCAACGGATGGCTTTGTGGCTCCGAACGATGTGGAGTTCTATTTGCTTGGTAAAGGTGCTGAGTTGGATTTTGATAGATACCAGCTAAACGACATCAGCGAAGAAGATACTAACAACAACTTTATTCAATACGGTTCGTCAGAAGGTGGCTCTGAGGGCAAGTTTGGGCACAGTCTATAAGTGGGAGAGCAAGATGAAAAGCATAATGATAATGACCATTTGTTTCACATCATTCGGCTTGTTTGGCTGTGCGAATGACCCCGAGCTTGGTATCTCGGTTAGCCAGTTGCGCGCTGAACAAACTCTTAATCCAGAAGCGTGGTATGAGAATTTGGGTTATTTACCGGAAGGTAGTGGTGAGCGTACACAAGTTAGCTTAGAGGTATATAACAACAACGGGGTAGCCAAAGATGAGTAAGTGATATGTTCACTTAGGAGGGGCTATGCGAAGGAATATGCATATAGCACCAAGGCGAACCCAGAAAGGGATTACCTTAGTGTTGATAAGCTTGGTTTTGTTGATTCTATTGGGCGTTGCGGCGTTTGGTATTGATTTAAACCACCAAGTTCTTAATAAAACACGTTTACAGAATGCGGTCGATACTGCGGCCCTTGCAGGTGCTGTCGTTGCTGATAAGACAGAGGATGTGAATCAGGCTGAAACCGCAGTGAGAACAACGCTTAGTGGAATATCAACCGAGCCTGGAAATTCTGAGCTGACGTTTAGTGACAGTAATACAGCGGTGACATTCTCGCATGATATGCAGACGTTTGTAAGTGCAGCAAGTTTTACACCGCCATTGGGGGAGTACGATATTTATGTCCGCGTAGCGGTCACCGATATTAGCCTAACGCAGTATCTGAGTGGTTTGTTTGGGATTGATAAAGAGGTCTCTGCGAGTGCGGTTGCAGGGCGGAGTGCGGCTATTGCATATACGTGTAATTTAACGCCAATCGCCATGTGTGGTGATCCTGCTGGTGATGTGAGTGATGCATGGGGGTATCGTCCGCCGGGTTACGACCCTAATGTAGATATGGATCCTTCTCTAGTGCATGAGCTGAAAGTCGGGGATCAGAATAACACCGATATGGGGCCCGGGAACTTTCAGTTACTCGATTTTGGGCAAGAAACGGGTAATAGTGGTGCAGCCTTAGTTCGTGATGCATTGTCTGGTGCTTACAACGGTTGCGCCTCAATTGGCGATACCGTTACGACTAAACCAGGTAATAGTGCAGGTCCAGTTGCACAGGGACTGAATGTGAGGCTCAACGACTTTTCGGGACCGATTAAAAATGACGGAACGGTTTTACCAGACAAATACGTGAGAGAGCCCGATGTTTTGGCTGAGACCGATGCGGAGTACGCAGGTGACCTGTATTACGCCAACTATCGTCAGGAGCTAAGCTCTTGTGAAAGCGGTGGTGCTTGTGATGGCAGTAGTTATACCGGTGATGGTGGTCTGAACGGACGCCGTATTTTGCGTATCCCTATCGTAGATTGTACGGCCTCGACAGGTAAGTCTGATTTTGATGTTTTGGGCTTTGGTTGCTTCTTTTTACTACAAAAAGTCAGTAACTCAGGTCAATCATCAGTATTTGGGCAATTTCTTTATGATTGTTTAATTAATAACGGTTCGACTGGCACGGATCCGACAGATAAAGGCTTCTACCGTATCCATCTATACAAAGATCCGTTTAGCGGGGCCTCTTGATATGTTGTATTCAAATAGAAAGCATCAAAGGCCAAATATTTGCAGTCAACAAGGGCTGGCAATCATAGAGTTTATTCTCGCCTTGCCAGTGCTATTGATGCTAACCGTTTTAGTGATCGATGTGAGCCGAGCTTTTATTCAGTATACCGAGGTCAATAAAGCGCTGCAGAATGGGGCAAGGTATGCCGTCGTTGATACGTACGGCACGTTGAACTTTGAGTCAATTGCTGACGAAACCAGTATCAAGAATGTCGTTGTGTATGGAAGCCCAATAGCCTCTACTACACCTGTGATAGACCATATCAGTGTGGATGATATTGTCATTACCCAACCAACGAGTACCAATAAGGTGGTCACTCTATCGGCGACTTACAATTACGTGCCGATATTCTCGACCTTACCTTTTTCGAGCACTTCTTTGCAATTTAGCATTGGGGCGACCACGTCTATGAGGACAGGCCCATGAAACGATTGATAACGAAACAAAAAGGAGTGACGCAGCTTGAGTTCTCGGTAATCGCTTTGGCCGTTATATTAGTCCTGTTTTTGATCATCGAGTTTGCGATCTATTTCTTTTCGGTGCAAATGGTCAATGAGGTAACACGAAGAGCTGCGAGGCTTGCTACCGTGTGCTATATCGCTGATAGGGATGACATTCCTAACTTACCAGCTGTATCAGATCTCTATCCATCAGGCTTTTCTGCGAGTAATTTACAGATAGATTATCTTGATGAAGCTGGTGCAAGTGTTGATGTATCAGGCTTTCTTTCTACCCCTCCAGCGTCTAATGACGTATTAAATGCGCAGTTTTCTCAAATTAAATATGTTCGAGCAAGAGCGGTAAATTATACTTTTCAGTTTTTTGTTTTAGCTGCTTTAATTAATGCAGTAGGGAGTACTCCAGCTTTTGAAACTATATTGCCTGCAGAGAGTTTAGGAATACTTAGACCCGAAGGGACCAATGTCATTACGGATTGCTAATGGAGTAGCTTTATGTTGAAACCAGTTAAAATAAATGAAGAAACATATAAAAGTTTAAAAACTAACTTGATTGTTTGGATAGTTTATTCTACGTCAAACTTTAAAATTCATATTGCTGATGAATTATCCGAATGTGTCAATCTAAATATTGATTGGATAGAGCTAGAGTCTTTTAATTTAGACTTTGTTAAAAATAAGCAAATTCCCGATCTTATTTATATTGAAACCGGTGAAAGTTGGGCGCAGAAAGTGGCTCATGTGTACTCTAGTGACAGTAGCTTACAGCACAATCACACCGCTTTGATTGTCTTTGGTGATGAAAACGATACGGCATCTCTCAAAATGGCATTGAGGCTTGGCGCAACAGACTATTTGTCGCGTTCTGTTGATCTCGGTGAGCTTTATCCGCTATTAAAATCGACCGCGGATGAAAAGATTGCCAATAAACAAATGGGCGATTTAACTTTATTTATCAATACAAAAGGTGGTTCGGGTGCAACAACACTGGCGATCAACACCGCGATAGAACTGTCAAGTTACGCGAAGAGTAAAGTATTGCTCATTGACTTAGATATGCAGTTTAGTGATGCGGCCGATTATTTAAACTGTAAGCCAAAATACAATATTAATGATGTGATTGATTCTGTTAATGATTTGGATGAGTTATCACTAGAAGGTCTCGTATATCAACATCCTTCAGGTTTGAATTATTTATGTTTTAACCAAAATGATACCAAGGATAATCATAAGCACGCAGTTCAAGTCAGTAAGTTATTACCTATTCTGAGACAGTTTTACTCACATATTATTGTAGATTTGTCTCATGGTGTTGAGCATGTTTATCAACAAATTGTTTCTCCGGCTACGCATATCTTTTTAATTATGCAGCAGAATGTTACTTCGGTTAAGCATGCTGTCAGCTATATACGTTCTTTAGAATTAGACTATGGTTTAAGTAGTCATCAGGTTGAACTGATTGTTAATCGTTTTGAAAAGAAATCAACAATATCTTTGAAAGACATTGAAAATGCAGTTAGTGGACATGCGATACATTTAGTACCTAATAATTTTGCTATTGCTATCGAGAGCGCTAATTTGGGTAACCCAATTGTTCAATCTAAGAAAAATAGTGCGCTGAAAGCTTCTTTGGCTGAAATATCGCACTTATTAGAAAGTCCGACCAAAGAGAATCAAAGTTGGATCAAAAAACTATTTTCTTAGTAAGGGGGAGTTATGTTTTTCAAACGGAAAGGCGTCGGGAGTTCTTTCAATTCCGTAGATGAAACAAAAGAATCCAAAGTTGTGAATGTCGAGTTGGCAAAATCTGACGAAGATACGTCAGATGAGCAAAGGGCTTTATCGCCTGTTGAAGCCAAGATGAAAGCGATCGAGGAGCAGAAAAAACAGCTAGAACAAGATCTCTCGATCAAACACTACTATCACAAAAAGCTACTGGATACCTTAGATCTCGGGCTTCTATCGCACTTGCAAGAAGATCGTGCGAAAGAGGAGTTACGCGAAGCGGTCGTTCAGCTCATTGCTGAAGATCAAACACACCCGTTGAGCTCTGAAGCTCGCAATCGCGTGATACATCAAATTGAAGATGAAGTGTTTGGTCTAGGGCCGCTGGAACCGCTGCTTGAAGACCCAACGATTTCAGATATCTTGGTCAATGGTCCGAAAAATATCTTTGTCGAACGTTTTGGTAAGCTCGAGAAAACGCCACATACCTTCTTAGATGAGCGCCATCTGCGCAACATTATTGATCGCATTGTTAGCCAGGTTGGACGAAGAATCGATGAAGCATCACCAATGGTGGATGCTCGACTCAAAGACGGTTCGCGTTTCAATGCGATTATTCCTCCTCTTGCCATTGATGGCCCTTCCGTTTCTATTCGACGTTTTGCAGTTGAACGTTTGAATATGGATAACCTATTAGAGCTTGGTTCGTTATCTCCAGAGATGGCGAAGTTTCTCAATGCTGCGGTTGTGGGGGAAATGAATATCCTGATATCTGGTGGTACAGACTCTGGTAAAACAACCACGCTGAATATTTTGTCGGGCTTCATTCCAAGTGATCAACGTATTGTGACCATTGAGGACTCGGCAGAGTTACAACTCCAACAGCCACATATTATCCGCTTAGAAACACGTCCTTCTAACATCGAAGGTAAAGGCGAAATATCTCAGCGCGATTTAGTGAAAAACTCGCTACGTATGCGTCCTGACCGGATAGTTGTTGGTGAGGTTCGTGGCTCAGAAGCGGTGGATATGTTATCGGCAATGAACACGGGTCATGATGGGTCGCTGGCCACCATTCACGCGAACACACCAAGGGATGCGTTGAGCCGTATTGAGAATATGTTCTCGATGGCGGGTTGGAATGTGTCGACCAAAAACTTGAGAGCGCAGATTGCCTCCGCCATCAATATTGTCGTGCAAATGGATCGCCAAGAAGACGGTAAACGCCGCATGGTCAGCGTACAAGAAATCAATGGCATGGAAGGCGACGTTATCACCATGTCGGAGATCTTCACCTTCCAAAGGAGAGGGGTCGATCAAGAAGGTAATGTGTTAGGTGATTACATGGCAACAGGGATTGTACCAAGCTGTCATGACCAATTAGTAAAACGAGGCTTAGACGTACCATTTGAAATATTCAATGAAAAAGCCCGTTAGGAGATTGCTATGGATAGTCAATTCCCCCTTTTTCTTGTGCTGCTTTTTTTGTCCGTATTCTTTATTAGCCAGGCATTAATTCTGCCTTCTGCGGGTAAAAAGGTTAAGCATAAGCAGTTAATTAAGCGGATACACGAAAGTCATAAACACATCGATCAAGAGAGTATTTCCCTACTAAGGGAAAACTCGCTCAAAAACCTTTCTCCATTAGAGCGATGGCTTGTGAGGTTCAGCCTATTCGATAACTTTAAGAAGAAGTTGGAATTGGCTGGGATACACATGGGGTTCAGTCGGTTTATTTTTCTCACCTTCCTCGGTGGGGTTGCGGTTGGGCTATTTCTGTTCTTATTCGGGCAAGTTTGGTACCTCTGTGCCGGTGTTGCTGTCGCTTGTTGGGTGTCGGTTTACTTCTACCTACAGAAAAGAATTGCCGATCGTTTAATGAAGTTCGAAGAGCAACTGCCAGAGGCGCTCGATATCATTAAACGAGTCCTACAGGCCGGTCAGCCAATTACACAAGCGTTTGGGGAAGTAGGCAGAGAGGTCAGTGCGCCGCTTGGCCCTGAGTTCATGAATACCTTTAACTTACTCAACTATGGTTATGACCTCCGCTTGGCGATTATGCAAATGTCGGAAAGAACCCCTACGGTATCCATGCTTGCTTTCTCGAGTGCGGTGTTACTGCAAAAAGAAACGGGTGGTAATTTAGTCGAAAACATTGAAAAGCTCTCTCATATCCTACGTGCTCGTTTCAAGCTCGCTCGAAAAATCAAAACCATTTCTGCGGAATCTCGAATGTCGGCATGGGTATTAGTATTAGCGCCTTTTGGGTTGTACGTCATCATTTCACTCGTTCGGCCTGAGTATATTGAGCTGCTTCATACGCACCCAATGGGGATCAAAATGGTGATTGGTGGGATGGTGGCCTTATTTATCGGCACGCTGTGGATTCGTAAAATCGTCAATATTGAGGTGTAGCTATGGAAAGCATTCAAGGATGGTTAAACGGTTTTGCTGTCGGCCAAGAGACGTTACTCATGGGGTTGATCCTCATCACCACCGTGTTGGTGGTGATGACGCTGGGCTCGATAATTATCGGGGTCAACTCGCCAATTAAAAGAAAGTTAGCCGAACTGTCTGGTGATAAAAAAGAAGTCTCTCACCACAACAAAAAAATGGCTGACACATTGGAGTCGTTAGCGCCTTTAACTTCGCCAACCAGTGAAAAAGAGCGCCAAACGACACGCAATAAACTGATGCATGCTGGGTTTCATGAAAGCAATGCATTGTCGATGTTTTATGCCATTAAATCGGTCACAACAATACTAGGTGTGATGGTGGCGGCACTGGTGTATTTCTCTATTCCGGAATCTAAATATCTGTACACCTACATGGCGTTATCCGTATTTATTGGGCTTCTGATTCCTGATTTTATGTTGCGCCGAATGGTCAACAAGCGTCAGCAAGCGATTCGTGCAGGTGTGCCCGACATGCTCGATTTGCTGGTGGTTTGTACTGAATCAGGGCTTGGCTTTAATGCGGCTTTGCGTCGCGTTGCAGACGAGCTGGTTATATCTCACCCAGAGCTTGCCGATGAAATCGACACGGTGTGCAACAAAATTAAAGCGGGTAAACCAATGCCTGAAGCCTTAAGAGAGCTAGTATTAAGGACAGGGTTAGAAGAATTGATGGGGCTGGTGAGCATGCTTAGCCACGCCTCTCGAATAGGTGGGAGCTTAGTCAACTCCTTGCGTGAGTATACCGAAGACTATAGGGATAAGCGTCAACAAGCTGCAGAAGAAATTGCTGCAAAAATCCCAGTCAAAATGATGTTTCCAATGGTGCTGTTTATTTGGCCATGTTTTTTCATCGTGGCTATTGGACCTGCGTTAATTTCATTGGCTGAGGCATTTTCTAATTAAAAAGCAAAATAGGGATCGTTATGTGGATTAAGAAATACGTCATCATCTCGTTGTTGGTGCTTACCGCATGTTCAACAACTGAACAGTCATCAGACTTCGATTCAACGCTGTACTCAGGTAAGCCCGTTGAGTCACTCACCAATGATGAACCTCCAAAAACAGAGGAGGAGGCAATCTCTCGAGGGGATATTGCATTAAGCAATAAAAATGTCGACTTAGCGTTGTATGAATACATTCGCTCGCTCTCTTTCCCGAATGCGGTTCATAAAGACAAAACGTTATACACCGTGGGGCGTATCCATTTGGCAAGAGAGAATTCAGAACTTGCGGATAAATCATTTCGAGCATCTTTGGCAGAGAACCCTGATCACATTGGTTCCCTCACAGAACTTGGCACTCTGTATACGAAACGTGGCGAAAAGGACGTCGGGAAGAGTTACTACATCCGCGCTTTGAATGCTGACCAAATTCGTATGGATGGCGATCCTATTATCACCAAAGACAATATTACAGCTGAGAGCGTTGCAACGTATCGCTATGATGATAAATCACCGGTTTCTGCTTACTCTGGTCTAGGTGTACTTTACGACATTCGTGGCGACCACGATATTGCGCAGGCATTAATTAGAAAAGCGTTGGATATTGATTCAAGAAACGTCAACGCTTTAGTCAGCCTAGGCTATTCCTACTACATGGAAAAAGCTTATTCAAAAGCGGCGCACTTTACTCAAGCTGCGCTGAGCATTAAGCCGGGGGATGAAAAGGGAATCAATAACTTGGGTCTCATTGCACTGGCAAAAGATCAACCACGACAAGCTCTGAGTATTTTTAGTCGACACATGACAGAGCCGGAAGCACTCAATAATGTTGGTTACTTCTTGATCCTTCAAGGCAAACCAGGCGAGGCGATTCCTTATCTACAACAGGCTATTGATAAGAATCCTGCCTACTATGAACTGGCAAATAAAAACTTAGAGCGAGCATTAGCAATGGTAAGAGAGCGAGGGGATACCTCTACCGCGCTTCTCCAATAACTTCACAGTCTTTTAAAAAAGAAAGCCACTCAGCAAGATAGAGTGGCTTTTCATTTTTGGGGACTTTTTCATTTCTGGGGAGTAGTGCCGTTGTAAAATTGTTTGTTCAATTAGCCGTTCATTCGCTTCTTTCAGGGTAAGAAGCATAGCGCCGCAAAGCCCAACCAACTATCTTCCATAACATCACCGTCAAGAGTGTTGCGAGGTAGCCATCAATCGCATAATGCCAGGCTAAATGTACCGAACCGATTTGAATGATGACTGCGAAAGCGTAAGCAAAGTAGCCGATGGTTTTGTTGAGTCTATAAATTGATAGCGCCATCAAAACAGCAATGGAGACGTGCAAACTCGGCATTGCCGAAATACCAGAACCAATACCATTGGCATTGGCGATGTACTCATCCCAAAGATATTGCTGTGTAGGCAATGCCCACAATTGTCCAGCGTCCACATTGGTAAGATATTGGCTTTGGGCTTCGAGCGTTTTCATCAGAGGAACAAACTGTTCATCTCCAGTGATAAGCTCCACGTAGCAAGGACCTGCTGAAGAGAGTAACGTAGCGAAGAAAACGCCAAGAATCATCCAAGACAGCGCAAAGGTAAGTAAAAATTGTTGCCTTACCAAAGGGTATTTTTTGTAGATAAGGAAAAAGATGAGTATACCCCACATACAAAAAAACCATGCGTTGTAGGCAACGTTTAGCACCAGTGAGGCCCAAGCATTGGAGAATAATGCATGGGTCAATTCCCAAGGTGCAACGCCGAAGTGCAACAGCGTATCAATATTCGCAAAGGTTAGATCCCATTTAAAAGGATTGATGATTGGAATAAGCGATTTCAAAAACGTGTGGTTAGAGAAAATCAGGTTAAGTGCCATCATCGAAACAAACACTGATACAGGGCGGTGCAGTGGAAAAATAAGATGCTTCAGTTTTTGTATGAAGCGCTTTGCTGGCTGTTTTTCTTTGCGCAGTATGAGATAGAAATAATAATAGATACACCAGCTTAAACCTGTGACATACAAAGCTTGCATGAGCGTTTCAAGGTAAGTGGTAAAAGAGTAATCAATAGGGAAATCGAGATATAAAGAACAAAGATAAATGACAGCAGTCGAGATAAAGCAATAGGTGTAGAAAATCTTATCGATCAATAACTCGTTCTTCATAGACTGGAGCCAAGTCGCTGCTTTTTGCTGCCAACTTACGTTGATCTGGTAATTGTTGTCTTGTTCCATCGACGATCCGTCATCTCTATCCTTCCAATGTCATTAAGCTTAGTTGAGAAAACGGGCACTTGTATTTAAGTGCCCGCTAAGAGTTTGTCGTTTAAGATTTTTACATCATGTCCGTGACAAGGCCTGCTGCCACAAAAAACACGATCATCCATAGCACCGATAGGTTGACCTTTTTGTGTAGATAGAAACCCGCAATCACTAACGCCATGTCGATGGGAGCAACAACTGCGCTGCTAAATACTGGCTGGTAAAGTGCCGCGAGTAGCAACCCTACTACCGAGGCATTTACACCGTTGATGGCGCCGGAGACCAGCGGTTTGCCTGCCAGTGCTTGCCAGTTTTTAAGAACGCCAAGCAGTAAAAGAAAACCTGGGAGGAATACGCCAAGCGTTGCGATCAGCGCGCCTAAAATTGGCGTATCCGAAAGCTCATAGCCGATAAAAGTCGCAAAGGTGAACATTGGCCCCGGTACAGCTTGTGCAGCGGCGTAGCCTGTTAAAAATGCATCTTGGCTGAGCTGGTCGCCAACAATGTTTTGCAGAAGCGGCAGCACCACATGGCCGCCACCAAACACTAAGCTACCAGCTTGGAAAAAATCACTAAACAGCCCAAGCAAAGGCAACGTATGAGCCACTAACGGTAAGCCGAGTAAAAGCACCGCAAATAGAGTCAATGGCGCGATAGACGGTTTAAACGGCTCGGCTGATGGCGCGGAGTCTTTCTTCAGATATCGCATGCCGACAAAACCTGCTACGAGCAACACGAACATTTGCGTCATGATGCTTGGCGCCACCAGCAACGCAATCGCAGTCGCGACGCACAAACCCGCGGTCAGTTTGCTTTGGCAGAAGTTTTTGTACATGCCCCAAGCCGCATCCGCCACGACCACGACTGAGAGCAGTTTTAGGCCGTGAACGATGTTTTGGAACACTGCGGTGTCGGTGATTTGGCTGCTCACCATCGCCAGCGCCAACATGATGATCACCGAAGGAAGCGTGAATCCGACAAATGCTGCGCATGCGCCACCTAAACCGCCACGTTTATAGCCTAAAGCAAAGCCAACTTGGCTTGAGCCCGGTCCCGGCAAAAACTGACTGAGTGCGACGATTTGTGCGTACTCGCTGTCATCAAGCCATTTCAGTTTCTCAACAAAGGTTTGGCGAAAATAACCAATATGAGCCGCAGGGCCGCCGAAGCTGAACCAACCCAGCCAGAAAAAAGTTTTGAAGATGGTGAACATGTCGAGCCTGTTTATCTAAAAAGCATTGCTGCTAATTTATCGGATGCTCTAAAATGACTCAAATTGATAGATTTAATTTCATTTATGAATGAAATGGGATGAGGATGTTGAGGTGAAAGAGGACATTCAGTGGCGCAACATTGACTTGAACTTATTGGTGACGTTTTCCTACTTGTATCGCCATCGAAGCGTTAGCGTCGCGGCAGAGAACAGTTACGTTAGCCAGTCGGCGATGAGTCATAGTTTGTCTCGTTTAAGGTTGTTGTTTGACGACCCGCTTTTTGAGCGAAAAGGACACAAGATGGAGCCCACTGAGCACGCTCACCACATCGCGCCAACTGTGCATCACTTGTTGGATTCTATCGCCAAAGACTTGCTCACTAAGTCTGCCTTCCAACCTGAAAATTACGCGGGTGTATGTCGCATTGGGTTAACGGATTATGCCGAGTTTATTTTTGCTCCTCGGCTTTATGACGAAATACGACAGCGCGCACCAGAGGCGCAGATCAGTTTTATTAACGTCAATCGTAGCAACTACGTGGCATTAACTGAGCACGAAAAGCTCGATGTCATTATTGGCAGCATGCCGGTGTTGGATGACAACTTTGAGAGCTTGTACTTGTACACGGAAAAACATGTGTGTATGTGTGATAAACAGGTGTTGAAAGGGGAAACACAGCTGTCTCTGGAAGCGTTCGCGAACATAGAGCAAGCTCTGGTAAGTCCCGATGGGAGCTTAAAGACACAAGTAGACCAAAAGCTCGCAGAACATGGCTTGAGCCGTAAAGTCACCGTGGCGTCGCGCAACTTTCTCACCATTCGGCATTTATTGAAAAAGCGCGATCTCATTGCCATCGTGCCAGAAAAAATGGCGTTGGCGGAGGGCTTTTCGGACGATCTCATTACTGTTAAGCCGCCGATCGCCGTTGCGGATTTTGATATTTCCATGCTGTGGCATTCCAGCCGAAACAATGAAGACAAAGGCATTTGGCTACGCGAGTTGGTTTCTTCGACCATCACCTCTCACATATAAAAAGGGCACCAAAGGGTGCCCAGAATGTTTGTCATTGAAAGTCTGTGTTATACCGCTGGCGCGGCTTCTTTTATACGCTCTTCCTGATTCAATGATTTTTCGTATTGGCTGTACTTCCACCAAGCAAAGCCAAGGAAAATCACGATACCGCCAACGTTGTAGAAAATGATGGTCATGATGTCGGCCCCTGTAGGGAAGGTCGATGCTAAGAAACCAACCGTAAAGATAGCGATCAGTACCGATACGGTAGCGATGCCCATTTTGCGTGAGCCCATTTTGAAATCACGCTCGACGTGATCCAGTTTCAAGCGCAGATTCAGGTACGCCAGCATGATGAACAGTGGTGGGAGCATCGAGGCGGCAGCGGTCATGTTGATCACGGTATTCATCAAATCTTGAGCGGTGTTAGAACCTAATGTTGGGATGATCATCAGTGGGATAACGATAAGGAACTGATACCAAGCTGCGCGAGCTGGTACGCCGTTTTCGTTTAGCTCTACGGTTTTCTTACCAAAAATGCCTTCTGGAATCTCAGAGAAGAAGATTTTCACTGGCGTTGCTGTCCACATCAGTAGAGAGCCAAACATAGCGGTGAAGGATACCAAGCCTACAAAGCGGTTCATCAATACTTCTGGCAAACTAAAGTACGCAGCCAAACCTTCAAATACTTGTACCGAGCCACCCGTGTATTTTAGGGTTTCGCTAGGAACAAACACGTTAATCAAAACAGACGCGACTGAGTAAAGTACACCGATAAAGATACCTGCGATGATGATGACTTTAACGAACGATTTCGAGCCGCCTTTCACATCGTTTACGTAAACCGCGACCGATTCCGCACCGCCTGCCGCCATAAAGATCCATGTAGTAATGCCTAAAAATGCCCAGCTGAAATCAGGGATCATCGCTTCTACAGTAATTGGGTCAGCTGGTTCTACGCCGCCGATCAACGCAGCGCCAGCCAGTAAAATATACGACATTGTCAGTAGCAGCATGAGGGAGGAGGTCACCGACGTAATTGGCCCCAACATTTTCGCGCCGTTTGTCGATACGTAGGTCGCAAACGCAAACAAAATCATACTGAGCACGGTAGTGGTGAATGGCGTCAGAATGTATTCATAGCCCAAGAACGCGTAAGACGCATAAGCGATAACACGCGGCAGCAAGGACGTGAAGAAGAATAGGTTAACGAACCAGTAAGTGTAGGCAGAGATAAACGCCCAGCGACCGCCGAGTGAGCTTTTTACCCATGCGTAGACCCCCGCTTCAGAATCTTTATTCAGAGATACGAATTCTGCGATGATCAAACAGAAAGGGATGAAATAAAAAATGGTCGCCAGAAAGAACATTGGCGCAGAAGCTAGACCGATCTCGATGTTGTTATTGATTACGTTGTTAAAGCTAAATACTGCGGCAAAGGTGAGGGACAACAACCCGAATTTGCCTATCGTATTACGTTTGGATTCAGACATGTTCTATCTCCGGTGAATCACGTTGGAATTGTAGGGAGGAAGGGCTTGTAATGCTGTGACCACAGCCCTTCTCTTGTTTTATTTATTTAGGAAGTAGCCATCTTCGATGGTCACTTTGAGCACCACTTTTCTTACGCGGTTGTCTCCGTGGAAGCGGTACGCTTCACTGTTTTCAAAAATCGCCACTTGGCCTTCGCAAAGCTCACGAGTTTCACCCTGACCAGAAAAAAATTCGCGGTCGGTTTCATCACGATAAGCTTGTTCTAGTGTCAACGCGGCTTTATCCGCGAACTCAACGGTTTCTCGGCCTTCGAGGTAGTAATGCACATCGAAGTAACGACGGTTACCGATGAACATTTCGGTTTGTTTCGCGATGCCATCCTCAACCATGTAAACCAGTGAATCGCCAATCGAGTGCATCACGCCATCTTTGATGTTGCCGATGTTGCCAATGGCTTCCACACATCGGTTCCATTTACGACCGTTGCGATATACCTGTTTGAATTGCTCTAAGCTGTCTAACACGATCATGGGTTACGCCTCGTTGACTGATTGAGTATTGGTTTGAGTGAAAAACGCGTTGTCGAAATCATGGTTTGCCATCACTTGTGCGTTGCAATCGCCTGCTTGCAGTGGCATCAGCGTCAAACCGTAACGGAACTCGTCCATGTATACGCGGTAAGAGTCGAGCACTTCGCTGCCCCATGAGTTCGAGCCTAACCCCATCACTTGATGGTCAAGGTTAAGGGTGATGTAGCCACTCTTTTCTAGCTCGATCGTATGTTGCGCTTCATGCAGATTTTGGTTGGTGTAGAACCACGCGCTGAAGTTGATTTCTTGCTGAGGTTTCACCAATAATCCTGTGCCATGACGGTTGGTGAGCGATGCCCAGCGCACGTGTTGGCGGTTGCCGTTGTTTTGCGGGAACGGGTAGTTCTCGAACATGTCCGCCACATTGGCGTGGTAAACATCAATGAGGTTAGCTTGGCGACTGTCTTGGTAGTTTTCTTCTGGGCCGCGACCGTAGTAGCTAACTTGGTCAAAGCTGCCGTTGATGCCCAAATCCAAGCCGATGACCGGAACTACGTGAGGGTAGTCGCCGTAACGTTCGCCGCTCAGTTCTACGTTCAAATGGCCTTGCGCATTGATTTGATAGCGGTAGGTACAACGCATGCCAAAATCAAAGACCGGCGGCGCAATGATGCTGGTGGTTGTAATCAAGACGGAATCATCGATTGCTTCCACCGCAAGTGTGCGGAAGTGCTCCTGCATGATTTGCAGATGCGCTGGGTGCCACAAACCTTCATACTCTTGTTTGTGGTTATCAATCATCGGTTTGAAGAAGTTCAGTCTTGGCTCAGATTGAATGATCTCTTCGCCATTTACGCGCCATGAGGTCAGTTTGCCGTTTACTTTCGAGAAAGTAAGCGCAAAGTTATGACCTGTGATCACGTGCTCTAGGCGGCTTTCTTCAAGCACCAAGGGTTGAATATTGTGGTTGACCAGCGCAGGCAACGTCGCGGTGTTGTCTTTCAGTTGGAACTGATACACCGCAATTTCATGGTTGGCTTCGCTGTAAAGTGTGCGACTGTCTTTGCGTACGGTGAAGTTAACAAAGGCTTCGCGCTCATCCAATTCTGGCAAGTCGATGGTCACTTCACGTTCGCTGTTGGCGACCAAAGCTTCGACTTTGAATTGCACGCTACGCAGGGTTTCACCTTCGGCACGCACGTCGGCAGTGATGGTGTAATCATCGAGGTTGGTGAACCACAATTTGTTCTCAACGATAAAGCGGTCATGGCAACCTTCAACGGCGCGGATTTTCACCGGTGCAATGACTTGTTTGTATTCTTTCAGGCCAGGGCCCGGGGTTTGATCTGGGTAAATCAGACCATCCATGCAGAAGTTGTAGTTGTTTGGGTAATCGCCGTAATCGCCGCCGTATTTGTAGAACTCTTGGCCGTGTTCATCACGCGCTAGAATGCCGTGATCACACCATTCCCAAACGTAGTGACCTTGAATGTGGTCGTGCGCATAGAACACGTTTTGGTATTCCGTCAGACCACCCGGCCCGTTCCCCATCGCGTGTGCGTATTCGCAGATAATGCGTGGCTTCTCGTGTGGGTGTTCGCCAAAGTAATTCATCAGTTGAGCGCGTGAGTACATCGTCGAAATCACATCGACGACTTCAGCATCGCGGTCTTCTTCATAGTGAACCAAACGGGTGTCATCAATTGCTTTGGTCGCGGTATACATCGCACGGATGTTACAGCCATAACCCGATTCGTTACCGAGTGACCACATGATGATAGAAGGGTGGTTCTTTTGCGCATGAACATGACGCACTGCGCGATCGACAAACACCGCTTCCCAAGCAGGATCATTGGTGATACGGCTCAGGTCGCCAACGTTGGCAAAACCGTGGGTTTCCACATCGGTTTCTGCCATCACAAACAGGCCGTAAATATCACACAACTCGTAGAAGCGTGGGTCGTTCGGGTAGTGTGCGGTGCGAACTGAGTTGATGTTGTGTTGCTTCATCAAAATCAGATCTTTTTCCACGCGGTCCATGCCCACTGCGCGACCTTTTAGGTGGTCGTTGTCATGACGGTTGACACCATGCAGCATCACGTATTGATTGTTGATGTAAAACAGGCCATCGCGCACTTTGATGTCACGGAAACCCACGCGTTGTGGGATCACTTCCACTACGTTGCCTTGGTGATCTTTTAAGGTGATGAACAAGTGGTAAAGGTAAGGATTTTCTGCTGTCCAATGCGTTGGGCTCACCATATCAATCGCAAAGCTTGTTGAGTGGTGGTTTTGGATAGTCAGTGAATCGCATTGACCACTGGCTACGACAGTGCCTTTGTCATGCAGCGCGTATTCCAGCGTATAGCCAGACGCGATAGCGGTGGAAAGGTTTTCCAATTCGACTTGAGCACTGAGCGTCGCACTTTGGTAATCGTCGGCGAAATCGGTGCGAATTGTTAGGTCTTGGACGTGAACCTGCTCTTTGCCCACAAGGTAAACATCGCGGAAGATCCCCGCCGTCCACCACATGTCTTGGTCTTCAATGTAAGTGGAATCGGCCCACTGCATCACGCGTACAGAGAGCAAGTTTTCGCCTTGGTGTGCGTAGGCAGAAATGTCGAACTCCGCAGTAAGACGGCTGCCTTTGCTAAAGCCGACGTACTCGCCGTTTACGTACACTTCAAAGTAGGTTTCCACGCCATCGAACTTGATGATGGTTTGTTGGTTATCCCACTGTGGACCAAGTGTAAATGTGCGTTGATAAGCGCCCGTTGGGTTGTCGGTTGGTACAAACGGGACGTCGATCGGGAATGGGAAGCCTTCATCAGTGTATTGCAGATCGCCGTGGCCTTCCATTTGCCACATGTTTGGGACGGTAATGTGTCCCCAGTCGTTCATTGTTTGTGAGTAAAACTCATCAGGTACCAACATTGGGTTGGTGAAATAACGGAATGTCCATTGGCCGCTGAGTAACATAAAGCGGCGACTCAGTTCACGTTGAAAGGTTTGTGCGCTCTGAATAGAGTCGTAGGAGAAAAAGTACGCACGTGGTGCCATACGATTCTCGTGTAAGTGTTGGAAGTTTTCCCAATTGTTCACGTTTTGATCTCCCCTCGGCTTGGTGCGCTTATGTTGGAGTGCGGGACGGTTTCATCGCGGCTCAACATCAGTGCAAAAATAACGGCCGATGTATTGTGAAAAATGCTTATTAATAATCTGAGAAAGATATTAGTAAAAGTTTTACTAAAATAAATTAGTGAAAACGTTTTACTTTAACTTGGTCACGTTTTAAATGACCAATGTTGAGCAAGATGTGATCAGCGTAAAGGAATGCGTTCTAGATTGTTTTGGAAAGTAAAAACAGTAAAAATTCGGTAGAAAATAAAAGAAGAAATAAAAAAGCACTGAAAATTCAGTGCCTTATTTGAGCAGTTTTGAGGGTTTTTATCGAGTTGTGCCGCGTAGTTTGAGCTTGCTTGGAACGTACACTTGAAGGGGCAGTGCGCGTCCGTCACGGTATTTTTCTACTAACAAGTTCACGCCTTGAATCCCCATCATTTCAGAATGAATACGAACGGTAGATAGAGGAGGGAAGGTAAAGCGCGCGGTAGGAATGTCGTTCACGCTGATCAGCGCAATATCATCAGGAATGTTTAAACCAAACTCATGCACTGCACGTAACACACCAATCGCAATGGAGTCCGAAGCAATGAACATCGCTTTTGGGAAATTGCCTTTGGCCAGCATCTCTTTCGCTAAGTCATAACCGGACAAGCTAGAGAAATCGCCACGATAAATGTCGTCTTCAGAAACCACACCTTTTAGACTGCCGTAGTCCACAAACGCATTTTCACGAATGTCTGCGGTGTTGGGCTCGTCTTGTCCACCAATAAATCCGATGCGCTCGTAGCCTTGTTGTACAAAGAAATCAACCACTTGCTTGCTGATTCTTACAAGGTCGATATCAACGCAATCGTAAGGGCTAGTTGGATCTGAAAAGTCGATGTAACAGATGCTATCGGCTAAGCGTTTAGGTAACTTATTGACCACCTTTTGGTCGACTTTCCCGACTAAAAGGACACCCGTGATCTTTTGCGTTTCAACATCAATTTCGCTGTTGTAGCAATTGGTTAGCGTAATGCCGAGTTTATCGCACTGAGTTTCAATCCCATGACGAATCGACAAGTAGTACGGGTCATTCACTTCTGCTTCTTGTTTGTAATTGTACAAGGCCAAAAAGTGATGTTTTTGCTTGGCTTCTTTGGTGGCTTTCTTCGAGCTGCTGGTGCGGTACTCCAGCTTTTCTGCGATTTCTAAAATGCGGCGTTTGGTCTCTTCTTTAACGCTCAACGTCGGATCGTCATTCAAAACTCGCGATACAGTTGCAAGTGAGACGCCCGCTTCAGTGGCGATATCTTTTAGTGTTGCCATGTACATTTCCCGTTGGCATTGCTCACAGTCCAAGTGAGAACTCAATAATCTGGCTATTGTAAACAGCTACTTAGGGATGCACAAACTTTTAGTAAAATCGTGCGATCCACGAAAGAGAGTGGTATCTGCTCGACTCATCTTCACTGCTCATCATCTTCCTGGTTTAATTTAACTAAAGTCAGCATCTAAAATAAGGCTTTTGTGTAATTTTGTGGAAACGTTTACACAATTTGAATTCGATCACGGATCTGGATCGAGATTGGTTGCTAGACTTTTAGCCAGTTAAGAAATGGGCGTACTGATTCGATGCAATAGCGATTGGCTTTTAGCGCATCAGAGTGAGGTATGAACAGAAAGCAGCAAACGTGGAGAAGCAAAAGTGAAAGTTCTTGTCACAGGCGGTATGGGATATATCGGTAGTCACACTTGCGTTCAGATGATTGAAGCGGGAATAGAACCTATCATCGTCGACAACTTGTGTAACGCCAAACTGGAAGTGTTAAACCGTATTGAAGCGCTGACAGGCAAGCAGCCTGCGTTCCACCAAGGTGACATCCGTGACGAAGCATTTTTGGATACGGTGTTCGCGCAGCACGACATCCAAGCCGTGATCCACTTTGCTGGCCTCAAAGCGGTTGGCGAATCGATGGCAAAACCACTTGAGTACTACGACAACAACGTCAATGGCTCATTGGTGTTAGCGCGCAGTATGCGTAAAGCGGGCGTGAAAAGCATCGTATTCAGTTCATCGGCAACGGTTTACGGTGACCCTGAAATAGTGCCGATTACGGAAGACTCACCAACAGGCGCAACCACCAATCCATATGGACGCAGCAAATATATGGTGGAGCAGTGCTTAAGCGATCTGTTCCATGCTGAAAACGACTGGAGCATCACATTACTGCGTTACTTCAACCCAGTTGGCGCGCACCCATCTGGCAGTATGGGGGAAGACCCACAAGGTATGCCCAATAACCTGATGCCATTTATCGCTCAAGTCGCAGTTGGTCGCCGAGAAAAACTCGCGGTATTTGGTAACGACTATCCAACCCCTGACGGCACTGGCGTACGTGATTACATCCATGTGATGGATCTGGCCGACGGCCACATCGCCGCATTGAAATCGGTGGGTGAGAAATCGGGTTTGCACATTTACAACTTAGGTACAGGTAAAGGCTCGAGCGTACTTGAGATGGTGGATGCGTTCGCGGCGGCTTGCGGTAAACCTGTGCCTTACGAGTTATGCCCGCGTCGTCCTGGGGATATTGCTGAATGTTGGGCAAGCACGGAAAAAGCTGAGCGTGAACTAGGCTGGAAGGCAACACGCACGGTGGCTGAAATGACCGCCGATACGTGGAACTGGCAGTCAAAAAATCCCAATGGCTATTCCCCTGCGTAGTTTACGTCGCCGCATTGTTGTCTGCACTTTCCAATTTCATTGAGAAATGCAGATGAAAGAATTCTTAAAAGTTGAGTAAGTAACATGTCGAATGTCGAATTTAACCCAGTGGATCATCCACACCGCCGTTACAACCCTCTGACTGGGCAATGGATTTTGGTTTCACCTCACCGTGCAAAACGCCCTTGGAGTGGCGCAGATGAAAAGCCCGCGTTGGATGAGCTACCAAGCTATGACGGTAAATGTTTCCTTTGTCCAACCAATGAACGTATCTCTGGCGATGTTAATCCAGACTACCAAGGCACTTATGTGTTCAATAACGATTTTGCTGCGCTGATGGTGGATTCACCAGATGCACCAGAGTCAAACAACCCGCTATTCAAAACGCAAGGCGTGCGTGGTTTGAGCCGAGTGATTTGCTTCTCGCCAGATCACAGCAAAACCTTACCGGAGCTGCCTGTGGATAATATTCGTGGCGTGATTGATACATGGAATGAGCAAATTGAAGAGCTCGGCAAAGAGTACGTTTGGGTTCAGGCGTTCGAAAACAAAGGCGAAACCATGGGCTGTTCTCAGCCGCATCCACACGGTCAAATCTGGGCGAACAGCTTCTTACCCAATGAAATCGAGCGCAAAGAGCACAACCTAAAAGCGTACTACCAAGAGCACGGCAGCAACTTGCTGGTGGATTACTTGCAAGCGGAACTCAAAGACGGCTCACGCATCGTGGTGGAAACTGAACACTGGCTGGCGGTGGTACCATGTTGTTGCCGAAAACGCACATTCGTCGCATGAGCGAACTCAGCGATGAGCAACGAGACGATTTAGCGCGAGCGATTAAGAAGCTGATCAGCCGTTACGACAATTTATTCCAATGCTCTTTCCCTTACTCGATGGGCTGGCACTACGCACCGTTTTTTGACCAAGGCACAGACATCGACCATTGGCAGCTTCATGCACTTTTTTATCCGCCACTACTGCGCAGTGCCACGGTTCGTAAGTTCATGGTGGGCTACGAAATGCTGGCAGAAAGCCAACGTGACCTCACCGCAGAGCAAGCGGCGCAGCGTCTGCGTGATGTGAGTGATGTCCACTACAAAGAATGCTAAGTCTTTAAATTGGACTGATTACGAATAACGGGATAGCGCGACTTTACAGATAGAAAGTTAGGCTCAACGCGCTATCCCACACAAATTACTATTTTAAGAGAACGTCCCTATGTCTGAACTTATCCAAAATGTGAAAGCGTCATTTGAGCAAGTGTTGGGCTACGCACCTAGCCATATTATCCAAGCGCCTGGTCGTGTGAACTTGATTGGTGAGCACACCGATTACAACGATGGTTTTGTCCTACCGTGTGCCATTAACTACCAAACGGTTGTGGCGGCGGCAAAGCGTGAAGACAATATCGTGCGTTTGGTCTCGGTCGATTATGGCAACGCAGTGGATGAATTCGATATCACGCAAGCCATTACCTTCCAGCAAGACAAAATGTGGGCGAACTACATTCGCGGCGTGGTGAAGTGTCTTCTGGCGCGTGGCTACCAGTTTACTGGGGCGGATATTTCAGTCAGCGGCAACGTACCTCAAGGCGCGGGTTTGAGCTCATCGGCGGCATTGGAAGTGGTGATCGGTCAAACGTTTAAAGTGTTGTTCAACCTTGAGATCAGCCAAGCCGAAATTGCGTTAAACGGTCAGCAAGCTGAGAACGAATTCGTCGGTTGCAACTGCGGCATCATGGATCAAATGATTTCAGCGGAAGGGCGTGAAAATCACGCGATGCTATTGGATTGCCGTAGCCTTAAAACTGAAGCAGTCTCTATGCCAGAAGACATGGCAGTCGTGATCATCAACTCGAATAAAAAACGTGGTTTGGTCGACAGCGAATACAACACTCGTCGTCAGCAATGTGAAGAAGCGGCGCGTATTTTCGGTGTGAAAGCTTTGCGTGATGTGACGATTGAGCAGTTCAACGAGAAAGTCGCTGAGCTGGATGAAATGGTGGCAAAACGTGCCCGTCATGTCATCACAGAAAACGATCGTACTGTGGAAGCGGCGCAAGCGCTACGAGCACACGACATGAAGTACGGTAAAAGAAATCGATACGCTGGTGGAGATAGTCAAAGAGGTGATCGGCGATCAAGGCGGCGTGCGCATGACCGGCGGTGGCTTTGGTGGTTGCATCGTGGCACTTGTACCGCCAGCACTGGTTGATGACGTGAAAGCGGCAGTTGAAGCGAAGTACCAAGCGGCTACGGGGTTAAAAGAGTCGATTTATGTTTGCCAAGCCAAAAATGGTGCGGGTTTGGTTGAAGTGCTGTAAGGAATGATGATGAAAGCCTATTTTCAACAACTAGAACAAGCGATGGCGCAAACGCCGTCGTTTGATGGCCAAACTGCGAATCTGATTCATTTGACCAACGCGAGTGGTATGACGGCGTCGTTTATGGATATTGGTGCGACGTGGTTGAGTTGCACATTACCGGTAAATGGTGAAACCCGTGAAGTGTTGTTGCGCTCACCAAATATGGCTGAACACATGAAGCAAGACGCTTACTTCGGTTCCATTGTTGGCCGCTTTGCTAACCGAATTGCGAAAGGGCAGTTTGAGATAGACGGAGAGAAGTATCAACTTGGTATCAATAACGGTGAAAACTCACTGCACGGTGGCCTAGAAGGGTTTGATAAACGCCGCTGGAAGGTTGAAGAGCAAAATGATCAACAGGTCACTTTTTCACTTCGCTCCCCGGACGGTGACCAAGGCTATCCGGGAAACCTCGATGTGAAGGTGACGTACACGCTCACTGACGAGAATGAACTAGCTATCGCCTATGATGCTAAGACCGACAAAACATCGCCAGTGAATTTAACCAATCACGCCTACTTTAACTTGGCTGGTGAGGCGAGCCGCGCGAAAAGTTTGGATCATACTTTACAGCTCAATGCTGGGCATTACTTACCAACGGATGCGGGGTTAATTCCTACCGGTGAACAAAAGCCAGTTTCGGGCACCAGTTTCGACTTCACCGAGCCAAAATTGATTAGCCAAGAATTTCTTGCCGAGCGAGATCAGAAAACCGCTGGTGGCTACGATCACGCCTTTGTATTCATGCCTGAAGTGACCGATGGCGTGTCTGTCGCTGCGGTTTTAATTGCACCAAAAGAAGATGTGGTGATGAAGGTGAAAACCACCAAACCTGCCATCCAGTTCTATTCAGGTAATTTCTTAGCCGGTACGCCAGGTGCAAGTAAAACTTACGAACGCTATGACGGCCTAGCATTGGAAACGCAATACTTTCCAGACGGGCCAAACAAACCAGAATGGGGACTCAACAATGGGGTGTTGATCTCTGGGGATTGCTATCAGCATCAAACTACTTATCAGTTTGAATTTTAGATAGCACTTCTGCCCTTTGAACTTGCAGCGGCAGCGATGCTGCAACTCCAACGACTTTGGGTGTTATGGTGGGCTACATGCCCACCTTATTTGTTTTTGATATGTATTTTTACTAGGAAGTTTAAATCACTTACCTAACTTTCGACACAATACTGTACGGTGGATGATCCCCGTAATTTCCTACTTATTACTCTTCGTTTTACCTTTATTGTTATCGTTTACATTTTTGTTGATTTTAGAGAGTTTTAATTAAATGATACTTCTCTTAATATTTGTGATCTTTAGCTCGTTATAAGGTTTTTAGCGTAATATGTATCAATATGTGTGATTTGAGTTACATTTCATTTGAGTGGTAACGTTTACACTTTGCGGCGTAAACAAAACTACAGGATGAAACTGATGTCGAATATAGAACATGGTCTAAGCTTTATCGACATAATGGTCTTCGCCATTTATGTCGCAATTATCATTGGGGTCGGACTTTGGGTATCTCGTGATAAAAAAGGCACTCAGAAAAGTACGGAAGATTATTTCTTGGCGGGAAAATCTTTGCCTTGGTGGGCTGTCGGTGCTTCGCTAATTGCTGCAAATATTTCTGCGGAACAATTTATAGGAATGTCTGGTTCAGGCTATTCAATCGGCTTGGCTATCGCATCTTATGAATGGATGTCGGCAATAACATTGATTATTGTTGGTAAGTACTTTCTACCTATTTTCATTGAAAAAGGAATCTATACCATTCCTGAATTTGTTGAAAAACGCTTCAATAAAAAACTAAAAACAATTTTGGCCGTTTTTTGGATTTCCTTGTACATTTTTGTAAACCTAACTTCAGTACTGTATTTAGGTGGTTTGGCTCTCGAAACCATTTTGGGTATTCCGTTGATGTACTCAATTCTAGGTCTTGCGCTGTTTGCGTTGGTGTACTCAATTTACGGTGGTTTATCGGCAGTAGTATGGACCGATGTCATCCAAGTGTTCTTCTTAGTTTTGGGTGGTTTTATGACTACCTACATGGCAGTGAATTTTATTGGTGGTACGGACGGTTGGTTCGCTGGGTTGTCTAAAATGGTCGATGCCGCTCCAGGCCACTTTGAGATGATCTTGGATCAAAGTAATCCACAATACATGAACCTTCCTGGTATTGCCGTATTAATTGGTGGTCTTTGGGTAGCAAACTTATATTACTGGGGCTTTAACCAGTACATTATTCAAAGAACACTTGCTGCAAAATCAGTATCGGAAGCTCAGAAAGGTATTGTTTTTGCAGCGTTTTTGAAACTTATCGTTCCGTTTCTCGTGGTATTGCCAGGTATTGCCGCTTACGTTATTACTTCGGACCCAAAACTAATGGCAAGTCTTGGTGATATTGCAGCAACAAACCTTCCAAGTGCTGCTCATGCGGATAAAGCATATCCTTGGTTGACTCAATTCTTGCCTGTTGGTGTTAAAGGGGTTGTTTTTGCGGCTCTTGCTGCTGCAATTGTTTCTTCACTAGCATCAATGCTTAACTCAACAGCCACTATCTTCACTATGGATATTTACAAAGAGTATATCTCTCCTGACTCAGGTGACCACAAGTTGGTGAATGTTGGGCGTACTGCAGCTGTGGTGGCACTAATTATTGCCTGCCTAATTGCTCCAATGTTAGGTGGTATTGGCCAAGCATTCCAATACATCCAAGAATATACAGGTTTAGTTAGCCCTGGAATTTTGGCTGTATTCTTACTTGGCTTATTTTGGAAGAAAACAACCAGTAAAGGGGCTATTATTGGTGTAGTAGCATCAATACCATTTGCCTTGTTCTTGAAATTTATGCCACTTTCCATGCCATTTATGGATCAAATGCTATACACATTATTGTTTACAATGGTTGTTATCGCATTTACAAGTTTGAGCACATCAATTAATGATGATGATCCTAAAGGTATTAGTGTTACATCATCGATGTTTGTAACAGATCGAAGCTTTAATATCGCTTCTTACGGCATAATGATTGTTTTGGCAGTGTTATATACATTGTTCTGGTAAAACCATTCTTTATTATACTCCGCTCTTTTTTGAGCGGAGTTTTTCTAATTAAAAGAGTGTCATATGGATTCAACCTTGCTGCCAAATGTCGTTTCTTTTTTTAAAACGATAGAGCCATTTCATTTACTTCCTGACCATGTTCTTGATGCTATCGCTACGAACACAGATATTGTTTATTGGGGAAAGGGAGAGAGTGTCTCCTTAGTTATGCCTGAAGGAAAAAATTTATATATTATTCGAGCTGGAGTTATCGAACAGAGATTTCCTAATGGTGAATTAAGAGCTAGATTAGGCGAAAATGATGTATTTGGATTTAATTTAGAACAGGATAAATATAAAGTAAAAACCATTGAAAATTGTTTAATATATAAAATTAATTATGCGTTCTTACTAAAAGAAGTTTCGAATTTTGAAAATGTTGTTAACCAGATTGCAATCCGTGCAAGTCAACGTCTCACTTCAAGTATTAATGCACAGTATTCACAAGCAGAAAAAAGCCTGTTTTTTAAAAGGGCTAAAGATTTAGCCAATCATAATGTTGTGGTGGTGCATAAAAACCAAAGTATCCAGCAAGTGGCACAAATCATGAGTAAAAAAGGCTGCACTTGTGCCTTGGTTACCAATGACAATGCATTGGTTGGAGTGGTTACCGAGACTGACATGACAAGTAGAGTGGTTGCTGAGGCGTTTAATATCTATAGACCTGTTGAGGATATTATGAACGCTCATCCTCAGAGTGTTGACCAAAATGAGCCCGTGATTTCTGTGTTCAATCTGATGATGAAACACAATATTCGTAACATCCCTGTTCTTGACAAAAATAAACAAGTTTTAGGTTTGATTAGCCCTCAAGAGTTAGTTCAGAGGCATGGCATCCAGGCTGTTTTTTTGATTGAAAAAATCAGTAAGTGTAATAGCTTAGAGTCGCTTTCATTGTTAGTAAAAGAACGTCAGGCAGTGTTTGAGGCGATGATAGAATCGCATTTGCCAGCCAATGTAGTTGGGCAAGTTTTAATGATGATTTATGATGCCTTTACCTGTCGATTGATTAAATTAGCAGAAAGAAACGTGGGTTTACCTCCTTGTAATTATGCTTGGTTAGCGGCGGGTTCGCATGCGAGAGGAGAGGTTCACTTAGGTTCTGATCAAGATAACGCTTTAGTACTTGATGACTCAGCAACAGAAAGTGACCGAATTTATTTTCGACATTTTGCTATGTATATATGTAAAGGATTAGCGGAATGCGGGTACCCTTTGTGTAATGGGCGTTTTATGGCGGCTACACCAACGTGGAATCAGCCATTATTCATCTGGAAGCAGCTCTACAGAAAATGGGCAAACAATCCAGAATACAATATGTTACTAAATCTTAATGTCTTTCTTGAAGTGCGCTTTATTTCCGGGGATAGGTCACTATTTGATGAACTAAATAGTGAACGCGAGCGGTGTACCAAAAATAACCCTCATTTAATCGCAGCCTTAGTTAGAAATTTAATATCACACCGTCCACCACTAGGGATATTCAATAACTTAGTGTTAGAAAACAATGGTCACAACGAGAAATCGCTGAATATTAAAAAGTCTGCGGTTGGTCTGTTGGTCGATATCGCTAGAATTTATGCTCTTCATAAAGGCGGAGGAATGTTGTCAACGGAAGAAAGATTCGATTTTGCGTATGATACAGGATTGATTAATAGCACTTCACATCAAGACTTGATAGGGACTTATCGTTATGTAACGCAATTACGTTACTCACATCAGCTGCAATGCTTACAAGGTGGAAAGCCAGTAACGAATGCTATATTTCCTGAGCATTTTGGCAGCTTTGAAAGACAACACCTCAAAGATGCTTTTCGCATAATACGCGGTTATCAAGACACGTTAAAAATGAAATTTGGCTCTTAGTATGTTTGGCTACTCATTCCAGTCAATTGAACATCTAGAACAGGTGCGCAGAGAACTAGAAAAATCTAGCTTGCCAGATGTATTTAACTCTATAGGAAATACGCCTCTACCTGGCGCTTTATCGGATGCTAGAGAGTTAGACACGTTAGTCTTGGACTTTGAAACGACAGGATTTAATCCTGAAGTAGATAGAGTAATCAGTATTGGATGGGTAGAAATTCGAAACAGCAATATTCGTCTAAACAGTGCACGTCATGTCTTCATTAATCATGCAATTGATATTTGTCATGAGTCAGTCAAAGTTCACCATATTAGGCCTGAAACGTTGCATGTATCGGGGATTTCAGAACAAGCTGCTTTCACTCAGTTGCTGGATGTAATTGCTGGTAAAATTCTTGTTGCACATGGCTGCATTATGGAGCAGAGGTTTTTAGAGCAATACATCAAGATAAAGTACCAGAATTTGAAGTTGCCATTAATATGGTTAGATACATTAAAAATCGAGCAATATCGCACCCAACTGAGACCTACTCGGTCTGACTGGCGGTTAAGTTCAATTCGAAAGGAACTCAACCTACCAACATATCAAGCCCATAACGCACTAAATGATGCGATAGCGACTGCCGAACTATATCTAGCACAGATTAATTGCTTGTTTGGCCTTTCATCTGCGCCATTACATGTTTTAGTTAATGCTTCGCGCTAACATTTAACGCGTACATCAACAACGCTCAACAGAATTTCTTCGTACTAAAGTTGGGCTAAAAATAATGGTTTCGTCTTCAATTTTTTCGTCACGAGATAGCGCCAAAGCCAAACGGGCGGCGCGTTCTGCCATCATCTCGATTGGGTAGCGAATAGTGGTCAGGCTAGGGTGAACAAAGCGGGCGATCAAACCATCATCGAACCCGACCATAGAAACCTTACTTGGTACGTCAATGCCATTTTGATCCAACGCTGCCAGTGCGCCAGCGGCCATGTAGTCGTTGTAGGCCACCACTCCAGTAATCTCCAAAGATTTGGTTAACAGGTTGGTCATCGCAACTTCGCCACCATCACTGTTGGGCTCACCGTATTCGATGTAGCTTTTGGAGAGTTCAATACCATGTTCTTTCAATGCGGCTTGGTAACCTTGCAATCGCTCATCTGTATCTTCGATATCGTGGGATGAGGCAATGCAAGCAATTTTGCGATGCCCGTGACGAATCAAATATTCTGTCGCGAGGAATGCCCCCTTGCGGTTATCAAGGGAAATACAGCGTTCGGCTAGCTCTGGGATATGACGATTGATAAGCACCATACCTTTTACTTCTTGGGCGTAGCCAATTAGCTCATCATCAGATAAGCCTTTCGAGTGGATGACTATTGCATCGCAACGGCTGTTGATCAGCAATTCTAGGGCTTGACGCTCATCATCTGGATTGTGATACCCGTTGCCAATCAAGATATGTTTGCCATTTTCGCGCGCGATATTATCGACGGATTTGACCAGCGTGCCGAAGAAAGGATCGGACACATCACTCACCAACACACCCATGGTATTTGTGCTTTGGCTCACCAGTGCACGAGCTGCGGCATTAGGTCTGTAACCCAATTTGCTCATTGCTTTGGTGACCGACTCTACCGATGATTGACTGGCTTTTGGGGACTTGTTGATCACGCGAGAAACCGTTGCGACCGAAACACCGGCTTCTTTCGCGACATCCTTGATCGTTGCCATATAGAACCTTTAGTGGCTAAAAATTTTGACTGGAAGTATTAAACACCCATTGTGTAATAAGTGCAATTTGATAGGGGATTTGCTTTCGGAAATGAGATCTTTACCACTTGTATTTATTAAGCTTACTGATAGTGTAAACGTTATCTTTTTAGTAAAACTTTACTGAGGTTTTAATTATGGAAACTATCGCTTACTCAGATTTTGCCAAACTGGAAATTCGTACCGGAAAAATCATTGAAGTGGCTCGCCATCAAAATGCAGACAAGCTGTACATTGTGCAAATTGATATTGGTGAAAAAACACTGCAAACCGTAACCAGCTTAGTACCTTATTACACCGAGGAAGAGTTGATGGGCAAACAAGTGGTCGTGTTGTGTAATCTTGCCAAAGCCAAAATGCGCGGCGAAACCTCAGAATGTATGTTGTTGTGCGCAGAAACGGATGATGAATCCGAAAGTGTGTTGCTAACGCCAGAAAGAGCGATGCCGACTGGGGTGAGAATTGTTTAGAGTTTAATCAAGCAAACGTTTTATTGTTCGTGTTTATGTTTTGTGTCTCATTTTATAAATAAATCAATAGGAATATATTCAACTCTATTTATAATCTCCGCGCTTTTAAAAACTGTTTAACAGTATGAAAAACATAGGAAATTATAATGAAAAAAGTATTGCCATTATTGGCTTTAGGTGCGGTGGTTGCTTCAGCGTCAGTTCAAGCAAAAGGTAACTGGTATGTTGGCGCAGATATTCTTAACTCTGATCTTGAAGTTGAAGGTCACTCTTACAGCTCTTCAGCTACAGGTTTGGGTATTGCGGTAGGTAAAGAGCTGCAATATTCAGAAAACTTCAAATTGGCTTTAGAAGGTGAGTACATTTACTACGGTAGCTTCGAAGAAAAAGCATCGGGCGCGGGTAATTGGTTAGAAGCTACTGTTGAAGGTTATTCATTCAACCTTAATGCTAAACCTAAGTACCAATTCTCTGGCACTGGTTTTTATGTTGGTGCTGTTGTTGGTCTAGGTGTAACTGGGGTTGATTTAGAGGCAAAATCAAACCTTTCTGGTTTCACTGGTAAGACTGATGGTAGCGATGCTGGCTTTAACTATGGTGCTGAAGTGGGTTATGAATTTGCTTCAGGTCTGGTTGTTTCTGGTGGCTACCGTGCTTCTACAGTAACCATCGATGTTGAAGGTGGTGGCGATCTTGAATTTGATTTTGACAGCCTGTACGTTGGCGTTGATTACAAGTTTTAAGCTCGCATAAGCAAAACATAGATACTAAAAAGGAGCCGTTAGGCTCCTTTTTTTATTAGATTATCAATCAACTCGTAATGATGCTCTTGCACGCCTGCAAGGTTGCCATATTTAGGTTGGTGGCGGTCATTTTCTTTTGCGTGTTGCCAGCCAATGGTGTGACGCACGAAATGCTCTGCAAACGCATGAGATACTTCTAAGCAACCTGCTAGCACGGTATCGACATAGCTTTGCATGATTGGGCTTTTTACGCACGGTGGTAATGGCTCGTCTTTTACGTAAACCCAGATGCTATGTTCTTGGTTAAAGTTCGCTTCCGTTTCGATTTGATCTGGCTGAATTTGAATACGATGATAACCACGCTCACGGCGATCGAATTCTGCGAGAGCCTCTTCATTCACTTCGAGTAAAACGCCGTTGACCTGCCCATCGCCTTGGTTTACAACCAGAGGAGACAGAGTGTAGCTGTCATCAATCTTTCCCCAGTAGCGCACCAGTCCATGAGCAATGACCGGAATGGCTTCTCCCGTTTGTCCGGTTAACTTACGTGACGCAGAATTAATCAAACTGCCATAGCCAAATATGTACATCTTCGTTGCATCCCTTAACTGATGGTTGTGTCTCTCACCGTTTATACCTAACCCGCCTCTGAAGCACAACTTTACCTCTTAAGTATAATCTTAACTCTTAACATGTATTTTTTATGCATGTTTGTGGTAGCATCAATATTGTAGTTGAGTTAACCAGCATCGAGAGACGCTTGAGGGCAAGATAATGCTGAATATCACCGATAAAAAAGTGGAAGAAAAAATCCCTGCATGGCTGCGACTAGGCTTTCGGCCGTTTTTTCTGTTTGGGTCGATTTACGCCATTGTTGCGATCGCGTTGTGGGTGTGGATGTTCCAGAGCGGACAGCCAAACGCATTAACTGTACCGGTATTATGGTGGCACGTTCATGAAATGTTGTTCGGCTTTTCGATGGCGATTGTGGTTGGCTTTGTACTGACCGCGGTACAAAACTGGACTGGCATTAATGGCACCAAGCATTACACGCTTTTGATCTTATTTGGCTTATGGCTCGCGCCCCGAATATTGCTTTGGACATCAGCGCCGTTATGGTTAACCAGCAGCATTGAAGCGGTATTTTTGTTGTTTGTTGCCTATGAGGTAGGCATTCGTGTTTATCGAGCCAAAGGTTGGCGTAATCTGTTTTTTGTGCCGCTGTTTCTTTTGGCAATTTTTGCGAACTTTGCAAGCTACGCAACAATAAAAGGCATGCCGCCGTTTAGCTCTTCTGCTGTATGGCAGGCGATGTTGTGGTGGTTTACGTTGTTGCTGTCGGTCATGGGCGGGCGTGTGATTCCATTCTTTACTGCGCGTCGATTTAATTTCGAAAAAGCGCAACCATTGGCTTGGTTAGAGTGGTTCGCGAACTTGCCGTTGGTAATGCTATTTGTGCTGAGCTTTTTCCCTGTGACGTTTGCAGAACTAGGTAATCCGTTGATGCTGTTTGCAGGAGTTGCTCAGTTGGTGCGTTTTGTTCGCTGGAAACCTTGGTTAACCCTGAGCGAGCCTTTAGTGTGGTCGCTGCATGCTGCGTATTTGTGTTTGCCACTAAGCTTAATTTTGCGAGGCACTTGGGGAGATGCATTTGCCAGCCATAACCTGATTCACCTGTTTGCGATAGGTGCATTAGGCGGCTTGATTTTAGCGATGATCGCACGCGTGACGATGGGACATACTGGTCGCATGATCTACAAAGGTCCGAACATGAGCCTTGCGTTTGCGGCGATTACCGCGGCAGCTTTGGTTCGCAGTTTTGCCGTGATATTTGATCCTGCCAATATGATGCTGTGGATTAATATCAGTGGCGGATTGTGGATTGTCGCATTTGGCCTGTTTGTTTGGCGCTTTGGCGTGATGCTTATTACCCCTCGCGTTGATGGTCATCCCGGATAGGGCGCTAATGTGAGTAGAGAAAGAGGAGCCGCGCGCTCCTCTTTTGATTTTTGTTCTTTATAGGATTAGCGCTTATTCGTCTTCGTCGTCCGTTTTATTCGTGAACCCCAAGCGTTTGAATAGCCACCACTCTAGAGCAAAGATGACAATTAAAGCGATACAGAACCAGGTGAACGCCATGGCGGATTCCACGCCTGGCATACCGCCAATGTTGATGCCAAGCAAACCTGTTAGGAAGCTGGTTGGCAAGAAAATAGTCGCCACCAAGGTAAATAGATAACTGTTTTTATTAGTTTTCTCGTCACGATGATGTTTGATTTCTTCTTGAAAGAGTGCGACTTCTCCAAGATAAAACTCAAGTGTTTCATTTATGCGCGTAATATTATTGTGGGCGAAGCGATATTGATGGGGCCTTAAAGCCACCAACTCGGACTCTGATTCAACGAGATCACGAATAGCATATTGCTGAGGGCGAATAAAACGTTTGATGGAAATAAGCGCTTTTTGAGTCGCCATATGCTTGTACGTCGATTCATCATTCACATCAAACTGGTTTAACGTCTCTTCAATCGTATCAAGGTAAACGTCTATTTTGCTATTTAATCCTTCAATAATCTGATGAAGTAAACCAGCAAGGCTTTTCGGACCTTTGCGTTCCGCCAAGGCTTGACGAATTTCCATGATGGCACGCGATGGGATCTTACGTGTTGAAATCAGTGCGCCTTGAAAATAGAGAATTCGAATACTGAGCATGTCTTCTGGTGAAGCATCGCCATTCATATTGACGCCTCGTAAAATCAACATGAAGTTCTCGTCATCCAAAGGGTGGAAAGACGGTCGGCTTTCGTCGGCTAACAGGTGATCAACAGTGGCACGTGGTACTTGGTTTTGCTCTAGCCAGCCACGAATATCGGGATGCAGCCGTTCACAATGGTACCAATGTTTGGCTTGAATCTGCTCCGCCGTTGTGGATTGCTGAGTTGCTTCTGGGGTTGAAAAATCCCAATGTTCAATCATAAAACCCATTTTCTTTTCCTTGTCTGAGCCTTTCCCCAAATAACTCGGAAAGAGCCTGTTCTTCCACTGCATTTTTTTCCGGGAAGTGCATCAGTGATAACGTTCTGAACCCAGCGCCATGAAGTTATTCAGGGATAATTATTCAAATGAGTATGATTGCATTTAACGCTAAATGTCTATGAATAGTTGCTCTTATTTGTAATCAAGTGAAGCAAGCCAAAGTGTGGTGTAAAAACAGCAAAATAAAAAAGCCTGCAGCGAGGCAGGCTTTCTAGTGGGGTGGAGAGGAGCAGTTAGCCAACTTGAGAAAGATTAACCACTTTCTGTTGTAGCTTTTCTTTTAAATAGTCCGATAAAGCCTGCTTTTCTTCATCGTTCATGTACAGACCAAGTTTGGTACGACGCCACAAAATGTCTTCATCGGTCATTGCCATTTCATGGTTCATTAAGTAGTCGATCTCACGTTGGTAAACACCGCCGGCTTGCGATGAGAACGCGTGTCCAAGGTCAGCTTCGCTTGCTGTGCCTTCCATTAAGTTCCACGTTTGGGTACCAAATTGTGTTACGTAACGAAGAATCAATGCTTCTGGCGCCCAAGCGTATTTAGCATGAATTTGTTTAGCTAATTGTTCACGACTACAGCTGAAGTTACCACCAGGTAGGGTTTGATTTGCCGTCCAGTCGCTTCCCATCTCTGGTAGGAAAGGAGCCAGCTTTTTCATTGCCGCTTCACCCAGCTTACGGTAGGTCGTCAGCTTACCACCAAAGACAGAAAGCAGAGGTGCATGGTCGTATTCCGCATCGAGTTCTAGCGTGTAGTCTCGTGTGATCGCTTGCGGAGAGTCAGATTCATCGTCACATAAAGGACGAACACCGCTGTATGTCCAAACCACATCTTCGCGAGTCAACTGGTGGACAAAGTGTTGGTTTACGATGTCGATGAGGTAATCGACTTCGTCATCTGAGATCGCCACTTCACGTGGATCACCTTTGTATTCCACATCTGTTGTACCAATGATTGAGAACTTATCTAAGTAAGGAATCATAAATACGATGCGGTTGTCTTTGTTTTGAAGAATGTAGGCTTGCGGTTCGTTGTGGATACGAGGAACAACGATGTGCGAGCCTTTGATTAAGCGAATGTTACGAGGAGAGGCTTGCTCTAATCCATCATCAAAGAACTGTTTTACCCAAGGGCCAGCTGCGTTTACTAGTGCTTTTGCTTTGCGTTCGAAACGTTGGTCTGTCATCACGTCATGAATCGTGACATGCCAGATACCACCTTCACGGTGTGCTTTTTCTACGCGGCAGTAGTTACGTACTTCTGCATGGTTTTCACGAGCAGCCAGAACGTTAAGTAATACTAAACGCGCGTCATCAACCCAACAGTCAGAGTATTCGAAACCGGTTTTCATTTCTGGTTTTAGCAAGCCCGATTTCGCTAAGTTGACGGTTTTGCTGCCTGGCAGAGTCGTACGTTTACCCAAGTTATCGTAAAGGAACAGACCACAGCGAATCATCCAAGCTGGGCGTAGGAATGGGCGATGAGGCAAACGGAAACGCATTGGTAGTGCAACGTGAGGCGCTTTGCGAAGAATAACTTCACGTTCTGCGAGCGCTTCCGAAACCAAACGAAACTCATAGTGTTCAAGGTAGCGTAAACCGCCGTGGATCAGTTTAGAACTTGCCGAAGAAGTAGCGGACGCGAAGTCATTTGCTTCGTATAAGCCAACACTCAAACCGCGGCCAGCTGCGTCTGCCGCAATACCAGCCCCGTTGATGCCGCCACCAATTACGATCAAGTCTAAGGTAGTGGATGAGCTAGTAGTGGAAGCATTTTTTTGTATACTCATAAATTTGACCTCTTGGTGAGCGAACGAGCATTTTAGAACATGATCTAATCCTAGCTTAGGTTTCGTTTGTGATCATCTATTATTTTCGTTTGTGAGCGTTTTGTGTGATTTAGGCACAAAAAAACCTCTGCCTAATTAAGACAGAGGTCATTTGAGAGGCAAATTAATGACTGGAACTACTCGTTTTCGAAGTTTGTCTCGTTCGCTTCAACGACTTCAAGTGGAATTGAAGCTTCTTTTAAAATCGACAAGATTTCTTCTGGTGGCTGCTTGTTGGTAAAGATCATGTTGAGCTGAGCGATATTGCCTAGCTTCACCATGGCATTGCGCCCGAACTTGGTATGGTCGACGGCAAGAAATACACTGCGGCTGTTGTCGATGATCGCTTGTTTGACTCTTACTTCGTGATAATCAAAATCCAGCAGTGAACCATCAAAGTCGATACCACTGATGCCAAGAATGCCAAAGTCGAGACGGAACTGTTTAACGAAGTCGAGAGTGGCTTCTCCAACAATGCCGCCATCGCGACTTCGAACTTCACCGCCAGCTAAGATGACTTTGATCTCTGGGTTGGGGAAGAGAATGGTTGCCACGTTGATATTGTTGGTAACCACGCGTAGCTGTTTATGGTTTTTATTGAGCGCTCGCGCAACCGCTTCTGGTGTGGTGCCGATATCAATAAATAGAGTCGCGCCATCAGGAATGTGCTTGACCACCTCGTCTGCAATGACATCTTTTTCATTGAAGTTGAGCGCTTTACGCGTGTTGTAAGATGTGTTTTCAGAACTGAGAGGGATGGTTGCACCACCGTGATAACGACGAATTTTGTTGTCGTCGGCGAGTTCATTAAGATCGCGTCGGATGGTTTGTGGGCTGACATTGAATCTTTCTACCAACTCATCCGTGCTGACATAGCCTTGTTTTTTCACCAACTCAACAATCTGTTGGTGTCGAGGTATTTGCTTCACTTACCACTCCCTTGTGCATTGGTAACGGCCAATGCTTCAAATTCGAAGCTCTATTGTGCTCGAATTTGCGCGTTGTGAGAAGTAAGCGAGTTCAGGAATCAGGGGCAAAGCGCAAAAAAGAGCGCACAAATGGCGCTCTTTTTTCGTATGGAGGTGAGATTAATCTTCTTCGTCGTGAAGCTCAGACCAGGTTTGCGCACATTTCACTGCGCGTTTCCAACCCTTGTAACGACGATTGCGTTTTTCTTCATCATCGTGCGGCTCAAAGGTGCGATCAAGCACCGCTTTATTCTGCAACTCGTCAATGCTGTCCCAGTAACCCACGGCAAGGCCTGCAAGGTAGGCTGCACCAAGAGCGGTAACCTCTGTTACTTGAGGGCGGTGTACTTCTGTATTCAATACATCGGATTGGAACTGCATTAGGAAGTTGTTCGCTACCGCACCGCCATCGACGCGAAGATTCGCAAGTTTAATTCCTGAGTCGGCTTGCATCGCATCCAGTACGTCACGAGTTTGGTAAGCGATGCCTTCCAAAGTCGCACGGATAATGTGGTTTGAGTTCACGCCGCGAGTAAGGCCGACAATCGTGCCACGTGCGTAGGCATCCCAGTATGGTGCGCCTAAACCAGTAAAGGCAGGCACGACATAAACGCCGTTTGAGGTATCCACTTTGGTTGCGAAGTATTCAGAGTCTTCTGCACCGTTTAGGATTTTTAATTCATCACGTAGCCATTGGATAGAAGCACCACCCATGAATACGGCACCTTCAAGTGCATAAGCAGGCTCACCTTTAGGACCACAAGCCAAAGTTGTCAGTAGGCCGTGCGTCGAAGTGACTTTTTCTTGGCCCGTATTCATTAGCAAGAAACAACCCGTGCCGTAAGTGTTTTTCGCCTGACCCGCTTCAACACACATTTGGCCGTAAAGCGCAGCTTGTTGGTCACCAGCAATACCAGAAATAGGAATACGAGTACCGCCTTTACCACCAATGTTGGTCTTACCGTAAACTTCCGATGAACGTTTTACTTCTGGCATCATAGATGCTGGGATACCAAGCTCATCTAACATTTTCTGATCCCAACATAGATCGTTGATGTTAAATAGCATTGTACGCGATGCGTTGGTGTAGTCGGTCACGTGAACGCGGCCTTGAGTCATCTTCCAAACTAACCAAGTATCGACGGTACCGAACAACAGCTTGCCTGCTTCTGCGTCTTCGCGCGCGCCTTCAACATTGTCCAGAATCCATTTCACTTTGGTACCTGAGAAGTAAGGGTCAAGCACCAAACCTGTGTTGTCACGTACGTAGTTTTCTAGACCACGCGCTTTTAAATCTTCACAGATGTCAGCAGTACGGCGACATTGCCATACGATCGCATTGTAAACGGGTTTGCCTGTTTCTTTATTCCAGACGATGGTAGTTTCACGCTGGTTAGTAATACCGATAGCCGCCAATTGGTCGCTACGGATGCCAGACTTAGCTAGAGCTTCTACCAACGTAGAGCTTTGTGTTGCCCAGATTTCCATTGGGTCATGTTCTACCCAACCTGCCTCTGGATAAATCTGAGTAAATTCGCGCTGTGCGACGCTTACGATGTTCGCGTCATGATCAAGAATTACTGCGCGAGAGCTTGTCGTACCTTGGTCTAGGGCAACAATGTATTTTTGCTCAGTCATGGTAAGAATCCTTTTGTTTCGTTATTTATATTTTAGTAAATGTTCGAGTTGCGTCAGTTTTAAGCTCTAGCTTCTTCTGTTTCTTCTTCCGTCTCACATTGGTTTGGAATTGTACAGCCGTGGCCTTGTTGTGGAAGGTAAGCTGCAATCGCTTTTGGGTACAACCAACCACCAAAGCACGCACCTGCAATCGGAGCAAGTAAAGGCACGATAAAGTAAGGAATGTCTTTAGCACCTGTCAGAGCGTAATCCCAGCCTGCGAAGTAAGCGAACAGTTTCGGTCCAAAGTCGCGCGCAGGGTTCATCGCGAAGCCAGTTAGTGGACCAAGAGAACCACCGATCACGGCAATCAAAATACCGATTAACAGTGGGTTCATTGCACCTCGTGCAGCGCCGTTATTTTCATCGCCCAAAGCCAAAATCGCAAACATCAGCACGGCAGTGATAACGAACTCCACAGCAAAAGCGCCAAAGAAAGAGAGGGAAGCATGTGGATAGGTTGAGAAGATACCAGCGGTTGCTAGTGCATCTTGGCTACTGCGGACGAAGTTATGTGCGATTTCGTAGTCGGTGAAAAGGTTGCTGTATAAGCTGTAAACCAACGCAGCAGAGCAGAATGCGCCAAGCATTTGGGCGATGATGTATGGCACCACTTTCGCCTTATCAAAACCATGGAACATAGCGAGTGCGATGGTTACCGCTGGGTTGATGTGCGCGCCTGAAACGCCGGCAGTACAGTAAATAGCGATGGCGACACCTAGGCCCCATACAATACTGATTTCCCATTGTCCAAATGATGCGCCTGTTAGAACTAAGGCTGCGACACAGCCTACGCCGAAGAAGATAAGTAGTCCTGTACCGATAAACTCGGCCAAACATTCTCCGAGCAGAGAGGGGTGTTTGTTCGTTGTCATGTTAAAAGTCCTTTGATCATTTTTGCCTGTCTAGCACGATACTATTGTGCACATATAAACGTTTGCGAAAACAAACGCGCGTTAAAAATGAGCGTTTGAGCATAAAATTGTTAATCAAAGTCTTCGTTTTTGTTAAATGGCGCATCTTTTAATCGAAAAAGAAAACAACGAAAAGAATTTCTTTACTACGAAGTGTGTTTTGGAAGCGCTCAAATTACCGATGTGAAAAAGAATGCACAACTGGTAAGAGGAGTTTTGTGAAGCTGCTACGTGCTTGGGGATTTATTACTCAGATTTTGCGTAGTAATTAACCCTAAAGAGGTAAGGCGAGGTCAAGTACATCAAGGACTAGCGGTGATATAAGAAAATGCGTTGCTATGTTTATATCTCGAGAGGAACTTGTTATCCAAATTAGTGTTAATTATTAAAATGGAGAGGAAAATAAACGCGGTTTATGTCTTGTGTTCGTGAATCACTGTCTAGGTTTGAGTTCAGATAACATTAGTTTTGTTATTTCGTTTGATACTAAGCGCGAACATTTTTCATCTTTTTAGTTATTTAGTGGTTTCGCGTAACAAGGATGGATGTGAAACACCCTTTTTACGGTTAATTTGTGTTCTTATTCGAGCCCTTGTTTCATTGGTTTCGAATTGGAATGCTCAAATGAGAGGTTGAAATATCAGTTTCATATTAACTAATTATGAGTAAAGTTGAACGATGGTCTAATTAATGCGCTCTAATTTACTGTATTTACTTATATTTAATTCATGTGCAACATTTGTCACAGAAATAAAATCCTAACTCAATACAATTCATGAACTTTCGAACGAAGATTTTTTTGTTTCGTTCGCTCCTTTTGTGTTTTTTACCATCGCATACAAAATAATGAGGTTCCTATGTTTGGAATATTCAAACCTAAGGCGCACATTGATCGTCTGTCTCCAGGCAGTATCGATAGCACCTACTCTCGCCTCCGTTGGCAACTCTTTATCGGTATATTTGTTGGCTACGCCGGTTACTATTTGGTTCGTAAAAACTTCAGTTTGGCGATGCCTTATCTTATCGAGCAAGGCTTTAGCCGCGGTGACTTAGGTGTCGCGCTGGCAGCTGTTTCCATTGCATATGGTCTCTCTAAATTTCTAATGGGCAGCGTATCTGACCGTTCCAACCCTCGCTACTTCCTAAGTGGCGGCCTGTTGATGTCTGCATTGGTTATGTTTTGCTTTGGCTTTATGCCATGGGCGACTGGCAGCGTCACTGCGATGTTCATTTTGCTTTTCTTGAACGGTTGGTTCCAAGGCATGGGGTGGCCCGCATGTGGACGAACCATGGTGCACTGGTGGTCACGTAAAGAGCGTGGTGAGATCGTTTCGGTTTGGAACGTGGCACACAACGTGGGTGGCGGTTTGATTGGTCCACTATTTATTCTTGGCCTGTGGGCATTTAACGATGATTGGCGCACTGCATTTTATGTTCCTGCATTTTTCGCCACGTTGGTTGCTGTGTTTGTTTGGATGACAGTTCGCGATACGCCTCAATCTTGTGGTTTACCACCGATCGAAGAGTATAAAGACGATTATCCTGATGACTATGACAAGTCGCACGAACAAGAAATGACAGCCAAGGAAATCTTCTTTAAGTATGTATTCAACAACAAGCTTCTTTGGTCGATTGCAATTGCAAACGCATTTGTTTACCTAATTCGCTATGGCGTACTGGACTGGGCACCTGTTTACCTAAAAGAAGCGAAGGATTTCTCGGTAGATAAATCGTCATGGGCTTACTTCTTATACGAATGGGCCGGCATTCCAGGCACATTATTGTGTGGTTGGATTTCAGACAAATTGTTCAAAGGTCGTCGTGCACCTGCTGGCATCTTATTTATGGTGTTAGTGACCGTTGCAGTGATGGTTTACTGGTTTAATCCTGCTGGTAACCCAATGGTGGACATGATGGCACTGATTGCAATTGGCTTCCTAATCTATGGTCCGGTTATGCTGATTGGCTTGTACGCACTTGAACTCGCTCCGAAGAAAGCCGCTGGTACTGCTGCTGGTCTTACTGGTTTATTTGGATACTTAGGTGGGGCAGTTGCCGCAAACGCGATTCTGGGCTACACGGTAGACCACTTTGGCTGGGATGGTGGCTTTATCATCTTAGTGGGTTCTTGTATTACTTCTATTGTGTGTTTGATGTACGCCTTCTTAGGTGAGCGTGCGCACCACGAGCAAAAAGAGCGCGAAAAGGAAGCGCTAGCGTAATATTTATTTAAAGAGGCAGTGGAATACTGCCTCTTCGCTTTATCAAGGAAATAACAATGAAAACAAAGTCAGTATGTCTTACTTTTTTAGCACTTAGCCTCTCAGCTGGTGCGATTGCAAAACCACTTGTAATTGCACACCGTGGCGCATCGGGTTACTTGCCTGAACACACGCTAGAAGCCAAAGCGCTTGCTTACGCAATGAAACCTGACTACATAGAGCAAGATGTGGTAATGACGAAAGACGACCAGTTGGTCGTGTTGCATGACCATTATCTCGATCGTGTAACGGATGTTGCGGAGCGTTTTCCTGATCGCGCACGCAAAGACGGCCGTTATTACGCGATTGATTTCACACTGGCGGAAATCAAATCGCTGCGAGTAACTGAAGGCTTTAATATCGATGACAAAGGTAATAAGGTCGCTGGTTATCCGACACGATTCCCAATGTGGAAATCGGATTTTACCGTGCCGACGTTTGCTGAAGAGATTGAGCTGATCCAAGGACTTAACAAGACGTTGGGTTACGACATCGGTATTTACCCAGAAATTAAAGCGCCTTGGTTCCATCGTCATGAAGGTAAGGACATTTCTAAAGCGGTGCTTAAAGTCTTGAAGCAGTACGGTTACGACTCGCAAGACGACAAAGTTTACCTGCAGTGTTTTGATGCGAACGAACTGCAACGCATTAACAGTGAGTTGATGCCCGCAATGGACATGGATTTAAAGCTCGTTCAGCTCATGGCTTACACCGATTGGAACGAAACTATGGTGTACAAAGGCGATACAGCAACGCCATACAGCTATGATTGGATGTTCGAAGCCGACAGCATGAAGAAAGTGGCGAGTTACGCCGAAGGTATTGGACCTTGGAAGCCGATGCTGGTGGATGATAAGTCAACCAAAGACAATATCATCATCAAGCCGTTGATGAAGGCTGCAAAAGACGCTGGCTTGCAAGTGCATCCATACACGTTCCGTGCCGATCCAGGACGCATTCCAGCGTACACGGACAGTTTTGAAGGCATGATGGATGTGTACTACAACCAAGTGAAGGTGGATGGTTTGTTTACTGACTTCCCAGATAAAGCGGTCAGCTTTTTAAATCAGTAACCAGCACTCACGAATTTTGCTTTAAGCTAAAAAATCCCCCAACAGTTTTCTGTTGGGGGATTTTTCGTAGGGCTAATTCACTGCAAGCCAAGTCAGCCTCGCTGAATCAAGCATCTCGAGGTTATTTAGGTATTCTTATTAGTTGTTTTTATGCAGTTCGCTGTTCAGTTCAACTGCGCTCTTGTTTGCAAGACACTCGATTTGACCTGTTACAGAGTTACGACGGAACAGTAGGTCAGAAACACCAGCAAGATCGCGAGCCTTAACCACTTCGACTTCTTGACCTTCAGAATCTAGCATGAGTACTTTAGAGCCAGCGGTTACGTACAGACCTGATTCGATAGTACAACGGTCACCCATTGGGAACCCAAGACCTGCGTTTGCGCCTAGTAGAGAGTTTTCACCGATGGAAACCACCACTTTACCGCCGCCAGATAGTGTACCCATGATAGATGCACCGCCACCGATGTCTGAACCGTTACCAACAACCACACCCGCAGAGATACGGCCTTCAACCATGCTCACGCCAGTTGTACCCGCGTTGAAGTTGATGAAGCCTTCGTGCATAACAGTTGTGCCTTCGCCAACGTGTGCGCCAAGACGTACGCGAGAAGTGTCTGCGATACGAACACCAGTTGGTACCACGTAGTCCACCATTTTAGGGAACTTGTCTACGCAATCTACGCTTAGCGTACGGCCAGCTAGGCGAGCTTCGATTTGACGCTCAGCCAGCTCAGGTAGGTCGATTGGGCCTTCGTTAGTCCATGCGATGTTGTGTAGTAGACCGAAGATGCCATCCAGTACTGTGCCGTGTGGCTTAACTAGACGGTTAGAGATAAGTTGAAGTTTTAGGAAGCCTTCAGCAACAGATTGTGGCTGTTCATCCGTAGCTAGAATAACCAGTACAAGCGGCTGTGCTGATTCTGCTGCTTTGGTTGCGAAAGATGCGTTTGCTGCATCGCCGTTTGCTTCGAAAGCCGCCGCAAGTTCTGCGCTTTGTGCAGCAGAGATCTCGATAGCTTGGTTGCCTTGTTCGTAACCTGCTACTGCTGCTAGTGCGTTAACAAGTGTGTCGCTTGGGTTAAGAACTGGGTTTGGAAAAAACGCTTCAATGATTTTGCCATCGCGGTTTTTAGTCGCTGTACCAAAGGCTAGAGAAAAGAAAGCCATAGTTGATCTCCATGTGTTGAGTCTTGTGTCTCGTCTGTTCACTGACAAGAAATAATTAAGTTGTCAGCCATCATAATGAGAGTGCTAGGGAGTTTAAAGAGGGGAAATAGATAAAGTCTGTAGATGGATACCTTTTGTCTTTTGGGAGATATGTCTGTCTGATGAGAAATGTGGTTGTGAGGTGGTCAATTAGCAGGTGTTTGTTGAAATGAAAGAAGGCGATTTGTCGTATCTGTGCTCGAAAGAAAGGGCGATCTTTCCATGATGATGTGTGCCTTCAGATATAAAAAACGCCACATGATGCGGCGTTTCTTTAACAAATGAGAGGCTTATGCAGCGTCTTCTTGCTTGTCTTCTTCTACAGATTCAAGCTTTTTTGCTTTCTTTGGTGCCGGTTTGCGTTTTGCACCCAGTGCGTAAAGCACTTCTTCTTTGTTTTGAGCGAGGTACATCGCAAGATCTTCTTGCTTACCTTCGTCTTCTAGAAGTTCACTTTTACCTAGCAGCGTGAATAGTTCGTCTGCCATGTCTAGCATTTTATCGTATGCGTCAGCTTCCGCTTTAGAGGTAAAAGTCATTTTCTCTTCTCCATTGCGTTCTACCACGTACTTGACGATTACAGCCATGGTTGGTCCCCTAACTTGGTGTATTGATACTGGCTTTTTATACAGTTTTTGACCAGTTAAGTCTAGCGACAAGCCTAAGAATGAGAGACACGTACAACTAACTGACCAGCATTTAAACTATCTCCGTTTCACTTGGAGGGTGTATTCTCTAGATAAAGGTTATTTGGTCGTTCCCAGTCTTGGCAAAATTCGATAAACGTTCTGAGTAGTGGGCTTTGGTATTTCTCTTTGTGAACCAGTAGCCAGAAGCGACGTTTCATATCTAAAGGCATGTCGAGCAGTTGCACGCGACCGTCACGAATAGCAGGTTCTGCAGACAAACGTGACAAGCAACCTAAGCCCAGCCCAGCAGATACTGAGTTGATCAATGCTTCGGTGGTATTGAGCTGAAAAGCTTCATGCCAATGTTCCAAGCGCGGCGCGACAACGCGCATAAAGAATTCGCGTGAACCAGACCCCGCCTCTCGCAATATCCATTCGCTGTTTTCTAGCTCGGTTAAGTTTACTGGCCCTTCGTGCGCGGCTGGGGAATCTGGCGCGCAAATCACGCACATTTCATCTTCGCTAAACTGGGTGGACTGCAATTCAGGATGAAGAGTTTTACCCTCAATGAGGGCAATGTCTAACTCGTAATCGGTCAGCATGTCGCAGATTTGTGCAGAGTTAGAAATGAACAGGCTTTGAGAACGATGGTTCGTTTGCTGACGAAATTCGCTAAGCAAATAGGGCGCGACTTGGTTGCCAATGGTGTCGCTGGCACCAATGCGAAGTTGGCCCGATAGCGCTTGGTCACCATCGAAAATGCTCTCGATGTCCTTGGCTCGGTTGAGTAACTCATCCGCCAGTGGCAGCAGTTTTTGACCTTCTTGGTTCAAAATCAGTCGGTTATTAACACGATCAAACAAGTGATGGCCGATCTGCTTTTCTAATTCTGAGAGTGCCATGCTCACAGCGGCTTTTGATAAAAAGAGACTATCAGAAGCTGCTGTGAGCGTTTTGTGTTGCGTGATCGTCGTAAACACTTTCAGTTGTTTAAGAGAAATGTGACTTGCCATACCCCACCGTTAAGTAATTTTGAACGTTTGTTTTAAATAATTAGATATATCGGAACGAAGTGCAAGCGTATTATACGCTCCATCAAGAGTGAGTCTGGTTGAGGTCATCATGATTCAAAGAACAAAAGCAAAAGTAATGGGAGCACCAACTCCGATGGCGGGTTTGGCTCTTGGTATTGCAAGCTTAGGCTGGAGTTGGGAAAACTTCGCCGAATTACATGGCTACGGACAGTGGATTAGTGCGGGTATCGCGAGCGTATTGTTGGCTATATTGGCAACCAAGTTTTTGCTACATAACCATCTATTGAGACAAGATCTTGCTCATCCGGTTGTGGGCAGCGTGGTTCCGACATTTGCGATGGGCACTATGGTGGTATCGAACTCTCTCGTCCATTTTTACCCATTGGCTGGTGATGTACTTTGGCTGATTGCGGTGGTTCTGCACATCGTTTTCTTGGTGAGCTTTGTTTACCATCGCGCCAAAGATTTTGAATTGCACCACATGGTTCCTAGTTGGTTTGTACCGCCAGTGGGTATCATCGTTGCGGATGTGTCTTTCTCTGGCAACCCGATGTTAGCACCAGTGGCACAAGGCGCATTGATGTTTGGTATGGTGGCGTACGCGATCATGTTGCCGATGATGATTTACCGTTTCATGTTTACCCATGAAATTCCGGATGCAGCGAAACCAACAATGGCAATCATGGCAGCGCCAGCAAGTCTATCATTGGCAGGGTACTTAACGGTCACTGCGACACCATCACCAGTGATCATCGCTATGCTATTTGGTATCGCGGTATTGATGACAGCCATCATTTACCTCGCATTCTTTAAATTGCTTAGACTGCCATTTAGCCCAGGCTATGCGGCGTTCACTTTTCCGATGGTGATCGGTGCGACGGCGCTGTTTAAAATGGCGAATTGGATGGAGTTGCAAGGATTGGCTGCGCACTATGTTCAACAAGTGCGAGGCTTAGCTGGTCTTGAGTTGATTGTGGCAACATTTGTTGTCTCTTATGTGGCTTTACAGTACATCAACAACTTATTGATTCAGCCACGCTTGATGCACGCTCATCACGCTTAAATAGCAGATAGGGAAAAGCCTCTTGGTCTTACAGCCAAGAGGCTTTTTTATTTCAATCGGCGTCGATGTTGGACGCTAGCCTTTTTTGTAAAATCGCGACATCTCATCCAGAGAATGACGAATGATATCGACAGGAACTTTCTGTTCTTTCTCGACTTTTAACTGGCGATTCAGTTGCTGAGAGTGCCCGCCAGGATTGACCACAAGCATCAGTTCTTTGCCGACCAATGCATAGTTGTAGTAGCTGCCAGCAATATACCAATCGCGAGGGGCAGAGTTATCAAACAAGTTATGACCAACGCTGTATGAACTCGTTGTGCCTTGAACGTCAAACAGCGTATTCATCATGGTTGGCACGACGTCAAAATGGGTCGTGCGGTAATTAATTTGCTCTGGTTGACGATTTGGCATGTACACGTAAAGAGGAACATGTACTTGAACGTCACTGTAGTTACCCGTGTGGCCCCAATAGTTCATCTTATGGTCGTTAAACTCTTCACCATGATCAGATGAAATCACCACAATGGTGTTGTCTAAGTCGACGTTTTTCAGCACATCACCAATCAAGCTATCGATGTAGTACAACGAGTTCTTGTATCGATTGTGGTAAAGCGAAGCGTCAAAATCGTTGTTGAGCAAAATGTGGTCAACGCGTTCCCAGTATGGTTTGAATTTCGCAAATTCAGGTTCGGGAAATACTGTACCGTGGGCGGCATCGTAGAACAGAAACCCAAAGTACGGCTTGTCGCTGTCTTGCTTTTGGAACTCGATGAACTTGTCTGTGATCTGCTGATCGCGCTCGACAGCTGTTTCCCCAGTTTGTTTCAGGGTCAAGTCCGACACTTTTTTGAATACCGTGCGAGAAAGTGGCGGGCTGGTGAGCGGTGCCGAGCCAAAAATGCCCATGCGGTAGCCTTCTGCTTGCAGCGTATCCATAAAAACAGGAGAGCGTTGGCTTGCGTAAAAGCTTTCCCAGTAGGTTGCTGGCAAGCTGTAAAACAGGCTGAAAATACCTGCTTGAGTTGAGTTGCCGCCGCTCATATGTTGTGTGAAATTCACTGTTTTTTCGGCGAATTTGCTGACATTTGGCATGACTTCCGGCGTCGCATCACTGTAGCGCCACGCGTCAACCAAGATAAACAAAACATTGGGCTGCTTCTCTTTGCTTTGCACTTGAATGGGTGCAAGCGGGTAGTTGAGTGAGCTACGTTCAATGTTGGTTAACTCTACGCGGTTCTTCGATGCAATGTTCTCATCCACTAGATCGTGTTTGTAAATAAATTTACGAGCCGTCAGCGGGTAGTAAAGTGGCCAGTTATTCGAAAACTGACTGACTTCATCGTCGTAAAGCGCGTTTTTGTACGCATGAATCATCTGTGTGCTGAGCAATACAGCAAACCAGGCGCTGATCAAAACGAACTTAGCTCGGCTTTGTGCCAGTTTATTACTTACCCAAACGGTACAGGCGAGCCCGATCACCAGAACGGCAACTTCACTGACGAAGATAAGCCAACTCATCCACGAAATATCGAAGACATCACCGCCACCTTCGAAAAACATACGGATTAATAGAGCGTTGATGTGAAGTTTGTATTGCTGAAAAACGAGGATATCGACTTTAAACATGATCAATAGACAGATCGCGATAGCGATCACGATGCCTTTGAATGCTCGAGTCGGTAGAAAAGAGAGCAATAAACTCAACAACATAAATGGAAGAGCGATCAAGCCCAGCCAGCCATATTGAGTTGAAACCAAATAGTAACCTTGCAACAAGGTTAGTGGTTCATTCTGATTGTTAGACAACACAAAAGGATAACAAGCGATCGACAGATACACTGCAAAGCAAGCAAAAAAAGCAATCAGCCAAGCGCTGTTGGAAGACAGTTTGCGAAACATACTTTTTATATATTTATAAATTATAGGTAGCAAGAGTATAAAACAGTGTTTTTTATTATGGAATAGTTGCGAGTAATGTCACATTTTGTATAGCTGTGTAAGATTTTGCTTACGCCTTGAAAAGGTGATGTTTTCTGTCCATTTTGAGCGATATGTAACCTTTTACTTTTTTCAGAACACGAGATCACTGCGGGTTTAAATAGGGCTGTGCTAAGCTAGCTAACAGTTTTAATCGGCGCTCGGTATTCCCAATTTGTTTACTGTTTATCACTCCAACCAAGTTGATGTTCTTAAATCACTCCTTGTCGAACTGATTCGAATCAGTCCGCTGGAAAACCCGTTCGAAAAAGAACAAATTCTGGTTCAAAGTCCGGGCATGTCCCAGTGGCTAAAAATGGAATTGGCCAAAGAGTTTGGTGTTGCCGCGAACATTGATTTTCCGCTTCCTGCTACCTTCATTTGGGAAATGTTTACGCAGGTGTTGCCAGACGTGCCAAAACGCAGTGCGTTTAACAAAGAAGCGATGACGTGGAAGTTGATGCATCTACTGCCGGGGCTTCTCAACCAAGAGGTGTTTTCGCCGTTAGCGCAGTACCTCAAAGATGACAGTGACCACTCTAAGCTGTATCAGCTGGCTGAGAAAATTGCCGATATTTTCGATGGTTACTTGGTGTATCGTCCGGAATGGATCGCAAGTTGGGAAGCTGGGCAGAGTGTGCCAGAGCTGGAAGATGAGCATCCGTGGCAGCCGATCTTATGGCAAGCGTTGTACGATCACACAGTGTCATTAGGGCAGTCTCCATATCACCGTGCCAACCTTTATGAGCACTTTATCGACACGTTAGCGAGTTTTAACGGCAATTTTGACCATTTACCCAAGCGTTTGTTTGTTTTTGGCATTTCTTCGTTGCCGCCTCGCTACATGGATGCGCTAAAAGAAATTGGTGAACATATCGACGTGCATCTGATGTTCACCAACCCTTGTCGTTATTATTGGGGTGAAGTTCGAGATCGTAAATATCTGGCTCGTTTGGCGGCGAAACATCGTCAGCACGTTGTGTGGCAGGACGATCACTCGGAAGTGCAAGGTGAAACTGAGCAACTGAAAGGTTCATTGGAAGATAACGTGATCGATGAGCTGCACACCGATGTGGTCGGAAACAGTCTGTTGGCGTCCATGGGTAAACTCGGGCGTGACAATATGTATCTGTTGTCTCAGCTGGAGTCTCATGAAATTGAAGCGTTTGTTGATGTTGAGCGCGACAGTCTGCTCCATCAATTGCAAGCGGATATTCTCAATCTTGAAGAACATCAAGATGACCAACAGATTGAAAACAGTCATCACAAACAAGTGGTTAGCTTGGGTGATAAATCACTGAGCCTACACGCTTGTCACAGCCCGATGCGTGAAGTGGAAGTGCTGCATGATCAACTATTGGCGATGTTCGATGCTGACCCAACGTTAAAACCGCGCGATATTATCGTGATGGTCGCGGACATCAACGCTTACAGCCCTGCGATTCAGGCGGTCTTTGGTAACGCACCGGGTGAGCGTTTTATTCCATATTCGATTTCTGACCGAACCGCCGATCAAGAGAGCCCAATTCTGGCCGCATTTATGCAGTTGGTGAACTTACCCAATACGCGCTGTTTGGCATCAGAACTACTCGAACTTCTGGAAACGCCGGCGATATTAAAGCGTTTTGAACTCAGCGAAGATGATTTCTTACAAGCCAAACAATGGGTTGAAGAATCGGGAATTCGCTGGGGGTTGGATGCCAATACCGGACGCGAATTTGAACTGCCGGAAACCCGTCAAAACACATGGCAATTTGGTATTCAACGCATGTTGCTTGGCTACGCGATGCCAGAATCCGCAGGTTTGTTTGAAACCGAGCAAGGCAGTTTATCTCCGTACAACGAAGTGCAAGGCATGGGCGCAGAGCTTGCGGGCAAGTTGGCACACTTTATCCAACAAATTAGCACTTATCGCAGCAAACTTTCTCATGTTCAGACTATTGATGGTTGGCGAGAGACTTTGGTTTCACTGCTGGATGACTTCTTCTCAGTTGAGTTAGAAGGCGAAATGGCGCTCAAATCCATTCGCGATACGCTCAGCCAACTCAAAGAGCAATTAGCTGATGCCGCATTTGATGATGCGTTATCGCCGTCGATCATCAGCCAATACCTTCAAAATAAATTATCTGGAACACGAGTTAGCCAGCGCTTCCTGGCTGGTCAAGTGAACTTTTGTACCCTGATGCCGATGCGATCTATTCCGTTTAGAACCGTTTGTCTACTGGGGATGAATGACGGCGTGTACCCACGCTCCATGCCGCCAGAAGGCTTTGACTTGATGACAGGAAGAACCAAGCCGGGCGACCGTTCGCGCCGAGATGATGACCGTTACCTATTCCTCGAAGCAATGCTATCGGCACAGCAAACGCTCTACATCAGTTATGTTGGCCGTTCAATCCAAGACAACACCGAGCGAGTGCCTTCGGTTCTGGTTTCTGAGCTGATGGAATACTGCCACCAAAACTATTGTTTAAGTGGTGATGAAGCGTTGCCCGTTGATGAGTCTGGCGACAACTTATTAAATGCGTTGGTGAATACCCACGCCATGGTGCCGTTTAGCCCAAGTGCGTTCCAAGGCATGCACGCTAGCTACGCGAAAGAGTGGATTCCAGCGGCATTGACTCAAAGTAGTCAATCGCAAGGCTATGTTCGTCGTGATTTTAATCGGGCATTAGACGACTATCTGTTAGGCGCGACGTTCCCACTTGAGCTCGACTTAGTCGAGTTGCAACGTTTCTGGCGCTTACCTGTGCAGTATTTTTTCAATCGTCGTTTAAAAGTAATCTTTGAACCGCCACTGCCGGTGATGGAAGACGACGAACCCTTTGTTTTAGGTGGTTTGGAAAGTTATCAAATGCGTGATGAGCTGTTAGAAACCTTGCTTGAAACGACATTGATGCAGCCAGAGAAAAAAACAGAGGTGCTTAAACACTTTATGAGTCAACAGCGCGCGCAAGGCAAACTGCCGGTGGGGGCGTTTGGTGATATCGAGTTTGAAACCAACCGAGTTCAGGCGGAAGAGCTGGTGGACAAACTGGCGTTTTTATCTGGTGCGCCTCAAGACGATTTGGAAATCGACCTGACGTTTGATTCCTTGTTTGAGCGAAATGAAGGCGAAGAGAAAAACGTTCGCCTGACTGGTTGGCTAACTCAATGCTACCAATCCGGTTTGATTCGCTATCGAAGCGGTAAGATTCGCTCGCAGGATTACCTTGCAGCGTGGATCGATCACCTTGCCATGTCGGCGTCGGGTCATGCTAAGAAAACCCACATCATTGGTTACGATCGTAAAGAAGGCGCGCTGCATTTGATCTACCCAGAAATTGCCGATGTGCAGTATGCCAAACAGTTACTTACTGAATTAGTTCGCTTATTCTTCGAAGGCATGACTAAGCCTTTGCCTTATTTCCCGAAAACGGCGTTGGCTTGTGTTGAAGCGGGCTTTAGCCGTGGTCAGTGGGTCGATGACGAAGAGAAATCTTTGAAGAAAATGGCTGACGCATTCAATGATGGCTTCATGAGCCCGGGCGAAGGCAATAATGCGTACATCTCTCGAATTTGGCCTGCTTGGAATGATGAGTTGGCCTCAGAAGTTCGTTTGCTGACAGCATTAGTACTGCAAGGTGCGCGCTTAGCGGTTCAAGACGCTGATGATGTAAAAGCGTGATAAAGACAGTTGGATAAAGAGAAGGAAGAGTAGGGTGGCCGCCAGAAAATCATTATTTTTTGTAGGGCGTTCGCTGTACGGCCACAAGGTCAGAGGGACCATGATACTTTTGTTTAATTCACTTGAGTTGTGCCGCCAAAAAGGTTTGGCTTATCTCGTGGGGCGCATACTAACGGTACGTCTTATGGATAACCGTGAGAAAGATCTCACAAAGCTCTAAATTATCCAACTTGTTAAACATATTAATAGAATTTTTAACTATAGATCACATTTATTAGGTGATACGTCCTAGTAAATAATCCGGAGAGATTCAGCGTTATGGATCAAATGTCAGGTGCAGAGTGCCCTCTACATACGTTAGACCGCACAGAGCAGCCTCAACCAACGCCACTAGAACCGATGACGTTTCCTCTGCACGGTGCGAGGTTAATAGAGGCATCAGCAGGTACAGGTAAAACCTTCACTATTGCAGGTTTATATCTGCGTCTTTTGCTTGGTCATGGCAGCGCGGAAACTCGACATCGCGTACCGCTTACGGTCGACCAAATTCTGGTTGTAACCTTTACCGAAGCGGCAACTGCGGAATTGCGCGATCGTATCAGGGCAAGGATCCATGACGCACGAATCGCGTTTGCGCGTGGACAGAGTTCCGATCCGGTTATCCAACCTTTGCTTAATGAGTTTGACGATCACAAGCAAGCCGCAGAAATTTTATTGCAGGCAGAGCGTCAGATGGACGAGGCGGCGGTCTACACCATTCACGGTTTTTGCCAACGTATGCTAACGCAAAATGCGTTTGAATCTGGCAGCCGATTTAATAACGAGTTTGTGACCGATGAAAGTCACCTAAAATCGCAAGTTGTAGCCGATTACTGGCGCCGCAACTTTTACCCGTTGCCATTTACCTTGGCTGGAGAAATTCGCCAGCTATGGAGCTCTCCATCTGCGTTGTTGTCTGACATCAGCAATTACTTAACCGGTGCGCCGTTAAGCCTTTCTGTTCCTGCAATGAAAGGCAGTTTGGCTGATCTTCATACTGAAAATTTGAAAAAAATTGATGAATTAAAAGCACAGTGGCGAGAAAGCCAAGATGACTTCTTCACGCTGATTTCAGATTCAGATATTAACAAACGCAGCTACACCAAAAAGTCTCTGCCGACGTGGTTGGAGGCGGTGAATGCTTGGGCGGCAACGGAAACCACAGGTTACGATTATCCAGACAAGCTGGAGAAATTCGCGCAAAACGTCTTGTTGGAAAAAACACCGAAAGGCAGTGCGCCGCAGCATGCGGTATTTGAAGCCATTGAAACATTTCTTGCCAATCCAATCAGCTTAAAAGCGCCACTGCTTGCTCATGCGATTGAGCATTGTCGTGTGATGCTGGCCAACGCGAAAAATCAAAAACAGTGGCTCTCTTTCGATGATTTGCTGACGCAACTTTCTGCTTCTATCGATACGGACGAAAGCGAGCTTTTAGCGGCGCGTATTCGTACTTTGTACCCTGTCGCAATGATTGACGAGTTCCAAGATACCGACCCGCTTCAATACAGTATTTTCAGCCGTATTTATCTGAGCAACCCGGAATGTGGTTTGTTTATGATCGGTGACCCCAAGCAGGCGATTTATGGCTTTCGTGGCGCAGACATTTTCACCTATATCAAAGCGCGTAACCAAGTAAGTGCCCACTACACGTTAGGAACCAACTGGCGTTCTAGCGCAGATATGGTGCAGGCGGTAAACCAAGTATTTGCTTTGCCAGACAGTCCATTTATCTACGATTCGGACATCCCGTTCTTACCCGTTAAGTACAGTCCCAATGCCGAAAAACGCATTTGGACTATGGGTGGCCAAAAGCAACCAGCGCTGACTTATTGGTTGCAAGAAGCGGACGATAAACCGCTACCAAAAGGCGAGTATTTGACTCGAATGGCAGAGGCGACCGCAAGCAAAATCCAAACCATTTTGACGCAGGCTCAACAGGGGCAAGCGTGTCTGGTGAATGGCGAAAAACAGAAAGCGGTTCAAGCGGGCGATATCGCGGTGTTGGTTCGAACAGGTAGTGAAGGTCGAATGGTCAAACAAGCGTTGGCAGCCCAAGGCATTGCCAGCGTGTACCTGTCTAACCGAGACAGTGTGTTTACCAGTTCGGTGGCGCAGGATTTACAGCGTTTGCTGCAAGCGGTGCTGACTCCAGAAAATGACCGTGCGCTGCGTGCAAGTCTTGCCTCTGAGCTATTTGCCCTTGATGCAGCAAGTTTGGATGCGCTTAATAACGATGAAGTGGTGTGGGAAAATGCCGTAAACGAATTCAAAGAATATCGCAAACTTTGGGTTCAGCGTGGTGTGCTGCCGATGTTACGCGCGGTGATCAGCAAACGCCATATTGCCGAGCGATTACTAGAAGAAGGTGCGAGTTCACAGGGTGAGAATGGTGAGCGAGTACTTACCGATTTAATGCACATCGGTGAACTGCTTCAACAAGCCAGTAATGAACTGGATAGCGACCACGGTCTGCTGCGTTGGCTCGCTCAGTCTATCAGTGATGCGGAAAACGGTTTGGGCGGCAGTGACGACCAAATCCAACGTTTAGAATCGGAACGTAACTTAGTGCAGATCGTAACTATTCACAAATCAAAAGGCTTGGAGTATGACCTCGTATTTCTGCCGTTTGTGTTCAGCTATCGAGAAGCCAGTGAAGCCAAATATTACGATGCAGCCAATGACCGCACGGTACTGGATATCACTGGCAACGATGCGTCCATGAAGCAAGCGGATAAAGAGCGTTTGGCGGAAGACTTACGCTTGATATACGTGGCACTAACGCGTGCTGTGTATGCGTGTTTTATTGGAGCCTCGCCTTTGCGTAATGGTCGTTCGACCAAAGAGCCAACTGGCGTACACCGCAGTGCGATTGGCTATTTGATTCAGAATGGTCAAGAAGGTGGCATTAACGATTTGCACCAAGGTTTAACAAAGCAACAAGACGAGCTTGATTGTGTCGTTGTGGCCGATCCGCCGCAGCAACTCGAAGACAAGTACGTAGCGCCACAAGAAGAAATACAAGATCTTAGCGCGAAAGAGCTGCAAAACCCTATCGACAGAAACTGGCGCATCACCAGTTATTCTGGCTTGGTCAAGCAAGGCTCTCATCACGCCGAGCATGATGCCACGATTGAGATTACGGGTTTTGATATCGACTCATCTGAAGAACAAGACGAAGCGGATTTGGTGGAGCCAGAGCGTTCGATTTTTACCTTTCCACGTGGTGCGCGTCCGGGTACGTTCCTGCACAGCCTGTTTGAGGAAATTGAGTTTACTCAGCCAGCCACGACGGAAGAGAATACACAAATCATCCTTGGTTTGATGGAAAGCGAACAGCTCGATGAAGAGTGGTTGCCCATTTTACAGCAATTGATTGATACCGTACTTGCAACGCCGTTGGATGGTAAGTCTTTGCTGCTGAATCAAAAAGCACCGTCGCAACGTTTGGTGGAGATGGAATTTTTGTTGCCGATTGAAGTGTTGTCTGCACCGGCGTTAAACCGAGTTATTCAGCGTCACGATCCGTTGTCGGCGAAAGCGGGGGATTTAGGTTTCCAAACCGTGCAAGGCATGCTCAAAGGTTTTATCGACTTGGTGTTTGAACATCAAGGTAAATACTATGTGCTTGACTGGAAATCGAATCATCTTGGCGACGATGTGGCGCACTACCATGGTGAGGCTCTGAAATCGGCGATGGCGGATCATCGCTACGATTTGCAGTATCAGATTTATGCGTTAGCACTGCATCGTTTCCTACGCAGCCGATTGGCGAATTATCAATACGAGCAGCACTTCGGTGGTGTGTATTACTTGTTCTTACGCGGCATGGATGGGCAGAGTGACCACGGCATTTTTGCCGCGAAACCAACCTTAGAGTTCTTACAAGAGATGGATCGTTTGATTGATGGTCAAGCACTGGAAACAAGAGCAACTCAAGCCGGGCAGATGGAGCTACTTTAATGACGACAAATCACAATCTTCATGCTGACCAAGATAGCCTATTGGCAGTGCTGGAACGTTTGGCGCACAAAGGCGCGATTCGTCAGCTCGACTACCAATTCGCCTGCTTTATTGATTCTCAAACGAATGATGAACAGTCTGACAGCCAAGCATTGGCGTTTATCGCGGGTGTTGTCAGTAGTGAGCTTGGTAAAGGACATATCTGCCTGTCTCTGTTCGATGCGCAAGGGCAATCTACGGATTTAGCCAGTAAGCTAGGGCTGTTTGGTGAGTCGGCATTGGCGCTCAACACACAGTTGCAAGGCATAGACTGGATTGAAGTATTACAAAATTCCAGCGTGGTTGGCGCGCAAGGAGAAGCCTTGCCGCTGATGTTCGATGGTGAGCGTCTGTATCTGCACCGCTATTGGCATTATGAAGTGACACTGGCGGAAAAGCTCAATCAGTTGGGCGCTGTAGTGAACTTGCAGTCGCAAGAGTTAGCGCGATTATCGGACTTGCTCAACCATCTGTTTGCACGCCAATACCATTTTCTGTTTAACGCGTTAGGCAAAGCAGTAGAAGCGGGAAGCAGCAACCAAGTGTTGCGTCAGCAATTGGTGTGTGACCACCTTGATGTGGTCGCAAGCGAATCGTTGGATTGGCACGCCATTGATTCCGTGCTTAGCAATGCGCGCAAGGTTCAAGATTTGCAAATACTGGATGAACTCGTACCACTCTCGGCTTGCGTGAACTGGCAAAAAGTCGCGGCGGCAGTTGCGTTAACCCGTCGATTTGCTGTGATTTCTGGTGGTCCAGGCACGGGTAAAACGACGACAGTAACCAAATTGCTTGCCGCTTTGATTGAACAGGCGACGCACGAGAAAAACCTAACCATCAAGCTGGTGGCCCCGACGGGGAAAGCGGCGGCGCGATTAACCGAGTCCATTGGTAAAGCGGTGCAAGAGCTGCCAGTTTCTCCGGAGCTAAAAGCCAAAATTCCGACTGAATCAAGCACCTTACATCGGTTGCTGGGCGCGATTCCTAATAGCGCAGAATTCCGTCACAACAAGCAAAATCCACTTCATTTGGATATTTTAGTTATCGACGAAGCGTCGATGGTCGATTTGCCAATGATGTACAAAGTGGTCGATGCCTTACCGAAACATGCGCGGCTGATTTTGCTAGGTGATAAAGACCAACTTGCTTCAGTTGAAGCTGGGGCTGTGTTGGGTGATATCTGTTCGTTCCATGCATTGGGCTATGGCAAAGAGCAGGCATCAGCCATCGCAAAACTGACGGGTTTCGATACTTTAGCGCATACGGGTAACAGTGCATCTAGCATTGCCGATAGTTTATGTATGCTGCAAAAGAGCTACCGATTTGATGCTCGCTCAGGCATTGGTCAGTTGGCAAAAGCGGTTAACTCAGGTTCTGCTGCGAGCGTAGATAACGTCTGGGCGCGTGACTTTTCCGATATCGAACATTTCGCGCTAAGTAGTCAACATTACAACCAAATGATGCAGACGTTGGTGCAGGAATACGGTCGTTACCTCAAACGTATTGGGCAACAAGAAATCGATCCTAAAGCCGGAGAGCCAGAGTTGCTTACGCACAAAGCCAAAGCGGTGTTAGATACTTTCAACCAATGCCGATTGCTGTGCGCGATCCGTGAAGGTGACTTTGGTGTTGCTGGGCTAAACCAGCGCATCGAGAAAGCGCTCGCGGCGCGCAAGTTAATTCAGGTTCAGGATGAAATTTGGTATCACGGCAGACCTGTCATGGTTACGCGTAATGATCATGGTCTAGGTTTGTATAACGGTGATATCGGTATTTGCATGCTCGATGACAGTGAAGAAGAACCGCGTTTGAAAGTCTTTTTCGAGTTACCTGACGGCAGTGTGAAATCGGTCTTGCCAAGCCGAGTGCCTGAACATGAAACGGCTTACGCCATGACCATCCACAAATCGCAAGGCAGTGAATTTGATTACACCCTGATGATTTTGCCACCAGACTTTAGCCCGATATTAACCCGTGAGTTGATTTACACAGGCATTACCCGCGCGAAAAAGCGTTTAGCTCTTTACGCCGAACTCAACGTTCTGAAGCGAGGCATTAAGGTAAAAACTACTCGCGCGAGTGGATTAGTACAGCGGCTTACCAACTAAAACAAGAAGACCGAGCTTATGGCTCGGTCTTCTTTTATGCATGTTTTGCGAACGCGTTGGTAAAAGACACACTGCGTATTTTGTATTGCTGTTGATAAGCAAGAATAAAATCTCGGATAGCGTCATTTACGGGGAAAACACAGTGGACGTCTAGGCCTTCTAAAAACTGATTGTCAGCCATATCCCAGAAGCTTTGAAGCGAATTACAAATGATTGTTCTCATAACAGTGCTCGTCTCGGCTTATTTAAAGTCAGATTAACAACTGTCCTTGGTACGCAATACGGAGCTAACTAGTTTTTCAATTGCCCAGTATTTTAGGGTGAAGGCTACATTACATCACCTAGATCCATTCGTATTGGTTAAAAACCAATCACTAGCGAGCAGAGTATAGCCAACCAAATGTATATTTAAAAGATAAAATTGGAACGAAAATTAAGCAATGGTTTGCGCATTTCTAAGTTGGTGTTTACATGATGACTCGCTAGCTCGAAGCAGTATTTATGTGAGGCCTTACTCCAAAACAAACTTGATGTGCAGGATTGAGCGTCAATGAGCAGAATCCCGCACCTTGAGGTGTTGGTATAGCGGAACGTTAAATTTTGCTTCGTGATTTAAGGTTAAGCTACAAATCTAGCGCTAAGATTTTTGACTTACGCTGGAAGTTATATAGCCCTTGTTTGGCTCCGGGCAAATAGTCGACACTGACTTCGTAAAAACCTTGCTCTCTGAACCAATGCAGACTGTGTGTCGTGAGGACAAAGATTTGATCAATGGTTTCGGATTTAGAACGATGTTTCATGTAGTTGAGCAGTAACAAACCTCGGTTCCCATCACGATAGTCAGGGTGAATCGCTACGCAAGCCATCTCTGCTTTGCGCTCTTCTGGGTATGGATAAAGGGCAGCACAGCCAATAATCAAGCCGTCTTTTTCGATGATGGTAAATTTTCCAATCTCTTGTTCTAGCTGCTCTCGAGAGCGCCTAACGAGTACGCCTTGTTCTTCTAAAGGGCGAATGAGGTCTAAGATGCCACCAATATCGTCAATATTAGCTTGTCTCACTTGCTCAGCGCTCGCCATAACAACTTGGGTTCCGATACCGTCGAAAGAGAACAACTCCTGAATTAAGGCGCCATCTACTTTATAACTGATCAAGTGGCTACGAGGTACTCCGGCACGGCAAGCGGCAATAGACCCTTTAAGAAAGCGCAGTGTCCCAGTGTTGTAATCTAGGTCAGGAGACGTATTTTCAGAAAGCGTTTTGATGACATGCTCCGCCTCAATTGGCAGCAACTCGGCGACAGCATTACCGTTGTCATCAATGACACCTTGTTCTGAACAGAAACCAATCAGTTTGTCTGCGCCTAATTTGATCGCCAGTTGTGTCGCAACTTCTTCAGAAAGTAAGTTAAAACACTCGCCAGTCACAGAGCTCGCAATGGGGCCAAGTAGCACAATAGAGCCTTGGTCGAGCGTGCGATTAATCGCGTCGGTGTCAATGCGGCGAATGCGTCCACTATGGCAATAGTCCACACCATCATCAACGCCGAGTGGCTGAGCAATGATGTAGTTTCCGCTAACGACATTGAGCTGGGTGCCTGCCATCGGAGTGTTGTTGAGGCTCATTGATAGGCGCGCAGTAATCGCAAGTTGAAGTTGTCCGGCAGCTTGCATAACAACAGATAAAGCCGATTCATCCGTAATGCGGATATTTTTGTGGTAAGGCGTAGTGAGGTCTTGTTTTTCTAGCAGCTGATTAATTTGAGGACGTGCACCATACACCACCACGACTTTAATTCCGAGGCTGTGCATGAGTGCGATATCATTAATAATATTGCCAAAATTTTTGTGTGCGACGGCTTCTCCGCCCAGCATGATCACCATGGTTTTTCCGCGGTGAGCATTGACATAAGGTGTTGATTGACGGAATCCTTTTACGAGAGCAGTACTACGAATTTTCACTACAGCCATTCCTTTGTTTAATTATGTCAAAATAATGCCTTTTTATTCAATTGGTGGCAAGGTGAAATTTTGGAATAAAGCACAAACATATTGAGGTAGGTTCTTGGTCCCGTTGAAGGGGAGAGTTACAATGAGCGCGTCTTTTCTCAATACGTGAACCTCATGTCTTCTGCTGTTAATAAGAATGCTGCGATCACTGCTTCAAATCTGTCAAAAACGTCATCTAAATCAATGCTTCGTAAGTGGCTAGAGCGTTCTCTTATGCTTATAGCGATAGTTGGAACCGTTGTCGTGTGCATGCTGTATAGTGATTTGATTACTCGAACCATTAATCCGCCTATTCCTAAATCGACTATTTATGGCCGCTGGGTTGAGCAAGATGTTGCGCCTTATGCTCGTGAAGAATTTGTGTTGAGTGAGCGCGGTGTTACCGTAAATGGTTCTACAGTGGCTACCAGTTTTGAATTCGATGGGGATTCGTTTTCGTATCGAGTGGGTTCAAATGAGCGGCACTTCAATTTTGTGGGTAAGCAGCATGCAGAAATGAAGCTGGATGCCAATGCACATTATCTACCTGTATTCCGTTTAGAGGGGCGTGCAAGGGTTGCGGTAAGATAGTCGTTTTTATCATTGTCTTTTAAGCAGAGATCTCTTGCGTCTGTGAGTCACATGGATGATCACAATTTCATCTCTCAATAGGTAAATCTTACTTTCAAACATAATCCGGACAATTCCGTAATTCTTACGCTGTTATCATGTTGCATTAACTGAATGAATTCACAACGAGTAAACGGATTGGCTTAGCGTTGAAACATTTTGTCGTTGCTTTTCAATTGCACCGTATGCATTTGTTTGCCATCCTTTTGCTATTCTCTTTTACGGAAAAGACACGTGTTAAAAAAACTCCTTCCTATTATCTCTTTGAGCCTACTCTTTGGCTGTGCTCAACAAAATGATCGTGCTCAGCAATATCTTGATGGTGAGTTTCCTCAGATCCTCAATCAAGTGGATGTGGTTGAGTCTAACAAACCACGCGATTTTACTGAATTTAACAAGCAAGCTGAGCAAGTGGTGATAAAGTCACCATCCATGGCGAAGATGTACCAACCGCTATATCAACGATTAAGTGAGTGGGCGCAACAAAGCGGAGATACCAGTGCGTTGAGTGCGTTTGGCATTCAAGCCGCGCAACTGGGTGGTGGTGATAAAAAAGGTAATGTGCTGTTTACCGGATACTTTTCTCCCGTGATGGAACTGCGTCATACACCAAACGACATTTTTAAGTACCCAGTTTATGGCAAGCCAAACTGCTCATCAGATTGTCCGACTCGCGCGGAGATCTACAATGGAGCACTAGATGGACAAGGTTTGGTGCTAGGTTACGCGCCTAATCGTATCGACCCATTTATGATGGAAGTACAGGGCAGTGGCTATGTGCATTTTGAAGATGATGATACGTTGGAGTACTTTGCGTACGCGGGTAAAAACAACAAAGCTTACGTCAGCATTGGCCGCATTTTGATTGAACGTGGTGAAGTGCCGCGTGAAAAAATGTCCCTCAAAGCAATCAAAGAGTGGGTGATGGACAACGACGATGCGACAGTGCGCGAGTTGTTGGAGCAAAACCCTTCTTACGTTTTCTTTGCGCCAAAAGCAGAAGCGCCAGTAACAGGCTCGGCTGGTATTCCGTTGTTGCCAATGGCCGCCGTCGCGGGTGACCGTTCTATCTTACCAATGGGGACTCCAATCTTGGCGGAAGTGCCACTGCTGAATGCCGATGGTACGTGGAGTGGTGCGCATCAACTGCGAATGCTGATCGTTTTAGACACTGGTGGTGCGGTAAAACAGAACCATTTGGATCTGTATCATGGCATTGGTGCGAGAGCAGGAACGGAAGCAGGGCACTACAAGCATTTTGGTCGAGTGTGGAAACTTGGGCTGGAAAACTCACCAACTCAAGCGCCTTGGGCTTTACCGCCAGAAAAGCTACAATAGCGACCCAAGAAAGAGGAACCGCCTCTTATCTAGACATTTCATCAAAGAGTGCGTATAAATCGCACTCTTTGTTTTTCTATCGATCATCTGGACTTCAATATGCGTGAACTCGATACCCCAGCATCTGACAGCTACAATCAACGCTTTGGCGGCACTCGTCGTCTTTATGGCAACAGCGAAGTGGACATTCTTCGCGCTGCACACGTTTGTGTGATTGGTATTGGTGGCGTGGGATCATGGGCGGTGGAAGCGCTGGCTCGTACAGGGATCGGTGAGCTAACTCTGATTGATATGGACGATGTTTGTGTCACGAACATTAACCGCCAAATTCATGCGATGACGGGCACCGTTGGCCAAAGCAAAATTGAAGTGATGGCCGAGCGTGTCAAATTGATCAACCCAGAGTGTAAAGTCAACCTGATTGATGATTTCATCACGCCAGACAATCAACATGAGTACTTAAGCAAAGAGTTTGATTACGTGCTAGATGCGATTGACAGCGTAAAAGCGAAGGCGTCTTTGTTGGCGTATTGCCGCAGCAACAAGATCAAAGTGATCACTACGGGGGGCGCTGGTGGTCAGGTTGACCCAACGCAGATCATGGTCGCTGATTTAACGAAAACGATCCAAGATCCTCTAGCGAAGAAAATCAAAGACACCTTGCGTCGTCATCATAACTTCCCTAAGAATCCGGCTCGTAAGTTTGGTATTGATTGCGTGTTTTCAACCGAGCAGCTGAAGTACCCTCAAGCAGACGGTTCAGTGTGTGGTGTGAAGTCGACAGCGGAAGGCCCAAAACGTATGGATTGCGCTAGCGGTTTTGGTGCGGCGACTGTCGTAACTGCAACGTTTGGCTTTGTCGCGGTATCGCGAATCGTTGAGAAGTTGATTTCAAAATATAAGAAGTAAACTAGAAGAAGAGCGCATCATGACAGATTTTCCCGTTTCTCCATTTGGTACAGATATCACCAGCGAAGACATTGTAGCGACTATGCAGCAATTTAAAGGCTGGGAAGATCGTTACCGTCAGGTTATTCAGTGGGGTAAAAAGCTGCCACAAATGCCAGAAGAGCTGAAATCAGAACAAGTTACCGTTTCGGGTTGTGAAAGCTTGGTGTGGTTAGTGAGCCAAGAGCAAGATGGCGTTTGGCATTTTTGTGCGGACTCCGATGCGCGTATCGTCCGTGGATTGATTGCCTTGGTGATGGCGGCTTATGACGGAAAAACGGCCGATCAAATTCAAGCATTTGACATCGATGCTTATTTTGATCAACTGGGGCTTGTCTCCCATTTAAGCCCGTCACGTGGTAATGGTTTGAAAGCTATTGTAGAGCAGATTAAGCAAACCACCGTGTAACGAGTCATTTTCCCAATTCTTAAAAAACGCCGAATAGCCTAGCTGTTTGGCGTTTTTTGTATCTGAGTTGAGACATCTTTTGCATATGGGTAAAAAATATGCAAATGGTCGACTATTTTAGCGCTAATTAACCATTCTATTGATCCTGGTTCATTATATTGCCCACTTGGTTTTTATAAACTCAATTGTATTTAAAATTTGTCTATATTAGATAATAGACATATGCCCCATTCGCTCCTATTCCCCAATGTGGAAACACACTTGGAAGCGATTGGGTTACTTAGATACAAATGCTAGGAACCTCCCTATATGCAATTCACCTTGGAACATGCGCAAGACGTGTTATCCGGAATGCCAGACCCCACTTTTATTCTGAGTGAAGATGGTATCTATATTGATGTTTTTGGAGGAACAGATAAAAAAGCCTATCACGATGGAAGTAATTTGATAGGTGAGACGCTGCACAGCGTACTTGAGAAAGATAAAGCTGACTGGTTTATCGAACAGATAAATCGGTCACTGAAACAAGACAGTATTGTGACGATCGAGTACAAGATGTGCGCCGACAGCATTCAGGGAATAGATGCTAACAGTGGGCCAAGAGGCGACCTATACTACGAAGGCAAGATCTGCCCACTCGCTATAAAATACAGAGGTCGTCGCGTTGTCCTTATTCTTACACGCAACATCTCCAATCGCCACCGAGTTGAAACCCTTCTTCGCCATCAAAGCCAAATTGATGCTCTTACCAACATCTACAATCGACGTGTCTTTTTCGAAAAGCTCACAGAAGAAGTTATTAAATCCCAAGCTCCGGATTATCACTCCGCGTTGTTATTATTTGATTTGGATTTTTTTAAAGTCATCAATGATAAACGTGGTCATGATGCGGGGGATTATGTCTTAGAGACGTTAGCTGATTTGGTTTCTCACTTACTCGTCAAAGACGAAATTTTTGCAAGAGTCGGAGGGGAGGAGTTTGCGATTATTTTGCCAGAAACCTCTCTATCGGCGGCGAAAGAGGTAGGAGAGGAAGTTCGTTCCCACATTCAAAATTGTCAGTTCGAATTTGAAAAGATTGAAATTCCGGTCACGGTGAGTGTAGGCGTGGTGGAAATAGGCAGAAATGAAACCACCAAACGTTTGTATGCGCATGCAGATAAAGCGCTTTATGCTGCGAAAAGAAATGGCAGAAATTGCGTGGCGACTCTGGATAGGCAGATGGAGTAACCTTGTTGGTTACTCCAAATCAAACCGTTGGGGTTATAGCATGTCGACGGCTTTTTCTACGGCGGCGATGAGTCTATCCACATCTTCAGTCGTGTTATAAATACCAAAAGAAACGCGTACCGTGCCTTTAACGTTTAGCGCATCCATCAATGGGTGAGCGCAGTGGTGTCCTGCTCGTACCGCAATGCCTTGTTGATCGAGCAGCGTCGCCATGTCTTGGTGATGAACGCCGTCCATGACGAATGTCAGTACAGAGGCATTCGGTTGATAGCCTAGAATATGGATGTCATCCAACGCGCTTAGTGCTTGGTAGGCCTTGTCCTGAAGCGCATGGAGATGATCCTCGACTTCGTGATGGTCAAAACCTTGGTACCACTCAATGGCTTTCGCTAGAGCAATCGCGCCCGCAACGTTTGGTGTGCCCGCTTCAAATTTACCAGGAAGTGCAGAAAACGTCGTTTTCTCGAAAGAAACGCGTTCAACCATTTTACCACCGCCGTGCCATGGTGGCATGGCTTCCAAAAGTTCAAGCTTGCCGTATAAAACGCCAATACCTGCTGGCGCATAAAGTTTGTGACCTGAGAAAACGTAAAAATCGATATCTGATACCGATAAATCAAGCTGCTCATGGACGATGCCTTGAGCGCCATCAATCACAACAACCGCGCCAACGCTGTGCGCTAGCTCGGTGATCTTTTCGATAGGTTGGCGTGTGCCTGTTACGTTGGTTATTTGTGCGCACGCGACGATTTTGCATCGCTCAGAAATCAGCTGCTCAAACGCCTGCAAGTCAAACTGGCATTCAGCCGTCATTGGCACTTTCACTATTTTCGCGCCAGTTTGTTCGGCCACAATTTGCCACGGCACGATGTTGGCGTGGTGTTCCATCTCGCTAATCAAGATCTCATCGCCCGGTTGTAAGGTGCTGCGAGCGTAAGTTTGTGCAATTAAGTTCAGTGCTTCGGTTGCGCCCCGTGTCCAAATGATCTCTTTAGAGCTGTTTGCGCCAATAAAGTTTGCCACTCGTTCTCGTGCCGCTTCAAATTGGCTGGTGGCATTAGCCGTTAAACTATGACTGCCACGGTGAACATTGGCATTTTGCGCACTGTAGTAATGACTGATGACATCAATCACACATTGCGGTTTTTGCGTTGTCGCTGCGCTATCTAGATACACTAAGGGCGTATCGTTGACGGATTGATTTAGAGCGGGAAATTGCTCACGTACAGCATTTACGTCAAACATTATTCTTCACCAAGCTTATGGTAATGCAGAGTAGGCAGAGGGATCATTGGTTCAGCAACTGACCATGCGTGTTTTTTACCTGAGAGTTGAATGATTACTTCCATTGCGAACTCTAAAGCAGTGCCCGGACCTTGACTGGTGATAAGGTTGTGGTTGATATCAAAGGTCACGCGTTTGCTGCGCCACTTCTCTTCCGGGATATGTGACTGAAAGCTCGGGTGACAGGTCATCAGTGATTGTGGGAAAAGATCATGGTGTTGCAATACCAATGCCGGTGCTGCGCAGATAGCAGCGACCAACTTTCCCTCGTAGATGTGCTGCTTAAGGATTTCTATCATCACCGTGCTATCACGAAAAATTTCTGCACCACCAACACCACCAGAAAGCGCTATGGCGTCAAACTCATCATCAGCGATATCGACCAGCTTACAATCGGCTGTTAGTGTGACTCCGCGAGAAGCTTTCATCGTCAATGAGCCATCAAAAGCAGCACTCGCTACCGTAACGTCATAACCCGCGCGAACCATCATGTCGATAACGGTGACGGCTTCCATTTCTTCGGTGCCCGGAGCGATTGGCACTAAGATTTTCTTACTCATTGTTCTGTCCAGCTTTGTTCTATTTGTTTGATGCGTTGGTAAAGTTTTAAATTCTCAGGCGTATTGATGCGATGTTTCTCAGCAGCCTTTAACAAGTATCCGGTTATAAAATCAATTTCCGTTCGACGCTGATGGAATACGTCTTGTCTCATTGAAGAATAGTTCTCAGCTGTGGCGTTCACCACTTGCATTACCGTATCGAAAAGAGAGCGAAACTCGATAGCAATACCTTCTTTACTCATTACTTCAACCAGTTCTTGAGTGATGCTTTCGAGTTGTATCTTAAACTCGGGCTGCGCAAGCTCACCATTCTTACACTGGTGAATCGCAGTCAGTGGGTTAATCGCGCAGTTGATCGCTAACTTAGTCCATAACGCAGATTGGATGTGTGGATTCCAAATGGCCTCTGGAAGGGCATGATGCATAACATCTTGCAGAAAAGCGCACTGCATTCCTTTGTCATTATAACCACCCACTTGCGTTGTTCCGTGACCGGTATGCAGTACGTGTTGGTTATCTGGTTTGTATGCGCCGTGCGTCGTTGTGGCGAGCACGATCGGATTGTTTGGCAGAGCCTTCTCCACGCCAGAGGCGGTACCCATACCATTGTGCATCAGCATGATAATCGTGTCTGCGTTGATATGAGGCAGTAAAGGCTGAATGGCGTCTTCCATTTGCCAAGCTTTTACCGTGATCAAAACGAGATCTGCTTTATTTACGGAGGAAATATCTTGATTACTGAATACGATTGCGGGTGTGTCATCCAACTGAAGTGATTGTTGTCTCTCTGAACTTCTTCCCCACAATGAAACATTGTGTCCGGCAAGCTGAAATTTTGTTGCCCAGAGTGAGCCCACCGCACCTGGACCGAGGATAAGGATATTCACCAAACGCTCTCATTAAAAAGGTTTGCTGCAAGGATAATGAGGGAAAAAAGGAAAGCAAATAAAAATGGCGCCGAAAGGCGCCATTTTTGAGCAAACTTAGTGGTTCAATTAGAACTTGTAAGTTACAGCTAGGTAGTGGCCAAAGCCAGTTGACTTAAACCCATCAGTATCTTTGATACCGTACACGTCTTTGTAGCCTTTTAGACCGTAACCCACTGCGAAGCGGTCTGAGTGCCAGTAGATACCGTTGAACATTGCACCACCGTTTGACGCGGTTGAACCAAATTTGTTACCTGCATCATCATCCATACCGAATTGGTAATCGATGTAGCCTTGGTAAGAAATGAATGAACCGTTCTCGAAGAAGTAGAATGGTTTGAACCAGTTAGTCGAGATTTGGAAACCGTTCCAATCCTTTTTGTTGCCGTTGTAAGTACCGTATAGGTTAACACCAACTTTACCAAACCAAGGAACCATTACGTCAGAACCAATACCAATTTTTTGGTTGTTTACTGAGAATGCATTAGTTTTGTAATCTGTGCCATCCCACTCAATAAGCGTTGCTACATATAGCTCTTGTACTGGACCGAAAGATAGATCTTTACCAGTTACTGCATCTAGAGACATACGTGGTGCAAATTTCATGAAGATCTTAGGATCTCCTGCTTTATCGCTGCCTTTATCTGAAGTTAGGTTGAAGATATCAACGTAGCCGTATAGATCGAAGATACCAGAGCGGCCGCCGAATTCCATTTCTAGGTAGTCGTGCGAAGACTCACCTGGAAGTTCGTCAAATGCACCCATTAGGTTAAATTGCATCCACTTGTAATCGTTTTTGTGGATATCGCCGTCAGAGTAATCTGCCGCCATAACTGGAGCTGAAGTAGCCGCTAGAAGGCTAAGAGCTAAAAGTGATTTACGCATAAGGGGACTCTCTATGTTTGTAATGATTCAGAACACGCAATCTGTGCTGCGCTTTCCAATTGGCGGGAATAATAGCGATAAAAATCCCAAATGAAAGTGATAAAGGGTGCAAAATTGAACGTTTTTGGTGAGTTGCGTCACGAAATTATCTTTATTTACGGAACTTTTTGTTTGTTGCATTTGATTGCAATAAATATGTGATTTGGATCGTTTGCGTAAGCGATTTTATGACTTTTTAAGCCAGTCGATTAACCAACATAAATCGTTAGTGATCGGAGTGATAAGGGATTCGTATGTATCGGTGAATCAAAGAGGACGTTTGAATGAAAGAAGTCATGTTATTCCCACTCACTTCAGTTGTACTCCCTGAAGGTAAAATGAATCTGCGCATTTTTGAGCCACGATATAAGCGAATGGTAAAGGAATGCAGCCTACAAAATGTGGGTTTTGGAGTTTGCCTAGTAGGTAATGAAGGTGACCCTAAAGACGTGGGAAATGTTTCATCTATCGGAACTTTGGTCAGGATCGTTGATTTTGAAACACTCAGTGATGGTCTTCTTGGTATTACAGTCGCTGGTGAGAAACGCTTTGTTGTCAAACGAGTTCGTGCAGATGCGGACGGCTTACGCCATGCAGAGGTCGAATGGTTAGAAAATTGGCAACATCCAGACAACTCACCAGATTTCTTCTATTTAAGCAAGCAGTTATCCCATGTTTATGAAGAGTTTCCTCAACTTGGAAATCTCTACCAGCATCGTTTTTACGATGACTCAGCTTGGGTGACCCAGCGCTGGCTTGAATTACTTCCTTTAGACTGCAATCTGTTCGAACAGCTCGTTGGCGCAGAGAACTGCATTCCTGCGTTGCAATTTCTGACAGAAGCCATAGAAGCCCCGACTAACAAAGAGGCAAGGATATGAAAGGATTTAGCAGAGCTGCGCTAACTATGGTGGCGGCATTAGGACTGGCGGCGTGTGGCTCCGACAGCGACACCATCGAGTATTCCAATTTGCAAGCAGTACATGCGTCTTCTGATGCGCCGCTTGCAAATGTGTGGATAAACGATAAATCATCATTGACAGGTGTTGATTATGGTATGGGTTCTGGTTACATGAAGTTACGTGAGGGCATGAACTCCATTCAAGTTGATGTTCAACTTCCAGGCGATGAAACCGCGACCGTAATACCTAAAACAGAACTAGACCTTGATTCAGACCTCAATTACAACGTGTTCGTTGTTGGTGATGCCAATGGTTCACCAAACCCAGTAGAACCTTTAGTTGTGACTCGCAGCGCCGATTCAATGGCTGATGCCAATAGTTTAGATGTTCAAGTCGTTCATGCAGCGTCTGGCGTTCCTGCCGTTGATCTCTACGTCACTGAGCCAGGGGCTGATCTTGCTAGCGCGACACCGCTTATGAATCTTGCATATAAAGCATCTACAGACGTATTGAACATCCCCGCTGGTGAGTACCAAGTTCGACTTGCTGTTGGGGATAGCGTTGCTTTTGACTCGGGAACAATATCTCTTGCTGCTAATTCAAACTTGACGATTGCCGCTATCAGTACCGGAGATTCAAATAGCACGTCACCGGTTAAGCTGTTGGTATTGGATGGTTCAGGATCTTCTATAATCGAGGATATGGGCAGCCAAGCTGAAGTAAGAGTTGGACATCTTGTCGATGGAGCGCCAATCGTCGATGTCAACGTTAACGGGGCGGCCTTCGGTCCTCTTGCCGACTTAGCGTTCAAAGAGATTCGTGGTTATTTGGATCTCGATGCTGGCGCTTACGATATTGACGTTTACGTGGATGGCACAACAACCAACCCTATTATCGATGTTGACGGATTAATGGTTGCGGGCGGAATGGATTACAGTGTTTACGCAGTCGGTGTTGTTAGCCCAACGATTGATATCGAACCTCTAGTTGTTGAAGACATGAGACGTGCAGTGGCAACTAGCGCGACGCTGAATGTGACACATGCGGCGGCGAATCCCGTAGCGGAAATGGTAGATATTTATCTCACTACAAGCGCTGGAATAGATGGAAGTGATCCAACTATTGCTAATTTTGCGTACAAAGATAGCGTTCAGGGATTATATGTCGCTGAAGGTACCTATTATGTAACCGTGACAGTGGCAGGCGATCCAAGTACGGTTGCTGTTGATTCAGCACCAGTCAATGTGATGAATGGTGTTGTGTATCAGGTGGTTGCCATTGATGATGGGAACAACGGTGGCTTCAACTTGTTGGTTGATGACGTGACCGATTAGGACGAATGGGAGGAGATGACTCCTCCCTAAAATTAAGGCCGATTATGATGAGTGATAGCCCAAAAAAACTGGGGCGCAGTGATTGGAACGATTACATGGACAAAGTGAAGGCTCGAGATAAAGACGCGTTCGCTTTTGTATTCCGTTTTTACGCACCCAAGCTGAAGCAATTCGCTTACAAACATGTTGGTAATGAGCAAGTTGCTATGGAGATGGTGCAAGAGACCATGGCGACAGTTTGGCAGAAAGCGCACCTCTATGATGGGGAAAAGAGCGCGTTATCGACTTGGATATACACCATAATCCGAAACCTATGCTTTGATCTGTTAAGAAAGCAGAAAGGTAAGGAGTTGCACATTCATTCTGATGACATTTGGCCGTCAGAATATTATCCACCAGATCTTGTTGATCACTATTCACCAGAGCAAGACATGTTGAAAGAACAGGTGGTTAAATTTTTAGATATTTTACCGAAAAATCAGAGAGACGTTTTACAAGCGGTGTATCTTGAAGAGCTACCTCATCAGCAGGTCGCTGAATTATTTGATATACCCCTCGGTACCGTAAAATCCAGGCTGAGGCTTGCAGTAGAAAAGCTAAGGCATTCAATGCATACGGAGCAACTATGAACAAACACCCAGATAACAGCTTGTTAGAAGCATACGCTTCGGGAAGCATTGATGCAGTTTCTGGTCTTGTGGTCGCAACCCATTTAGAAACATGCACCAAGTGCCGAGCTTATGTGAACCAAGTCGAAGCCAGCCAAGCGAATATCGTGAGCGACATCCCCTCTGAATATGTCCCTGAATTCGACGATATGTTCAATGATATTATCAATGCGGAGCCAGCGACAGATAACATCGTTATCCGAGATCCTGCCGCAGTGAATGTTGCAGGAAAGAGCTTTGAACTTCCCAAAACCTTAGCGCGTTTCTCTGACCTTGTAGGGTCATGGAGAAGTTACGGAGGCAAGGTTTTCAGTGCTCAGATTGATCTAGGGGAAGATGCTCGTGTTAGCTTAATGTACATCGGGGAAGATGTGCAAATCCCTCAACATACGCACAAAGGCTTAGAATCTACATTGATCCTACATGGTGGGTTTAGTGATGAGGATGGCCAATATGAAGAGGGCGATTTGATGATTAGAGACGCGTCAGTGAAGCACAGCCCTTACACTAAGGCCGGAGAAGATTGCTTGTGTTTAACCGTATTGACCGAGCCGATGATCTTTACTCAAGGTGTGGCACGTATATTTAATATGTTTGGCAAAGGGCTATACCCATAGACCTCTTATCTCATATCTCGGCAAAACAAAAACCACCGAATTCGGTGGTTTTTTGATGCGCTTCTTAGTGCTTGTGACGTGCTTTTTCCAATAGAGCATCAAAGTAATGTCGTAGCGAGTACAACATAATCAAGCTTGGCACGACCATAACAGCGGTAAGCACAAAGAACGTGCTCCAGTCATTGAGGTAGTCCACCAGTTCTCCACTGAAAGAAGCAAGAGTCGTTCGTCCGAAGTTGCCCAAAGAGGCAAGCAACGCATACTGAGTTGCCGAGAATGCTTGTCCGGTTAGAATCGTCAAAAATGAAACAAAAGCGACAGTTGAGAAAGCAGTCGTAAAGTTATCGACAATAATGGTTGCTAAATACAGGTGCTCATTTGGGCCTACCGATGCAATCCAAGCAAACATCAAGTTGCTGGCAGACATAGCAATACCACCGATCATTAATCCACGTACAATACCAAACCTGACGTTGAACATGCTTCCGACAAAGGTAAAGAAGATAGTGGCTCCCCATCCGATCAGTTTGGAGTAATAACCAATTTGTTCGTTACTAAAACCAATATCTTTATAGAACGCGATCGACATCCTGCCTAAAAACGCTTCGCCAATTTTGAATAGGAAAACGAACAGCAAAAGAGTAATCGCGACACGGACGCCATTGCGATTAAAGAAGTCAAGGAAAGGTTCTACAACAGTCACAGTAAACCAAGCCACGACTTTTGAACCAACCACTTCTTTGTGGCGTTGTTCTGCGGCAGACTGAAGTTGTTCGCGTTGAGTCTTAGGCTCTCCGACTAAAATCGTAAAGACCATTAGAATACCGACTATCACCGCCATCCCGTAATACACGCCATTCCAACCGACACTATCAGCATTAACAAACGCTAAATAACCTGGTAATGAATAACCTGTCCACCAGCCAATAACTGCCATTGCAGAAGCTTGTGGCAGCTTAGATTCTTCTGATTTTGGGAAAGTATCAATACGAAAAGCATCTATCGCGATGTCTTGTGTGGCTGATGCGGTTGCAATACACAAGGCGAGTAGAGACGCAAACACCAAGTTCTCTGCTGGATTCACGCCCGCAATAAATACCGTCGCGACGAGTACGATGCTTTGACAGAAGAAAATCCAGCTACGCCTTTGTCCAAGTAGTCGATAGAGCACTGGTAGCTTCACCCGGTCTACGAGTGGCGCCCAGAGAAAGTTAATTGCATAAACCGCAAAGACACTACCAAAGTAGCCTATTGCGGATAGGGTCAAACCAGCGTCTTTTAGCCAGCCAGACATATTTGAACCGATAAGTACCCACGGAAAGCCGCTAGAGCAGCCCAACATGAAAACCCACATGAGTCGTTTATCGAGGTAACTTTTTACCGTTTCCAACCAAGTGATGGAAGGTAATGAAGACATAAATCAATCCAATAAAATGAAGCCGTTGAAAGAGAAAGCCCTTCGATTATTCAAAGGGCTTATCGTTTTGGCTATTTAAGTAGTGTTGCTTTAGTGATGACGATTTGAGTCTCGGGAACATCACGCATACCGCGAGTCGTCGTAGTTGGCTGTTTTGCCATTTTTTGGATAATGTCGAATCCTTCCGTGACCTCGCCAAATACCGCATAACCCGGTGGACGAGCGCCGTAGTTTAGAAAATCATTGTCGACTAAATTGATAAAAAACTGACGAGTAGCAGAGTCAGGCGCGTTGGTGCGTGCCATTGCAATCGTCGCACGGTCGTTATTTAAACCGTTATTACCCTCGTTTTTGATTGGAGCGTAAGTCTTCACCATTTGCATATCTTGGTTAAAGCCACCACCTTGCGCCATAAAGCCTGGAATAACGCGGTGAAAAATAGTGCCTTCATAGCTACCGTCCTCTACATATTTCAGGAAGTTCGCTACCGCAATCGGCGCTTTATCTTCATTCAGTTCGACAGTAAATGAACCTAACGTTGTTTCAAACGCCACTTTTGGTCCAGCCCAAACGCTGCAGCTGAGTAGCGCGAGAGAAAGAATTGCCTTGCGTAACATTAGAAACGCTCCTGCATGTACTGACGAAGCTCTGGGTCATTGGCAATTTCTTTAAGTGTTAATGTCACTACATCATTCAGTGTTTGCTCAATGTCGGCATCAGACGCACTCAATGTGCCAGAACGCTTCGCAGTGCCTGTGTAAGTTTTGACCAGTTTACCTTCTGGTGTTTCTGCGGTGATTTCAAGCACGACTTTCGCATCCATCTCATTTTCCATCACCGAATGTTTTACGTTAACTAATGCTTCTTGAACGTTTAATTCAATTGCATTGTTGCTGTTTAGATCGGCATGGAAGCCTTGAGATGAAAACTGCTTCTCTAATGCTTCTTCTAACGCAATACGTAAATTCTGTTTAGCATGAAGAGGAAGAATGTTCGAACGGCCGTTATCCACCAACGCCACGTACTGCGCTGCACGTACATCTTTGCTGGTCAAGCTGTAAGCCTTGCCTTGAACAATTGGATTGGTGCTCAGTGTGCTTTCTGGCATCAAATTCAGCTGAGGCTGTTGAGGAGCTGAACACGCAGCAAGCAACGCAACCGAAGCCGCAAGTACCAATTTTCTCATTTTATTATTCCTTTTAACTATTTTGCTAAAGCTTATTTTGCGCTTAATTTAGCAGGATTTTTTGTGGCCTGTAAAATCACAAACTTATTGTTGGAAGCGATAAGTTTCACATTCTTATCGCCAAACAGCCGTTTTAGTTTTGCGTCGTAACCAAGATGACGATTTCCAATCACCAGTAACTTACCACCTTCACTTAATACTTGCTTTGCATCACAGAACATTTGCCAAGCAATATGATCGGTGATTGCCTGCTGTTGGTGAAAGGGTGGGTTACACATAATCATAGAGCTGCTGTTGTGTTTAAAACCGTCCAAACAATTGTTTGCAACACACTGTATGTCTCTATCTTTACCAAGGGTATCTAGCAGGTTCTGCTTCGCGGACTCAAGCGCCATAAAGCTTTCATCAACACATGTTAATCGAGCATTCGGATTCAGCTGACCAAATTTCACAGACAGAACACCATTACCGCAACCGAGATCGATAACATTATCTACCAATGGATCTTGAGGTAGGTGCTGCAGCATAAAACGCGCACCTAAATCTAAGCTTTCTCCTGAATAGACATTTGGCATGTTCTTGAGTTCGATATCTTCGCCATCAACGCGCCAAGTCGTGAAAGGGCTTACTTCAATTGTTGGGTCAACCGTTGCTTGAGCAAATACCAATCGGTGCTTTTTCCAGGCCAGAGAGGTTTTTGTCTCACCCAAATATTTTTCAAACAGTTTTAGCGTTGAAGTATGAATGTCTTTCGCTTTATTAACTGCAATGACGGGGCAGGATGCAGGCAGTGCTTTTCTTAACTGACTGAGTATCCAAACGAGGTGACGGTTACTTTTTGGCAGTTGCAGCAATACGAGATCAGTATTGGAAGGTACGGGATCCATCGTGGTTGCAAACGCTACCTTATTGCACTGGTTTTGCTCAAGGTTCTGCTGCACACCTTTATGAGAAATGAAAGAATCACTCATTAGCGTCACATGGTGCTTTTCTGAAAACCAGCAGGAGAGGGCACCAAAGCTGTCATTAATCACGAGGATGTTTTGATTGTTTGGCAAAGCAAGTTCTTCAACATGATTAATAAGATACTCATCACCGGCATCCCACGCTTGTAGAGTTTCATTGCTGCGTTTTGGGAAACGATAAAGTGTTAGGCTTCGCTCGTGAAGATTCAGTTCGGTTTTCATAGCTAAATGTAAGTTGATTTAGAAATTAAGTGTTATTGTCGCAAATGATGACGTGTCGAGATACAAAAAGCTGTCAAATTTTACGTGTTCAGTGGTGCTCGCTCTCTAGGCATGTTCATAGCGTCAAGCGCTTTGAAATCAGTTGAACGTAAAATGCATCAATAATGAGAGTGATGTTTGAGTGATACACGTCTGCTTTACTTAGGTATATACTTATGGAATTCGCATCAATGAGGAACGAATATGATCCAAGAAATCATAGAGAAGAAACTACACAGTGAGCTGCAACCAAGCTATCTCAAAGTGATTAATGAGAGCTACATGCATAATGTGCCACCAGGCTCGGAGAGTCACTTCAAAGTGATTGTTGTGAGTGATTCGTTCGCGGGACAGCGTTTGATTGGACGCCATCGCCAAGTTCATCAAATTTTGGCAGATGAGCTAGATAACCACATTCATGCACTAGCTATTCATACATACACTGATGAAGAGTGGAAGCGAGAACAAGATGGCGCTCCTGATAGCCCTATGTGTATGGGTGGCGGTCACTAAAGACGCAAAATATAAAGGTGCAGAGAAAAGGTGGCTAAGGCCATCTTTTTTCGTTTTACATTCTTTAGGGGCATTGATGTGGCACAAATTCTGGTTAAAAAATGTGTTAACAGTGTTTCAACAAATGAATGGAAATTGCAGGATATTTCAGGCGATGAATATGACTTTTCCATAAGATATGTATGGAATATGGCATTTGTGCGATCGGTCAAAGTTATGACTATTCTTTGACCTTTTAGACCTGATTCTACCGAAATAACCCCTCTATTCTAATGATTGGTCATGGCATCAAGTTCCTAAAAAATGCTAGACTACGGCACCTGATAAATCTCGCGTATTCCTTGTGACGAGATTTTTAATAGGATGTTGCGATTTTGATGTTTAAAACAACATCAAAACCGGACACTGATGTCGTGTCTAAAAGTTACGCAATCAAAAGAATCTTTTTCCCGATAAAAGTAGTGCAAGTGCGTATGATTACAATAAAGAAGGGCTTGGATCTTCCTATCGCAGGAACTCCATCCCAGGTGATTAATGATGGTAAGACCATCAAAAAAGTCGCCTTGCTTGGCGAAGAGTACGTTGGCATGCGTCCTACCATGCATGTCCGCGTTGGTGATGAAGTGAAAAAAGCGCAAGTTCTTTTTGAAGATAAAAAGAACCCTGGCGTGAAATTTACTGCACCAGCAGCCGGTAAAGTGATCGAAGTTAACCGTGGCGCTAAACGTGTCCTTCAATCTGTAGTGATTGAAGTGGCAGGTGAAGAGCAGGTGACATTTGATAAGTTCGAAGCCGCTCAACTTTCAGGTCTAGATCGTGAAGTGATCAAGACTCAGTTGGTTGACTCTGGCCTATGGACCGCTTTACGTACTCGTCCGTTTAGCAAGGTTCCTGCAATCGAGTCTTCTACTAAGGCTATTTTCGTAACTGCAATGGATACTAATCCACTAGCAGCTAAGCCTGAGTTGATCATTAATGAGCAACAAGAAGCATTCATTGCTGGTCTAGACATTCTTTCAGCCCTGACAGAAGGCAAGGTTTACGTATGTAAATCTGGCACTAGTTTGCCACGCTCTTCACAGTCTAACGTAGAAGAACACGTCTTCGATGGCCCTCACCCAGCAGGTCTTGCTGGCACCCACATGCATTTCCTATACCCAGTGAATGCAGAAAATGTGGCATGGAGCATCAACTACCAAGACGTTATCGCGTTCGGTAAGCTGTTCCTAACTGGTGAGCTATACACAGATCGTGTTGTGTCTCTAGCTGGTCCAGTTGTGAATAACCCTCGTCTAGTTCGTACCGTAATCGGTGCAAGCTTGGATGACCTAACAGATAACGAGCTGATGCCTGGCGAAGTTCGTGTGATTTCTGGTTCTGTACTGACAGGTACACATGCAACTGGTCCACACGCATACCTTGGCCGTTACCATCAACAGGTTTCTGTATTACGTGAAGGCCGTGAGAAAGAACTATTTGGCTGGGCAATGCCTGGTAAGAATAAGTTCTCGGTAACTCGCTCTTTCCTTGGTCACGTATTCAAAGGTCAGTTGTTCAATATGACAACGACGACCAATGGTAGTGATCGTTCAATGGTTCCAATTGGCAACTACGAACGCGTAATGCCTCTAGATATGGAGCCTACTCTGCTGCTTCGTGATCTATGTGCAGGTGATACAGACAGTGCTCAAGCACTGGGTGCGCTTGAACTGGATGAAGAAGATCTAGCATTGTGTACCTTTGTATGTCCAGGTAAGTACGAGTACGGTACGTTACTTCGTGAATGCCTAGATACTATCGAGAAGGAAGGGTAATTTTCATGGCTCTTAAAAAGTTTCTTGAAGACATCGAGCATCATTTTGAGCCTGGTGGTAAACACGAAAAATGGTTTGCCCTGTACGAAGCTGTAGCAACAGTTTTTTACACTCCAGGTATCGTAACAAATAAAAGCTCGCACGTTCGTGATAGCGTTGACCTAAAACGTATCATGATCATGGTTTGGTTTGCGGTATTCCCAGCAATGTTCTGGGGTATGTACAACGCAGGTGGCCAAGCTATTGCAGCGCTTAACCACATGTACGCTGGTGATCAACTAGCGACAGTTATCTCTGGTAACTGGCACTACTGGCTAACTGAAATGCTGGGCGGAACGATTGCCGCTGATGCAGGGGTTGGCAGCAAGATGCTACTAGGTGCGACCTACTTCCTGCCTATCTACGCAACAGTATTCCTTGTTGGTGGTTTCTGGGAAGTGCTTTTCTGTATGGTGCGTAAGCACGAAGTAAACGAAGGCTTCTTTGTTACTTCTATCTTGTTCGCACTTATCGTTCCACCAACGCTACCTCTATGGCAAGCGGCACTAGGTATCACATTTGGTGTTGTTGTTGCGAAGGAGATCTTCGGTGGTACAGGTCGTAACTTCCTTAACCCTGCACTTGCAGGTCGTGCATTCCTATTCTTCGCTTACCCAGCGCAAATCTCGGGTGACGTAGTATGGACTGCAGCTGACGGCTTCTCTGGTGCAACTGCTCTTAGCCAATGGGCTCAAGGTGGTAACGGTGCTCTAGTTAACACAGTAACTGGTTCTCCTATCACTTGGATGGACGCTTTCATCGGTAACATCCCTGGCTCTATTGGTGAAGTATCGACTCTAGCTCTAATGATCGGTGCAGCGATGATCGTTTACATGCGAATCGCTTCATGGCGCATCATTGCGGGCGTAATGATCGGTATGATTGCAGTATCGACTCTGTTTAACGTGATCGGTTCTGACACTAACCCAATGTTCAACATGCCATGGCACTGGCACCTAGTTCTAGGTGGTTTTGCATTCGGTATGTTCTTCATGGCAACGGACCCAGTATCAGCGTCATTTACTAACAAAGGTAAATGGTGGTACGGCATCCTGATTGGTGCAATGTGTGTGATGATCCGTGTAGTTAACCCGGCGTACCCAGAAGGTATGATGCTGGCGATTCTATTCGCGAACCTATTCGCACCTCTGTTCGACCATGTAGTGATTGAGAAGAACATCAAGCGGAGACTAGCACGCTATGGCAAGTAATAACGACAGCATTAAAAAGACGCTGGGTGTTGTTATCGGGTTGAGCCTTGTTTGTTCAATCATCGTATCAACAGCAGCAGTAGGTCTGCGTGATAAGCAAAAAGCTAACGCTGTCCTAGATAAGCAATCAAAGATCGTTGAAGTTGCAGGCATTGACGCGAACGGTAAGAAAGTACCAGAGCTATTTGCTGAGTACATCGAACCTCGTCTGGTAGACCTTGAAACAGGTAACTTTACTGAGGGTAATGCATCTACGTACGATCAGCGTGAAGCATCAAAAGATGCAGAACGTTCAATCGCATTGACACCAGAAGAAGACGTCGCTGATATCCGTCGTCGTGCGAATACAGCAGTGGTGTACTTAGTAAAAGACCAAGATGAAGTCCAAAAAGTTATCTTGCCTATGCACGGTAAAGGACTATGGTCGATGATGTATGCCTTTGTAGCCGTTGAAACTGATGGTAACACTGTGTCTGCTATTACTTACTACGAGCAAGGTGAAACTCCTGGACTTGGTGGTGAAGTAGAGAACCCTTCATGGCGCGATCAATTCATTGGCAAGAAATTGTACAATGAAGATCATCAGCCAGCGATTAAGGTCGTGAAAGGCGGCGCACCGCAAGGTTCTGAGCACGGTGTTGATGGCCTATCAGGAGCAACGCTCACTAGTAATGGTGTTCAACACACATTTGACTTCTGGTTAGGTGACAAGGGCTTTGGTCCTTTCCTAGCAAAAGTTCGTGACGGAGAACTTAACTAATGTCTAGTGCACAAAACGTTAAAAAGAGCATTCTAGCGCCAGTATTGGATAACAACCCAATCGCGCTACAAGTTCTTGGTGTATGTTCTGCTCTTGCAGTGACAACTAAACTAGAAACAGCTTTTGTAATGACGCTAGCGGTAACATTTGTAACTGCGTTGTCTAACTTCTCTGTTTCATTGATCCGTAACCACATTCCTAACAGTGTGCGTATCATCGTTCAGATGGCAATTATCGCATCGCTAGTAATCGTGGTAGACCAGGTGCTAAAAGCTTACCTATACGATATCTCTAAACAGCTATCTGTATTCGTTGGTCTGATTATCACTAACTGTATCGTAATGGGTCGTGCTGAAGCATTCGCAATGAAGTCTGCGCCAGTACCATCTCTTATTGACGGTATTGGTAACGGTCTAGGTTACGGTTTCGTTCTTATCACTGTAGGTTTCTTCCGTGAGCTATTTGGCTCAGGCAAACTATTTGGCCTAGAAGTTCTACCTCTAGTGAGCAACGGTGGTTGGTACCAGCCTAACGGCCTAATGCTACTAGCACCATCAGCATTCTTCCTAATCGGCTTCCTTATCTGGGTAATCCGTATTCTGAAACCAGAACAAGTAGAAGCGAAGGAGTAAGGACGTCATGGAACATTACATTAGTCTGTTAGTTAAATCGATTTTCATCGAAAACATGGCTCTGTCTTTCTTCCTAGGTATGTGTACTTTCCTTGCCGTATCTAAGAAGGTTAAGACCTCTTTCGGCCTAGGTGTTGCAGTTGTGGTAGTACTGACTATCGCTGTTCCTGTGAACAACCTAGTATACAACCTAGTTCTGAGAGAGAACGCGTTAGTTGAGGGCGTGGACCTTAGCTTCCTAAACTTCATCACCTTTATCGGTGTAATTGCAGCACTTGTACAGATTCTAGAGATGGTTCTAGACCGTTTCTTCCCACCTTTGTACAACGCGCTAGGCATCTTCCTTCCGCTGATCACAGTAAACTGTGCAATCTTCGGTGGTGTATCTTTCATGGTACAACGTGACTACAACTTTGCTGAATCTATCGTTTACGGTTTCGGCTCTGGTGTGGGCTGGATGCTGGCAATCGTTGCTCTTGCAGGTATCCGTGAGAAGATGAAGTACTCTGACGTACCTCCAGGTCTACGTGGTCTTGGTATCACATTTATCACTGTAGGTCTTATGGCGTTAGGCTTTATGTCTTTCTCTGGTGTTCAACTGTAAGTCGGGTAAACCGCAACAATTAAGGAATAGTCAATGGACATTATTCTTGGTGTAGTGATGTTTACTCTGATCGTACTTGCACTAGTACTAGTGATTCTTTTCGCTAAGTCTAAGCTTGTACCAACAGGTGACATTACAATTTCTGTGAACGATGACCCTTCTCTGGCGATCGTTACACAACCAGGTGGTAAGCTACTGAGTGCTCTAGCCGGTGCTGGCGTATTCGTATCTTCTGCTTGTGGTGGCGGTGGCTCATGTGGTCAGTGTCGCGTAAAAGTTAAATCAGGTGGTGGCGACATCCTACCAACCGAGCTTGACCATATTACTAAAGGTGAAGCTCGTGAAGGTGAGCGTCTAGCGTGTCAGGTTGCAATGAAAACTGACATGGACATCGAGCTTCCTGAAGAGATCTTTGGCGTTAAGAAGTGGGAATGTACCGTTATCTCTAACGATAACAAAGCGACATTCATCAAAGAGCTTAAGCTACAAATTCCAGATGGCGAATCAGTACCTTTCCGTGCTGGTGGTTACATCCAGATTGAAGCACCTGCTCACCACGTGAAATACGCAGACTACGATATTCCTGAGGAATACCGTGAAGACTGGGAGAAGTTCAACCTTTTCCGTTACGAGTCTAAAGTTAATGAAGAGACAATCCGTGCATACTCAATGGCTAACTACCCAGAAGAGCACGGTATCATCATGCTTAACGTTCGTATCGCAACTCCGCCGCCGAACAACCCAGACGTACCACCAGGCATCATGTCTTCGTACATCTGGTCTCTAAAAGAAGGCGACAAGTGTACTATTTCTGGTCCATTTGGTGAGTTCTTTGCGAAAGATACAGATGCAGAAATGGTATTCGTTGGTGGTGGTGCTGGTATGGCTCCGATGCGCTCACACATCTTCGACCAACTTAAGCGTCTACACTCTAAGCGTAAGATGTCTTTCTGGTACGGCGCACGTTCTAAGCGTGAAATGTTCTACGTAGAAGACTTCGATATGCTACAAGCTGAGAATGACAACTTCGTATGGCACTGTGCACTGTCTGATCCACTTCCAGAAGATAACTGGGATGGTTACACTGGCTTTATTCACAACGTTCTTTACGAGAACTATCTACGTGATCACGAAGCGCCAGAAGACTGTGAATACTACATGTGTGGTCCACCTATGATGAACGCTGCTGTTATCGGCATGCTAAAAGATCTAGGTGTAGAGGATGAAAACATCCTACTAGATGACTTCGGTGGTTAATCCCTCCAAGTGATTGAATCTATGGCTAGCTCTCTAAGAGCTAGCCATTATTTTTTGTAGAAGTAAAAATAATATTCAACAGTTGATATAGGTAATTGGATTTAAGTAATCGGTCCCATTCCCCATATCAATTCAACAACATTGGGAGTTAACAAGTGAAAACGTGGCTTGTTGCATTCGCTTCTCTATTGATTTTGGCTGGCTGTGAGCAGCCAGCAGATCAAATTCATCTAAGTGGCCCTACCATGGGGACTTCTTATAACATCAAATATATCGAGCAAGATGGTATTCCAACGCCAAAAGCGATGCAGACGGAAATTGATCGCTTATTGGAAGAGGTTAATGACCAAATGTCGACCTACCGTGATGATTCAGAGTTAAGTCGTTTTAACCAGCATCAAACGAGCGAGCCATTTACAGTTTCGACACAAACTGCAACGGTAGTGAAAGAAGCAATTCGCCTTAACGGTCTTACTTTAGGTGCGTTGGATGTGACAGTCGGCCCTTTAGTTAACCTGTGGGGCTTTGGCCCAGAAGCTCGCCCTGATGTCGTTCCTACAGATGAAGAGCTAGCGGAACGCAAAGCCAATACTGGCATTCATCATCTATCTGTTGATGGCAATAAATTGTCTAAAGATATTCCTAACTTGTATGTCGATTTATCAACTATTGCTAAAGGTTGGGGGGTTGACGTGGTTGCTGACTACCTTCAATCTGAAGGGGTTCATAACTTCATGGTAGAAGTGGGCGGCGAAATGCGCCTCAAAGGCGTGAATCGTGAAGGCGTGCCTTGGCGCATTGCGATTGAAAAGCCGACTATTGATGAGCGCTCAATTCAAGAAATTATTGAGCCAGGGGACATGGCAATTGCAACAAGTGGTGACTATCGTAATTACTTTGAGAGTAATGGTGTGAGATACTCTCATATTATTAATCCAAGAACAGGCAAACCTATTCATCATAAAGTGGTGTCTGTAACGGTATTAGATAAATCGTCGATGACTGCTGATGGTCTTGCAACTGGTCTTATGGTGCTAGGTGAAGACAAAGGCATGGCAATTGCGAACGAAAATAATATTCCTGTTTTCATGATTGTGAAGACGGAAAATGGTTTTAAAGAGCTGGCTTCGGAAGCATACAAGCCGTTCATGAAGAAATAACAACAGAAGTGAGCATGTTCTTATGAGTACATTTCTAATTACGTTTGCAGTTTTTGTTGCGGTAATCGCAGCGATGGCTGTTGGCTACATCTTCCAGAAGAAAGTAGTGAAGGGTAGCTGTGGCGGTCTTGGTGCAGTAGGTATTGAGAAAGTATGTAACTGTCCAGAACCATGTGACGCGCGTAAGAAACGTGAAGCACGTGAAGCGGCGCGAGCTGAGAAATTGGCTGCATGGGAAAAAGATCGAATTGCTTAAGTATCGGTCATCCAAAGAGTAATACAAAATAACCCAGCTAAAGCTGGGTTTTTTTATATTTCTCGCTCTACTTCTCTGAGAGTTTATACTTTGCTTGCTACGTTTAATCTAGGATGACCGGAAGCTTAAGTCGGTGCAGAATTCACAGCCACGTCATTTCCCTTTAATCACCGTACTTAACTGTTATTTGGTTATATACTCAAACTAAAGCGCGTTAACTTAGGAGGAAATATGGAAATGCATCAACACGGTATGGCTGAATTGTTTCAACAATTAGGCCTCGGCAGCTCTCCTCAAGAGATAAAGGACTTTATTAACGAACATCGACACAAAAGAGCTTCAGCCCCTTTGCATGAAGCCAGCTTTTGGACAAGTTCGCAGGCCACATTTCTCAAACAAGCCATTGAAGAAGACGCAGACTGGGCAGAGTTGGTCGATCAGCTTGATGTGATGTTACGAGATTAAAGCACGTTTACAAACTCTCATTTCTATCAAGGCAGATTTAATTTATACTGTTCTTTTGAACAGTATTTGATGGCTATGTCAGACCGAATCAGAAAAATCATTCACGTCGATATGGATTGTTTTTATGCTGCCGTTGAGATGAGAGATAATCCTAGTTACCGTGGCATTGCACTCGCTGTTGGCGGTCATGAAAAACAGCGTGGCGTGATTAGCACCTGTAATTATGAGGCGCGCAAATATGGCGTTCGTAGTGCAATGTCAACGGCGCGAGCATTGCAACTCTGCCCCCATTTACTAGTCGTTCCCGGTCGAATGCACGTGTACAAACAAGTCTCTCTGCAGATTCGTGCTATTTTTGAGCGTTATACGCCTATCATTGAACCTCTATCATTAGATGAAGCATACCTCGATGTCACGGACTCTACAGCTTGTCGTGGCTCCGCAACGTTGATCGCAGAGTCTATTCGACGCGACATTTGGAATGAGCTTGGGCTGACGGCATCGGCGGGCATTGCACCGATTAAGTTTCTTGCCAAAGTCGCCTCTGATATGAATAAACCCAACGGTCAGTTTGTTATCCCGCCAGATAAGGTCCAGGAAGTTATCGATACACTTCCGCTGGAAAACATTCCTGGTGTTGGGAAGGTGAGTCTTGAGAAGCTACATCAAGCGGGCTTTTATCGATGTGAGGATATTAAAAACAGCGACTATCGTGAATTGCTGAGACAGTTTGGTCGTCAGGGAGCATCTTTATGGCAGCGTAGCCATGGAATTGATAATCGAGAGGTCGTCGTTGAGCGAGAGAGAAAATCCGTCGGTGTGGAACGAACATTCAGCCAGAATATCTCGAGCTATGATGAATGTTGGCAAGTGATCGAGGATAAACTTTATCCTGAACTCGAGAAACGCTTAGAGCGTGCAAGCCCAGATAAATCGATTATTAAACAAGGTATTAAAGTTAAATTTGCCGACTTTCAACTGACAACAATTGAGCATATCCATCCGCAATTAGAGCTTGAGGACTTCAAGATCTTGTTAAGAGATATTCTTAAGCGCCAAAACGGACGAGAAATACGCCTTTTAGGCTTGAACGTGATGCTCAAGCCCGAGAACCAAGCGCGTCAATTGAGCTTTTTCTAGGCTCTTACTGCTTCTACCTGATCTAATACTTGCTCAAAGCTTGTGTTGGCCATCGCACCATAACCTGACAGTTTTGAAGCTTTTAGCTGGCTAATTAAAGGGGTACTAATGCCACACAAGAAGCGGGCGACAGCATCATTGCTGATAGTTGAAGGGGAGAGCTGAATAAATTCCTGCACCCACATTGCTACTTGAGGTGGCTCAATATCCTCATTTTGTGGTGTTGGGAACGAAGCGACTTGACCACGACACACGGAGCAGTGACCACATTGCTCTGGTGCATTGTGATCAGCAAAGTAGTTCGCCAATTGTGAGCTCAAACAGTGCTCTGACTGGAACAAGCGCAGCATGGTGTGAATTCTTTCGATATCTTTGCTTTCTTTGGATTGGAACAGTTCATACAGTTGTTGGATTAAAACATCAGAACCCTGTGTGGTTGGCAAAACAGAGTACACGTCGGTCAGTTGTTTGCTCTCTAGCTCTATCCAACCATTCTGGTGAAAATAGTCGAGGGCTGCGACAACTCGGCTGCGTTCCGATTGATAGTTCATCCATAACGCTTCTAGGTCAACTTGGCACCACACTTTGGCTTTTTGCGAGCAGGAGAAAATAGCCTCCACGAATTGACGTCGCTCGCCTTGAAATTGATTCACAATAAATTGCTGATCGTGCAAAAACTTAAAGCGATATTCCGCAAAGTAACTGTATTTTGCTTCAATGAGTTTATGTAGCTCCAAATAAACCAACAAGGTTTTGAGTGGCAATTGGCGGATATTACTTTCACGCGATAAACGCAGTGGCACTACCTCCCATTGTGGAGCATGTTCTTTCGCTTGCTCGACTACATAGTTAATCGAGGTTAGTTCAGGTGTGTCACCATAGACAAAGTTTTCCAACACCGTTAAGCCGGACGTATTGCCCAGCAGAATGCACTCAGAACGTTGCCCGTCCCTGCCTGCACGTCCAATCTCTTGTGCGTAGTTCTCGATCGATTTGGGTAAGTCGAAGTGAATGACGCGGCGGATATCAGATTTATCGACCCCCATACCAAATGCAATCGTGGCAACAATACAGTCAATTTGGCTATCCATAAACTGCTGTTGGATTTGTTCACGGATGTCGCTTTTCATACCTGCATGGTACGCGTGAGCATTAATGCCAATATGGATTAGTGATTTTGCTACTTGCTCTGCTGTCTGCTGTTGTGTCACGTATATGATAGTCGGAAGCTTAGGAGAAGAGGCGATGAGCTCACTTAGCACTTCTTGTTTCGTTGCTTCCTCGCATGGGATCACCGAGATATCCAGATTGGGGCGGTAGAAGCCTGTAACGGTAATATGTTCACTGGCAATATCGAACTTTTGTTTCATGTCTTCAATAACTGCGGGCGTTGCTGTTGCAGTGAGAAGCAAAGATTGTGGAATGTTCAGTTCACGTTGATATTGCGGTAGCTTGAGATAATCAGGGCGGAAGTTATGTCCCCATTCGGAAATACAGTGCGCTTCATCAACCACCATCAAAGAGATCGGTACTTGGCGAATGAACTCACGAAAACGCTCGTTTTTTAGGCGCTCAACAGAAATCATCAATATTTTGATCTGTCCATTTTTTACCCCTGCCATGACGCGTTGTGACTCTTCTCTGCTTTGACTGCTATCGATAGAAGCGGCCGGGATCCCTTTACTTTGCAAAAAGTTCAACTGATCTTTCATTAGCGCCAACAACGGCGAGATCACCAACGTAAGATTGGGCAATACGGTTGCTGGCAATTGGTAACAGAGAGACTTACCCGAACCTGTAGGAAAGATGGCCGCAGCAGAGTAACCATTCATAACCGCTTCAATAACGGGTTGTTGACCTTGGCGTAATGAGTCAAAACCAAATACGGATTGAAGTGTTTGATGCAGCGAGTCACTTTGCATAATAGGGAAACCTTTCTTTGATGGTAAACTTAGGTACATTAACACACCCTGAGTGCCAAACGCGCGTCCTAAAAGTATGAACAAAGCTGACTTAGTCCAAATTATCATCCAACATCTGGAAGAAAAACTTCAAGTGGCCCATGCATCGGCTCAGCGAGCTATTGATGCCGCGACAGATGAAGAAACTGTTCCCGAGCATAAGTACGATACGTTAGCACTTGAAGCCGCGTATCTTGCTCATGGACAAGCTATGCGAATCCAAGAGAGTGAAGACGAGCTGCGTCAATATCGCGCTCTAGTGACTCGCGACTTTAAAGGCGCACCTGTTGGTGTAGGTGCTCACGTCGTTCTCGCAGATGAGAATTTGCTTGAAAAGCACTTCTTTGTAGGCCCTTGCTCTGGTGGTCTGACTGTTAAATATCAGGCTCAGGAAGTCTTTGTCTTAACAGCAAAATCTCCTCTTGGTCGAGCGTTATTCGGGAAAGAAGAAGGCGATGAGATTGATGTAAAAATAGGAGAAAAAACAACTTGTTACGAAGTCGTGACGGTTTGCTGACATCTCATGTATCACTCAGTGTTATGTTTAACACGAGTAATGTTAAATAAAAGAGAATGACATGAAAAAGCTTTTTACACTCTCATTGCTGATGGTCAGTGCTACTGGTTATGCAGCGCAGTGTCGTGTGGACATCAATAATGAAGTCCGTATGGATGGGCAAAGCTTGGAAATTCGCCAAACGACAGGTGATAAAGCTGTCGTGGATGAGGATAACAACCTATTCATCAAAGGTGAGCTAATTGAACTCAATGCCGACCAAAAAGCGGCAATTGAAGACTATCGCGAAAAAATGAACGCGTATATTCCACAAGCAAAGCAGTTGGCGAGTGATGGTTTAGCGCTTGCAAATGACATCATCGATGATGTCGCGGAAAGCCTAGACGCACCTGGCGCGTTTGATAACGTCAAAGTCGCAGTGCAGGACTTTTTCGCTGATGTTGAATCACGTTACTACAAAGATGGCGATTTCATTCTACCAGCGGAAAGTTTTGAGTCCATGACACAAGGGTGGACTGAAGACTTTGCAAAAGCACAAGAGATCTTCAATAAAGAGTTTTTAGCGAGTTCGTTGGATGCTTTATCGAAAAAAATGAAGGAAGAGGGGGGAATAAACCTCACTGCATTATCGGAGAGTATGGCTGAACTCAGCGCGAAAGTAGAAGAGCGTTTAGCTGAGCATTCGAAAGAGGTAGAGCAACAAGCAGAAGACTTGTGTGACTCGTTGGATGACATGGCAGGGCAAGAAGACGATTTGTTGAAGAAAATCCCTGAGCTAAAAGATTACCGAGTATTTACGATTTAATTACCCTTCAAAAAGTAGAACTCAATGGTATAAAGAAAGAGAGCACAATTGTGCTCTCTTTTCGTTTTTACATACTTGAACAAGTAATGAAAGCAAGACGATATTTCCGTTTTACCCGCTTGTTCTTTGATAGCTTATTGCGCGTTCATCTCGGTGAGCTTATCGCCGACAGGTTTTGAGAAGTTAAAACCATCGTGCTTATCCCAGTTGATAGACCACGTCATTACCCCTGCATAATTCGGGTAATTGAACGCTGGCTTAACGGTGCCACATGAAGTGCCTTTGGTTAAACAATCTAGTGCGCTGATAATATTCTGTGTCGGAGCCTGGCCTGAATTTGCCGAGCTAGGACCTGAAGGTAAGCCGATTGCAACTTGATCATCACGTAGTGGTGCAAACTGAGTGCCGTCGGCCAATTCAAAGCCTTCGATAAGCATTTTAGATTGCGCTACCATCATATCCACAGAGCCTTCTGGCGCACTGCCTGGCAGATATGGGTTTGGCAAACCACCGTTGTTATATAGTTGGACGTGAAGCAGGTCGAGCGTGCTGCGTGTCTCATTAATCACAGGAATGTAAGCTCCCCAAATACCGCTGTAAGCCACATAGCCGCCTTGAACATAAGGATGCTCAGGTGCCATGGTTAGGTACATATCGCCACCCATATTTTGCTCTATTTGAAGCAAAGCACGACCAAGGCGAGCTTGAATTTGCGAGCCATGAACCAAGTTAGATCCACTCTCTAAATCCACATCAAGACCATCAAAGCCCCACTCAGCGATAAGACCTGTTAGGCTAGAGACAAAGTTGGCTTCATCTTGGTCGGTATTCAGCGTAATCGTGCCTTCTGCGCCGCCAAGAGAGAGAACAAACTTTTTACCTTTAGCTTGAAGCGCAGCCATGTCTTGTTTGAACTGTGCTGGGTCGAGCGCTGGACAATCGCTGTAAATATCGCCTGAATATAGATTAAAGTGCACGGTACCATCACTGTTGCGGTCATTTTCGGCAAAGGCAATATCAATCACATCCCACGCATCAGCCATATCCGCTAGACGAATTGGACAGCCAGCCCCATTTACAAAATTGTGCCAGTAACCGATGAGTTTATGACGTTTCTCTGCTTGCTCAACCACCGTTATTGCTGCCGCGTCAGATAACGTCGCGCTTCCAGCAAGATCAATGGCTTGAGCGCTTACGGTAAACTGTCCGATTGCGGCTGGTGTCCAATTCGCAGAATAAGGCGCAGTCGTATCTGTGGCGACAACTGAACCATTGACCATGAAATCAACTTGTTTAATGCCTGAGGTTAAAGACGTTGCATCGGCACTTAATGCGAGGTTTTTGCCTAATCCGACGGTTTGACCGCTACTTGGTGAAGTCAGTGAGACGACCAAATCTTTATCGCTGACTTCCACACCAACCAAGGACTCTGACGTGTTGTTATCATTATCGGTTGCGACGGCTTTAAGCTGGTTAGCGCCAATAAGTGTGGCGTTCCAAGTAACGGAATATGGTGCTTGAGTGATGACCCCTAAGCTGGTGTTGTTCGCAAAAAACTCAACTTGCGTGACTGTGCCATCAGCATCGCTTGCGTTAGCCGTGATTTCGTTATTGCTGCCAGCGAGCACGACTTGTCCATCCGTTGGTGCCGTAATGGTAACTTGCGGTGGCGTCGAACAAGCACCTAGGCCACTCCAAGCATCTTGCCAATATAGCCCTTCACCAGGTTCGTAAGCCCATGTCGCATCCGAGGAACACCAACCAGCAACATCACAACGATATTTTTGGTTGAAGTGAGAAACCAGGTCGCCAACTTGATAACTCGTTCCCGCCGCGTAAGGCACTGCATCTGAACATCCGCCCGTCCCTGTTTCTGAATTACTAACAACAAGCGTTACTTCTTGGCTCATGGTTGCGAGGTATGTGTCATCAGTCGCTTGTGCTTTAAACGAATGTGTACCAGCATTCGCGGTCCATTGATATTCGTAAGGTACGCTGGTATCAATCGCAACGGATTGATTGTTCACGAAGAACTCAACTTGTGTGACCACACCATCAATATCATCAGCTTGAGCGGCTACGGTTAGGTTATCGCCTACATTAAGCACTTCTGTGCCTACTGGGCTTGTCAATGAAATGCTTGGTGGCGGTAATTCGACTTGTGGTTGAACTTGGATAGAAATCGTCGTGGTGGTAACGGCTCCCTCATTATCGGTCGCAATTGCGGTCAATTGCGAGACACCTTCAATAGCGGTCCAAGATGCTTCGAATGGTGCTTGAGTTACCACAGCAACCGTTTGGTTGCTTGCAACAAACTCAACTTGTGCGATTTGGCCATCTTCGTCGGCTGCGTTGGCTAGCAAGGTGATCGCACTGCCTTCGGGAATTTGTGCGTTGTTTGTTGGAGAGGAGAATGACACTGTTGGCTCTAGGTTGTTGCTTCCACCATCACATTGCCCTAACGCTTTCCATGCCTCCCAAGCCCCTGAATTGGTAACAGGGTCATTGCCTTGCGTCCAATACGCGGCCTCGTAAGCGGCTCCTTGCGTTTTTACTAAAGTGCCCAATGTATAAGTCGCAGTGCTGTCCCAGTCGGGTAAGCTTTGGCAGTTATAGGCTTGAGCTTGGTAGCTGACGCTGAGTGCTGCAACCATCGCTCCGTGAAGTAGAGTGACCTTCATTTTCCTCTCCTTGAGTCATGGATATAAATGAGAACAGAGTAATAACTAGCTGATAAATAGACATAAGGGGGAAAAAGCGAAGCACAATATTCTGCTTTTCGACACAGTATCACGAGGAACTATTCGTTCCTTACACCAAAGCTCATTATTTTTCGGCTCACTTCACGATGGGAGAATCATAAATTCTAAGCGTGTGAAAAAGACAAAAGTCGCCAGGTCTTAGAATGATGAATGTGAGATGTACGTTAAAATTTACAAGCTGAATGACTGTGAATTGTTTCAACTGTCGAGTATTTAACCGGAGTGCTCTTGTTGAATAGTGAATATTGCTATAGTGTACTAGTTAGCTAGTTCAATGATATTTTGTGTGAGTAGTATGACACAGCAAACCTCTTCTCAGCCTCGTGAGCATTTTGGCTCTCGTCTCGGATTCATCTTAGCAGCCGCAGGTGCCGCAGTTGGCCTTGGCAATATTTGGGGCTTTCCAACCCAAGCTGCCAGTAATGGCGGCGGTGCTTTCCTGTTGGTTTATTTGGTGATGATTCTTATCGTCGCATTTCCTATGCTGGTGGTTGAAATGGCGATTGGTCGTCATGGTCAAGCCAACCCGGTGGATAGTATGCGTTCGCTTACCAATCATCCGGTAGGTAAAAAGCTCGGCGGTATTGTGGGCTGGATTGGTTTAAGCGTACCAAGCGCTGTTTTAGCGTTTTACTCTATTGTCGGTGGTTGGTTGATCTGCTTTTTACTGGGTGCAATCACAGATCTAATGGGGTTAGAAGCTGCAACTCAATGGCTAAAGGGCTTTAGCGTTGAACGTAACTTGTTCGGAACCATTACTTTTTATGTGCTAACGATTCTCATCGTACAAGGTGGAGTAAAACAAGGTATTGAGAAGTGGTCAACACGCTTGATGCCAGCATTGTTTGTTCTGTTTGCCCTGCTGTTTGCTTACATCATGACGCAAAATGGTGCGATGGAAGGGCTAAAGCATTACTTGGTACCGGATTTCGAAAAGGTATGGGACCGCAAGTTGATTCTTGCTGCAATGGGGCAGGGCTTCTTCTCGCTTACGATCGGTGGCTGTTCAATGCTGATTTATGGCTCTTACTTGAGTAAGAAAGAGAACCTACCAAAGATGGCGATGAACGTGACCATGGTAGATACTGCCGTTGCTTTCATTGCAGGGTTAGTGGTGATGCCAGCGATGTTTGTTGCGATGCAAAAAGGCGTTCAAATCTATGCTGAAGATGGCTCTCTATTAAGCTCTGATACGTTGGTATTTACCGTATTGCCATTGATGTTTGATAGCTTAGGTTTGCTTGGTCAATTGTTCTCTATTGTGTTCTTCTTATTGCTGACGATTGCGGCGCTAACGTCTTCCATTTCAATGTTAGAGTGTCCAGTGGCGTTAGTGAGTGAGCGTTTCAACACCAAGCGTAGCGCAACGAGCTGGGTTTTAGGCGGTCTCATCGCCTTGTTCAGTGTGGTGATTGTTTATAACTTTGGCGCTCTGTTTGGTATGGTCGCGACGGTTGCTACTCAGTATCTACAACCAACCGCTGCGCTCTTATTCTGCTTATTTGGTGGTTGGGTATGGAATCGCAACTCAAAAATCAAAGAGCTTGAGCAAGGTTGCCCGGAGTTTACGCAAGGTTGGTTTGGTAAGTTATGGCCAGCGTATGTGAAGTTTGTATGTCCAATTCTTGTGGCTACGGTCATCTGGGCTTCATTCGGCTAATCGAAACGTCTATTGGACAAAAGAGAAGGGCTTGATGAGTGATCATCAAGCCCTTTTTAATGTTGGTTATTCCCCGTTTTAGTTACCCGCGGGGATTGCTGCGGGTTAACGGAATTGTCCTGCTTCTGGAAGAAAGTCAAAACCAGCAGAAGCCAGTTTTGCTTCTAGTGCCGCGCGATCGATATCGAAGAAAGCCGCCAGTTTATCTAAGTCACCACCGAAGTCGTCGCGTAGCTTCATATTTACAATGCTCATGAGCATGACAGGATCCATGGATTCAAAGTTCGCTAGATTCATTACTTATCCTCAAAATCTGAAATCAGTAGGTTTGCCGCAGCAAATGCCGCTTTTTCACGCACTTCTTTAGGCAGAGACTCATCCGCCGCAACATCGTTCAGCGCTTTAACAGCACATGAAATTGCCTGAGGAATGTAAGCTTGATCGCCACTACCAATTTGAGCATAAAGCTCACGAACCAGTTCACAACAGCCGTATACTTGCATGTTTTCTTTCCACTAAATGATAACTTATCTCAATATACACACAGCAGATTTGAAACTCAAAGTGCAGAGTTGTTTTGGCTCAAGTTGAGGAGTTGCTTGAGCGAGATTTAATCACTGCATTTGTACTTCTAACTGCTGAGTAACTTCTGGAGAAAGCTGAAGCTGTTTTGCCAGTTCTTGCAAATACGCTTTTTCCATGAAATTTTGCTCATCAGCAACAATCAAAGACGCGAGATAAATTTCTGACGCTTGCTGGGGAGAGGTCGCCTGATTAGCAATTTCAGCAGGATCGAGCGATTTGTTTAGTTCTTGCTGAACGAGCTGACGTACGTGCTCATCTGCGCCCATATCCACGAGGGCTTGCTCGATGCGGGCCATTTCCTCTTCATCTACATGGCCATCGGCTTTTGCGGCTCCAATCATTGCTTTTAAAATTAGTACACTGTGTTTGCTGTCATCGGGGTCAAAGGTCTCATGAACACCTTGACCGGACTGTTTGGCTTGCCAGTCGTTATAAACTTTGTAGGCTAATGCTCCAAGCGCAGCAGCGCCACCGACTTTTAATGCGCCCGAGCCTATTTTCTTGGTCATTTTTTTACTTTTCTTCGAGCCCATCAGCATACCGATAAGGCCTCCGCCAACGGCACCTGCTCCTAGCATTTTCAGGCTACTTGAGTTTGATGAGGATTTGATGTTGTTAGTTTGTTTACCTAACGCATCAGCCCCTTGCTTGAGTAAGTCTGATTTGAGTGCTTGGTTTAGAAGACTTTTTAAATCCATAACTGACCTCCTTTAGATGATGAAATCAGTTTAATAGCAAGAAGCTGAACCAAAGATTAACAAAGTGAATAGATCTAAAGGGGAGTAGTAAGGTTGCCCAGTAATAAAAAAGGGCTGACTGAAGTCAACCCTTTCTAATTATTTTGAAATTACTTCAAATGAGGACCGTCGAGCGCTTACTTTAGTTGAGCCTTCACGTGCTCGATAATATCAGTCATTGCGACTGGCGTTTTCTCCCCAGTAGCACGGTTCTTGTATTCGAAGTTGCCTTCTTTCATTGAGCGGTCACCGATAATAATGGTATGCGGTACACCAATAAGCTCCATGTCAGAGAACATTACGCCTGGGCGTTCTTTACGATCATCAAACAGTACTTCGATGCCCATTGCCGTTAGCTCAGCGTACAACTTCTCAGCGGCTTCTTTTACTTCTTCTGACTTGTGCATGTTCATTGGAACGATCGCAACCTGGAATGGTGCGATTGCATCTGGCCAGATGATGCCGTATTTGTCATGGTTTTGCTCAATAGCAGCCGCTACGACGCGAGTGATACCGATGCCGTAACAGCCCATTTCTAGGATGACGTTCTTACCATCAGGACCAAGTACACCACAGTTCATCGCTGCGGAGTAAGCGTTGCCAAGTTGGAAGATATGGCCAACTTCGATACCACGCTTAAGCTGGATAGTGCCTTTACCACATGGGCTTGGATCGCCTTCAACCACGTTGCGTAGGTCTTCAACTTGACCAAGCTCTGCGTCACGACCCCAGTTAATGCCGAAGTAGTGTTTGCCATCGATGTTCGCACCCGCACCGAAATCACTCATTACCGCTACGCTGCGGTCAACGATGAACGGCAGTTTAAGGCCAACAGGGCCTAGAGAACCAGGACCAGCACCGATAAGCTCACGAATTTCTTCTTCAGATGCCATTTCCAGTGGAGCTGCAACCTGAGGAAGGTTCTCTGCTTTCACTTCGTTCAGCTCATGATCGCCACGAATGATAAGCGCGATGATTGGTGCATCAACTTCGTCAGACGCTTTCACAAACAAAGTTTTCACTGTTTTTTCAATTGGCAGCTCGAACTGTTCAACCAATTCAGCGATTGTTTTTGCGTTTGGCGTATCTACCAACGTCATTTCTTGCGTTGGTGCCGCTGCTTCAGAGGCTGGAGCTAGTGCTTCTGCTTTTTCGATGTTTGCTGCGTAATCTGACTCGGTAGAGAATGCGATGATGTCTTCGCCACTTTCAGCCAGTACGTGGAACTCTTGAGAGCCGCTACCACCGATAGCACCGCTATCTGCTAGTACAGGACGGTAATCCAGACCCATGCGATCGAATGCTTTGCAGTAAGCATCGTGCATTGCGTCGTATGACTTTTGTAGGCCGTCTTTATCAATGTCAAAGCTGTACGCATCCATCATTGAGAATTCACGTGAACGCATTACACCGAAGCGTGGACGACGTTCGTCACGGAATTTGGTTTGGATTTGGTACAGGTTTAGCGGAAGCTGTTTGTAAGAGCTCACTTCATTGCGAACAAGGCTAGTGATCACTTCTTCAGCGGTTGGGCTAAGTACAAACGGACGAACATGACGGTCAGTAAAGCGAAGTAGCTCAGGACCCATCTTTTCGCTGCGGCCTGTCTCTTCCCATAGTTCAAACGGCTGAACAACGGGCATCAAAGTTTCGACTGCGCCTGCATTGTCGATTTCTTGACGAACGATGTTTTCGACTTTACGCAGTACACGTAGACCAGTAGGTAGCCAGGTGTATAGACCTGAAGCCAGCTTACGGATCATACCTGCACGTAGCATGAGCTGGTGGCTCACTACTTCTGCGTCGTTTGGAGTCTCCTTCAGAGTAGAAAGAAGATAATTACTGGTACGCATTAAATTTATCCGTTTATTTAAGTTAGATACTCAAGCTTGAATAAGCTGGAGTATAGGAGTTCCCGAAAGGGAAATTTATTAGCCGTCTATAATATCAGCCAATTGCGTTTGTCAAAAGCTTTCAATAGCGGTAACCGTTATTAAGTTGCTTGTTGCTGTGAACTTTACGTTCAAGTCGAACAAATTTACCGCATATTCTTTGTCGTCCGGCTTGTTTTTCTTGTATGCAGGACGAGGATCTTGGGCCAGAACTTGTTCAATGACTGATCTTACATAGTCAGTATCGGATCGATTTTCTATCGTTGCTAATGCTTGAGCAGAAAAGTTGACTTGTGACTTTTCTGGTTCTTGGTCTGCGTATCCGCCTTGTGCTTCTGGAATAGAGTCCGAATAGGGGATATAGGGCTTAATGTCCACAATCGGTGTGCCATCTACGAGATCAACACTGCCTAGATCAAGATAGATTTGATCGCCTTGCTTAGTGACTCCTTTTACTTCAACGGCTGACATTCCGATTCCGTTTGGGCGGAAAGTAGAGCGTGAGGCAAAGACACCTATTCGTTCATTGCCGCCTAATCGTGGCGGACGGACGGTTGGCTTCCAACCTGCTCCCAAATTCTGATCAAATAAAAATAACAGCCAAACGTGAGAGAACTGTTCTAGCCCACGCACTGCTTCAGGGCTATTCGCTGCGCCTAACAGTTTTACGCGTGCTTTCGCAGTTGGAACTAAGCGAGGCTGGCGCGGTACTGCAAACTTTTCTTTGTACGGTGTCTCAATGACACCGATGGGTTCAATGGAATACATGGTGGACGTCTTTAAGAATTCATTGAGATGAAAAGTATCACAAATTTCTCTTGCTTTTCTTGTTGATAATGATTATTAATTATAACGTTATAACATAACATTTTAATTGAGAGGAAAAGTATTATGAAACCAGGAATCCACCCTGAATATCATCCAGTGGTGTTCCACGACACCAGCGTAGATGAATACTTCGTTGTTGGTTCTACGTTGAAAACAGAGAGAACCATCGAATGGAAAGATGGCAAAACCTACCCTTACTTTACGTTAGATGTGTCGTCAGCCTCCCATCCGTACTACACCGGTAAACAGCGAGTGGTTCAAACAGAAGGTCGTATTGCGAACTTCAACCGTCGTTTTGGTCAATTTAAGAGCGAAAAGGAATAAATCATGAAGGTAGTAAAATCATTAAAAAGTGCAAAAAGTCGTCATCCGGATTGCCAGATCGTAAAACGAAGAGGGCGTCTATATGTCATTTGTAAGGCGAATCCGAGGTTTAAAGCAGTGCAGAAGTAATCGTTCTGCATATTTCTGGCTTATGGTTTTGTTTAATTGATAATTTTGACTTAACTGTTTTACATGGATGAAATATCTACATTTTTGTTTATTATTGGTTATAAAACTCTCTAATGGTCACAGTTTGTAACATTTAGGGCTTTTCTTTAACCTTCTACTCAAGTACCCTTCGCTCGCTTTTTTGACATTTTTGTCACATTTGCACAGGAATAAAAACAAGGAGGGAACAGATGAGTTCATCTGATTCAATTAAACAAAACTCGCCTAAGAAGCCGCTGTTTACGCGCTTTTTGGATACTGTCGAATATTTGGGGAACTTATTACCTCACCCGATCACACTATTTGCCATTTTCTGTTTAGCCATTCTGGTGATGTCGGGCATTGCAGGATACTTCGAAGTTTCCGTTGTAGACCCTCGTCCTGAGGGCGCAAAAGGTCGTGCCGCAGATGGCATGATTCATGTCGTCAGCTTACTTAACGCTGATGGACTCGAACTTATCGTTACCAACTTAGTGAAAAACTTTGTTGGCTTTGCACCTTTAGGCACGGTTTTGGTTGCGATGTTGGGTGTTGCTATTGCTGAGTACTCTGGTTTGCTATCTGCAGCTATGCGTGGCTTGGTCATGGGCGCATCTCAACGCATGGTAACAGTGACTGTTGTTTTCGCTGGTATCATTTCAAACACGGCATCAGAGCTGGGGTATGTGGTACTTATTCCACTGGCAGCAATGCTGTTCCATTCTCTAGGTCGTCACCCACTTGCAGGCCTCGCTGCGGCATTCGCTGGTGTATCCGGTGGTTATTCAGCAAACCTACTTATCGGTACGGTTGACCCGCTACTATCAGGTATTACTGAAACAGCAGCGCAAATGATTGACCCAACTTACACTGTTGGTCCAGAAGTTAACTGGTACTTCATGTTTGTTTCGACGTTCTTCATTGCAATCACTGGTGCGTTTGTTACTGAAAAAATTGTTGAGCCAAAGCTTGGCAAATACAGTGAAGAAGAAGCCTCAGAAGATTTGTCGAACGACAAAATGGGCGGCTTGACAGACATTGAGAAGAAAGGCCTAAAACTAGCAGGTGTTGCTGTACTGGTTGTTTCTGCGTTGCTTGCTTGGACGGTTGTTCCAGCAGACGGCATCTTACGTTCTGATGCAGGTACAATTGCAGGCTCTCCATTCCTGAAAAGTATCGTGGCATTCATCTTTGTGTTCTTTGCTATCCCAGGCTTTGTGTTTGGTAAAGTTGTTGGCACGATGAAGACGGATCGCGATGTGATTGATGCAATGGCGAAATCTATGTCTTCTATGGGCATGTACATTGTATTGGTTTTCTTTGCTGCTCAGTTCGTTGCTTTCTTTAAATGGACTAACTTCGGTCAGGTATTTGCGGTTGCTGGTGCAAGCTTCCTGCAAGAAATTGGCTTAACTGGCCCAATGTTGTTCTTTGCCTTCATCCTCATGTGTGGCTTTATCAACCTAATGATTGGTTCGGCATCGGCACAGTGGGCAGTGACGGCACCGATTTTTGTTCCTATGTTGATGCTTGTTGGTTATGCACCGGAAACGATTCAGGCTGCTTACCGAATTGGTGACTCGACGACAAACATCATTACTCCAATGATGAGCTACTTTGGTTTGATTCTTGCCGTAGCAACTCGTTACATGAAGAACTTAGGTATCGGTACGCTGATCGCGACCATGCTACCTTACTCAATCTGCTTCATTGTCGGTTGGAGTGTGTTGTTCTATCTATGGGTATTCGTATTTGGTTTACCAGTAGGCCCTGGCGCAGCAACATACTACACACCGTAAAAAACGGTTACCTCACACAGCTCCATTATAAAAAGCCTGCGAACGTCGCAGGCTTTTTTATCGATTCAAATTGTGTGTACGCAGGCTTACCTGATTATAGATGTCGGTTTATAGCTGAAAACGCATCAACAAAGGGCGATAAAAGTGCTGAGTGAGCCAGCATAAGCTTTTCCAAATTATGCGTTTGTACCAAGGTAAGTGCGCAGTATAAACATAGCTAAATTCAATTTCTGGTTGGGCTTTTCGGTTGCGTTTAAAAGCTGGAGCCCCTGAGCTCATATTAAAGCGACGCTGGCATATCATTGCGTGGCGGATGGTATAAGCAGATATTCTTCTATACAGCGCAAAACTCTGCGGCTTATTGGTATCGTAGCCAAAAATTGGGCAAGTCATGTCGTTATCAATTTCTACTATGCCTAACGTAGCCAGCATCTCTCCTTGATAAAATAGTCCCACTAAATGCACTAAGTTATTCTGGCTAGCCTGCTTTAAATATTGGGTTGAAAACTGGATGTTATTCCGGCTGTATTTATCAAGGTAAAGCATGTCATATAACGCTTTGGCACGCTGAAACTCTTCATCAGTGGTTAGTTGCCTAAACTGCCAATCTTTATCATTAAGCAGTTTGAAGTCTTTCGTTAAATCTCGGTTGAAGCTGAATGCTTGCCAATCCTCAAGTAAATACACTTGTCGCGTTACTAAGCTTTGCCATTGTTGCTGCTTCAATCGCTGAATTAAGTGTGAATGCTGACGCTGGTTGAGGGAGCGAAGCACCAAGGGAAAGGTGGGGTATTGATCGAGTGCCACGCGGCGCAGCTCATCAAGGTTTAAGGATTCCCATTGTTCGCTATACATATTGGTGGACAAGCACTGATTGTTGAGCGTTTGGACTTGATCCAATCCAGCCAATGATAAGATTGGTTTAGTCATATTAATAAGTAGCTTACATACCCATCGAACAGCCACATTTTTGACTTTGTGAAGCTCTTCTTCGGCGTAGCCACTAAGCAGTGTCATAGGGGACACGGCATAACAGTTGTTTGGTATTTTTGGTGTTACGGAGTAGGGAATGGCAACATCATTGATATAGTAGCAACCAAAGCTTGCTGTGCATTCATTAATAGGATTCGATTGCATAAGAGTGATAAAGGTTTTATGCCATTCTTGAGAGGAAAGTGTCATGATGGCAACGCTTCTCCATTCCACTCAATATCAACGGTAGAAGCGGCGCTCCATTTTGCCTTGTTCTGCCTAGCTAACCGGAGTAATTCAAACACACTCCGGATTTGGCTCCCTACCGGCAAGTTATGCTGTTGCATTACATTCACTCCAGACCACCAATCTTGCCAAGTTCGAGCCTTAAATAGGGATAATCCACCTTCAGCGATGAGTGTTATTGGACCTAAATGATGCAATCGCTGCTTGGAAGGACTGGTAAACTCCATATTAGGAAGCAGTTGATTGCATCGAGATGAGAGTAGGTGCAAACCACTTGTGGCTCTTGGGTTGCATTCAATCACGTAGAGATCATTTTGTGATTGGATGAAGTCAAACGACACCTGCCCATGATAAGTATGACGCTCACCAAAAGCTGCGATAAAAGTATCTAGTCGTTCGCATGAGATCGGCTGAAAAGCACTGGCGGCCGATCCGTTTACACAGTATTTCGGCACATAAGCTTGGTGTGCTTTAAGGTCACCATGTTCAAAAATCGCATAGTTACACATTGGCGTTCCGTGGATTTTTTGTTGCTGCACCCAAGGATAAAGGGTCGATATCGTGGCGGCTGAAATAGACTGAGTAGTCACATCTCGTATGACTTGCCCGCCAAACCGAGAGTAAACTGGCTTTAGAACGGTTCTCTTATTAATTTCAATCTCACTTTTATCTGCGACCAAACGAGTTTTTGGAAGTGTAATCTCTGGCAAGCCTTGAAGCTGTTCAAAAACGGTCAACTTGTTGTGCAGGGCATTGAGTAGTCCCACATTGGGCAGAAAAAAATCTACTTCTGGGCATTGCTTGGCAACATGGGCCAAGTAATACACTTCTTCACAAGTGGGTATCACCATATCAATACGCATCTGAGTAATGATTTTTAGGATCTGCTGTTGGTAGGTGGGAAACGCAAATCGAGGTGAAGCGGTGGGGATATAAGACTCGATGCCTCGCAAAAATGATCCCAGAGGCTTTTTTAGCGAATCGGTGAGAATTACTTCATGCCCATGATGCATACACATGGTTGCCCACTCTAGTGCAACTGGTGCTCGGGCTCCGGTGATTAAGACCCGCATATGTTCACCACACGTCGTTGTTTATTCATTGGCGTCCAAATAGGCGCAGGGCGGTAACTAAATCTGACAGGATCAAGCCGTAATTGGTCAAACAACTTTATCAAGGCTTGATGTATAACCCTATGGTGGTGAACATCCGCTTCAATTTGAATGGTTTGTGACCCTGTTTGGGTGATTCGGTAATCCACGCGACCTTGGGCTGATAGTGTTATAGCGCGGTAGATGAGATCTGGTAACACCGTCACTGGGACGTGGTTTGCGTTTAGCGTGAGGCGATCACCACATCGTCCGGCAATCGCGCCAAGAGGTTCAAATACGCCATTATCCTGTTTATTCTCAATAATATCGTCGAGCTGATAACGAATAATTGGCTGAGTTTTACGACGAAAATCGGTGATGATTGGGCTGTAATGAGTACGTTCGGTATTCAGCCAATGTTTTTCGATGTAAACAACATCTTGATTCCAGCGCATTTGTCCATGCTGATCAGTACATGCAAGAAAACCTTCAGTACATTGATAGACTTCATGGAGTTCGCTGTCGAACCGTTGAGAAATATAGTGACGGTCACTCTCGGTTAGAACCTCTGCCCCAGAAATGATCCGCTGTGGTTGAATTGCGGGTTGACCAAATTGACCGCTGAACTGGGCGCAGAGCTGAAGAGCTTGCGCACTACCAACCAAAAGCGTGGGTTGGAACTCATCTAGCTCTTTTATCCATTCTTGGTAAGGTTTGGTTAAATCGGCATAAAAGAATGTGACAGGCCCTTTCGCGACGGATTTATACAGTGGGCTGTTGGCTCGCAAGGCTAGTGCAATTCGGTGCTTTTGCCATAGGTTGGGCAAAAGGCGAGCCAATATATTGCCGGCCCACAGTTGTGTTTCCTGCTTGTCAGCAAGAAACAGCCCGCGCATGCCTGATGTGCCCGAAGAAAGCCCAACCGTAACATCACCAACTTTTGAAGCGGCAAAGTTGCGTGACTGCTCTGCTTTGAGTGCCTGCTGCATTAACTGTTCAGCATCTAAGCCCTTCGTATTTAACTCTGAGAGGTTCTCCATCATAGTTTGCTTATTCATGATAGGGAAATCACTGAGTGGTGCACCTTTAAAAGAGCGGTAATACGGTGAATGACGGCATACCCAATCCAGATGTTGCGTTAAATGATGTTGCTGCCACGTTTCGACTTGTTCCCTTGAGCCGAAAGGGCGGTAGCGGGTTCGCCAGAATTCTGAGATAAGCGTTCTCACTTCATCCATCCTTCTTTGATTAGCTGCTGGATAGTTTCCTGACAATGTGAAGGTACGAAGCGAACAACGTGGTGGGTTTGTTGGTAGCAACTTCTCAACTCGGAGAGGGTGTTTTTATAGGCTTTTGTATCATCGCAAAGCATGTTCGCCAGCCAATGCTGATCGATATTTTCACTCAAGCTCTCGATTAACCAGCATGCATCGGCGAGTAAGAACAGCCAACTTTGGTCTCTTTTAACCAGCAAGCCCACTTGGCCAGCTGCATGGCCTGGCAAGCTAACCATATAAATAAGTCCATCGTCGAACATGTCTTTACAGAGCAAGTTAACCCCTTGGCACTGAGGAAGAATTTGGCTGATTGGCACAGAAAAATCACCATGAATGATGAAGTTAGATTCAAGCTGTGGAGGGAGTAGAGCTTTTAGGTAGCCTTTTCTTACGCCTCCAATTCGACCACTTTTAGTAATTGCATCCACCCCTTTTTGTTGGCAATGCAATTGAGAGTGGGAAAACTCAGACACGGCAGCAATGTGATCGGCATGGAAGTGGGAGAGCACTAAATGCTCAATATCATGAGGTTTGAGATTTTCTTTTGCTAACTGCGCAACAATCCCATGTTCTTGTTGATAGCGGCAAGGTGTTGTCCAAGCATAAAAGCGTTCAGGGAAGGGACGAGTCGCGCTAAAAAAGTGCTCGTGATATCCCGTATCAAACAGGATGTTGCCTTGTGTCGGGTGCTGAATTAACGCAACGGCTGCAGGAAATGCTCTAGGCTTAATACCAGAACCTGGTTTGACAACAAAGCCTGGGTGTACGCAGTGTCCAGCCTCAAAGATTTTTATTTTTAGACCAGTTTGCATACTGCTGTATTCCTTCTTGAATTGAAAAAAGCGGTTGGTAATTCAGGTTTTTTATCGCCTTGCTGATATCCAGAGTTTGATGATAGTTAAACAATCCTGCGCTGTATGAAGTGAGCCTTGGCTCTGGCTGATGTGGTAAGCGCCTTCGTATTTGCTCACTGAGCTTTAATAATGGTGATACCACACCGTATGGTAATGATTGTAACGTTACTTTTAGGTTCAACCCCACACATAAAGCTTGTAGAACAGTCTCAATTGGCATTGGTTCGTTGTTGGAAATATTGAAGACATCACCATGCTGAAGTTGGTCTGCCTGAGTGCAAGCGAGCATCGCCGCATGGGCAACGTTGTCGACATAGGTCAGATCAACCACTGGGTTTCTACCCGATGGCAGAAGCAGAGTGTTGTTTTTGATCGCCTTAAGCACTCTTGGGATGATCGCGCGATCGTTGGGGCCAAAAATGCCACGCGGTCTTAAAATGATCGCTTTGCTTTGGCCTTTTACGGCTTCAAGTTCAGATAGGTATTTGGTGTGTGCGTAATCATTACACCAGTGTGAAGCAATGGCGTCGGTTTCTCTAATATTCCAACGGTCTTGGTGGTCAAAATAGACGCTGGTGGAGGAAATATGAATAAAACGCGATATTTGATGCGTATTAGCCGCATTGACGAGGTTTTTGGTGGCATCTACATTGGCTTGATAAAACGCTTCCCACTTGCCCCATGGGCTTGAGAGAGCGGCACAATGGATGATTGCATCCATGTCTTGGCATATCGCATGAACAGCAGAGTGGTCTCTCAAATCGACTAAATGTGGGATAACATCGAATTGCTCAGCGAGTTGTTTAGCGATGACTGTATTTCGCGCTGTAAAATGCAGTTCATGTTGCTGGTGAAACATTCTTAGAATTGCGCTACCTAACATCCCACTGCCACCAGTGACTAATATTTTCATAGTTTTAGCACTCCCATCCCTAGTGACAACCCTGCGGCGGTGCCAGCTAATAACACATGTTTTCCTGCTGTTTCTGGCTGATTACGCAGCCAGTGTAAGTTAATTGGGAGTGAGGCTGCGACTTGGTTTCCCAAAGTCGAAAAGTGATTAACGGTTTTCTCGGTTGGTAACCCGGTGAGTGATGGAAGTTTTTTTAACCCGTGCGCACTGGCTTGATGCGGAAGAAAATAATCAATATCGCTGAGTGTTACCGGAGAAGCGTCAAAGCCTTTTTTTAGAAACGCCGGTAAGGTTTTACGTACATGTTTAAAGAGTGCTTTGCCCTCCATCTCAAACTGGCAGCTTTTTAAATAAGCTTGATGCTCTGAGGTGTGAGGGTTGACATGACTACCTCCGCCCTTAATTTGACAAAATGAATACCCGGTATGATGCGTTTCAAAGTGACTGGTGAGTAATCCATCACCGTTTTGTTCTTCGAGCAAAAACGCGGCGGCACCGTCGGCGAATAAGGTTGCAACTTCTGGTTTGAGCGTAAAATTTCGATTCAGTGTGATGCCAGTGGCGAGCTCACTGGTAACAATGAGAATCCGACGGTATCGTTTTGCGAAGAATAGACTCTGAGCAAGATCAAGCGCAGAAAGAAATGATAAACAGGTGCTGTTTAAATCAAAACTTTCTAGCCATGTTGGAGCGTCTAACGCGGCGAGAACCGCTGAGGCGTCGTAGGGCAGAGACTGATGGTGAGTGCCGCTGGCGTAGATAAGGAGATCAATGGAGCCCAAGGTATGTATGTTTCCTAAACACTGCTCTATCGCCTGCACCGCCATGTAAATAGCGGTCTCTTTTGTATTGGCTACATGACGATATTCAACGTCGAATTTATTTCGGCAGGTCCCTGGCGCCAATTTTAGGAAGCGATCCATCTCTCGATCTGACCATTGATTCGTAGGCAGGTAGTTTCCACTAGAAACGATGTTAAAGCCCATTATTCTCTATACATTTATTAAAAACGTCGTTCAAAATAAACCACGTTGCATATTGAAGCTATGGTGAGCGAGATGAAAAATAAACAGAACAAAACAAATGGGAGTAAGAGCACGCTTTGGGTGCAATGCTGAAAATGAATTTTCAGGAATGAGCCAGGCTTTGATTCGCTGGCTCAATATGAATAGAGTGAGGATTACTTCCTAAATTTAGCCAAAATACGATCTAAATGGTTCGCAAATTCGCGGCGATCGGTTTGGGAAAGCGCTGCGGGACCACCAGTCTGAATTCCGCTTGAACGCATGGTTTCCATGAAGTCGCGGATATTTAGACGCGCTTTGATGGTGTCTTTCGTATAAAGCTCGCCACGTGAACTGAGGGCTTGAGCGCCTTTAGAGATGACCTCATCTGCAAGCGGAATGTCTGATGTGATCACCAAATCGTTGGCCTCCACACGCTTAACGATTTCGTTGTCAGCGATGTCAAACCCAGCTGGAACTTGCAGCGAGTGGATGTTGTCTCTTTTGGGCACCGGGACAACGTGGTTGGCGACAAACGTACATTCAATCCCCGTGCGTTCGGCGGCACGCACAATGGTTTCGCGGATGACTTTCGGACATGCGTCTGCATCTACCCATAACTTCATGATGACTTCTCACTTAGCTTGGCTTCTAGCTCTTCAATGCGAGCGACTAGTTTTTTCACCGTGCTTTCTAGCGCTGCAAGACGATCATTATCGGTATGCGCTTGCGCTGCGACTTCAACCTTGGGAACACGCTGAGCACTTTTCCAACTTTTTATTGCGGTGATTAATGCAGGCATTGGGACGGGCGTTTTTAAGCGTGCTTTCACTAACGCTACGGTTGGTTCTTTTCCTTGTTGTTGCAGTTGTTCCATTACCGCTTCTAATTCTTTAGTAACGTCTTGAGTTAACATTTTTAATCCTTAACAACGATATATCTATCATCATACGTTGAGTCCCCTAATTTGGCGAATAGCAATTTGGAATGTGTGGTGTGAGAGATCTCTTACATGGGTTGTGAGAGAAAACGATTTCGTGAGCGGAAAAATAGAAGTTACAATAATCAAGTTATTGATAAATAATGATTTAACAACTATTTAACCAATGTGGCGTATAAATATTTATCTAGGATAGATTGTCAATTTTTAGGAAAGGCGTAAATTGAGAGTTGTCAGCAGGAAGCAGACATGGAACAGGAAAGCACCAAGGATTTGGTTATCGTCAGGAAGACGATTTGGTTGGTCAGGATGATTAATCAAGCATGGAGCGTAGGACATTGTAAGGACACTATCATCAATAGGATGTTGATGACTAAGGATAGACAATGGACCCCTCTAGGATAGAGGTTATGGACAGCGTCAGGAAGATGCAAGGGACACCGCTCAAGGAACAAGTGATGTGTGCTAACGGGGAATGTTAGCTATCAGGATGATAAGGACACCGCTAGGACGGCGACGTAAGGAATAAGCTGACGGAATCAGCCACTATTATGGATGATGCATGGAGCACTTTTAGTAGCCGGACTGCTGCGAGTAAGACCATGACCCCGATACTTATGTGTCGGGGTCTTTCTTATATAAAAAGATACCTAGTCGTTCTCATTGAATTAAGCACCTTGAGGTGACTTGGGTATATCAATATCACAAAATTTATAAATTCCTAATAACACTTAATAAAAAACAATCCAGATCAATATCCTTTCCAATCAGTTGGTTTAACTTTCGGCTTCTCTACAAGGTGTTATGCCCCGCAGTTATTGAGCATATTCAAGCTCATCGAGTTTGCGATCTGCGGATAAATAAAGTTTGTTGTAATCAAGGAACAGATGTGGCCATAGTAACCAGAAGAATGCTTCTTCTACCCTACAATGAGTCGTTGCAACTAGAGTTCGTCATGCTGAATTGCTGTGCGAAAAACCGTGCTGAAATGAACGGTCCGTATACTGTCGCGTCTGCCAAACAGATGTTTGAGAAAATACTGGATGATGAAAATATTTATAGTATGGCGGTGCTAGAAAGCACCAGTCGTGACTATATGGGGCACGTGTTCATTTCCCATCTCGATTCCGAGCCTGAGTTAGGGTTTATTTTTGATAAATCTTATTGGGGTAAAGGGCTAGCGACAGAAGCTCTAAAAGCATTTTTCCCCAAGGCGTGCCGTGAGCTGGGGCTACATAAGGTTAAAGCTAACGTGAATAGCAACCATCAAGCTTCTATGGCGGTGCTGAAAAAACTGGGATTTGTTGAAACAAAAGAAAGTAAGGATCTATATGGCCCTTACTTTGAAATGGAATTTACAAGCGATGCGGTGGTAGGTGAAAGTTCTGCGGCCTGAAACCGACCATAGTTAGCTCCCCTTGGTAGCAATCGTCACCAAGCGATGAAAACTCAAATTGATACACCGTATGCCAACGCCAGACTCCGTCTGGCGTTTTTAGTTTATGGGCACCAAAGGCGATGCTGATTAATTGGAGATCCAATTGCTCACATTTACGCGTGATTGCCACTTTTGCGAGTTCGGCTTGACGACGTTGTTGCCAAAACAGATAACAGAAAAAGCATAGCCCTAAAATTGCTAAAAGATCACCAATCATCCCTGAACCTTTATTATCCCTTTGTTGCTTGTTGTAAGCTTACTAGCGCGTTTGCTAGTTCTTCAGATGGATTTGAATGTAGCAAGGGCAATAGCACCATTCTTAACTCTGGTAGCATCACTAAATCGGCAAATAACTGATTAAATAGGGCTTGATTACCGGTTTGAGCTAAACGCAGCAAAAACTGTTCTGCTACCTTTTCATTGGCTAGTAAGTGCCAAGCTCGGCCAGCCACGCCAATCAGTACTTCCTGATGGCTTAAACGAGAGCTTTGTAATATCGCTTCTAACACTGGAGAGGCAATGGTTGTTGGTGCGCCAGCCAAAGCTCGGATAAGCGCTGAAAGTAGGAAGAGATCAGGCTCGCTACTTGCGATTTCTTGTTGTGCTTTTTCCGCGATACGTTCTGCTAAACGCTCTTGTAACTCTACATGCTCAAGCGCACCCAACAGAGCATAAAGTGGTTCATTCGGTAGGTGGTTCAACGCCTTGCGTATCATTACCCCGTTTTGCTCTTTGTCCAAACGAGCGGCCATGTCGGTGATCCCTTGCAGACCTACGGTTTGCCAATTATCCCAGCCTAAACCACCTGAAAAGTAATGCTGAGTGTGCTCATAATATTGGCTGGTAGGAAGATCGAGGTTCGCGCGGACCTGGCTATGAAACACGGCCATTTTGTCTTCGGAAGGTTTGAACGTATATGGGTTATTAGACAGCTTTTGCTGTTGCTCTTCAGTGATATCATCATTGAGGCGTGTTCCCATGGCTTCCACTACGTATTTAATGAAATTGCCGATATCCGCTTGCTTTAACAAACCGCGCTCGTCCAATTCAAACTTTAGAAACCAAATCCAAGGTTGCTTTTGTTCATTCCAATAAGCGATGGCAACGTGTGCTTTACGCTGCATTGGGAATGGGTACGGTGCTTGACCTTTTTCTACATCGGCAAACTCTTTCTTAGCGATGGTTTTGATACGACGACCAAGATCGAAGATTTGATAATCACAGCGGCTGTTGTTCAACAGTTGAGTGAGGGTTTGAATGTTTTCCATTAAATACGACGTCCTAACGTTCTTTTCACAAGAAATGGTATCATTCTCGGCTAATTCAAGGCTCGAGATAGAATTAATGGTAACAAATACTCAATTGGTCGACTTACTTCACCAACTTGAAACGCAGCTTAAAGAACATAAGTTGTGGCAACACACTATGCCTTCAGAGCAAGCCTTACAAAGCGTGGAGCCATTTGCGATTGATACACTGCATCCTCATGAGTGGTTGCAGTGGATCTTTATAGACAGAATGCACGTGCTAGTGGAAAACAACCAACCATTGCCAAGAGGGTTTTCTCTCGAGCCCTATTTTTCAGAAGCGTGGAAGCAGGAACCGCAGTTCGCAGAGCTGCTTGTTACAATCCGAACCATTGATGAACTATGTAAGTAACCAAATGTTAGAACAAGAAATAGCGCGATCTTCAGAACCAGTTGAGCTGGAGATCGTTTATCAGGATGAATATTTTGTAGCGGTCAACAAGCCTGCAGGCATGTTAGTACATCGCAGTTGGTTAGATAAACACGAAACTCAGTTTGTCATGCAAACTTTGCGCGACCAAATTGGCCAGCATGTGTTCCCATTGCATCGTCTGGATCGTCCAACATCTGGTGTGCTCGTGTTTGCGTTGTCGAGTGAAGTCGCATCACAAGTCATGCCGATGTTTGCTGAACATAAAATGGAAAAGACATACCACGCAATAGTACGCGGTTGGATTGAGGAAGAGGGCATCTTGGATTACGCACTCAAAGTCGAGTTAGACAAGATTGCTGATAAGTTCGCTTCACAAGAAAAAGAAGCGCAAGAAGCGGTGACGGAATATAAACCGTTGGCTAAAGTGGAAGTTCCCTATTCGACGGGTAAATTTCCTACAACGCGTTATTGCTTAGTTGAGATGAAACCTAAAACGGGGCGTAAGCACCAACTTCGTCGTCATATGGCGCATCTACGTCATCCTATTGTGGGTGATACAACGCACGGAGATGGCAAGCACAACAAGCTATATCGCACAGAGTTTGATTCTCATCGTTTGCTACTGCACGCTTCAGAGTTACGGTTTGTCCATCCATTTACCGATCAAGAGATTGTCATGATGGCCAATCTTGATGAGACTTGGCAGCAATTGTTTACTCGATTTGAGTGGGATGAATCAATGATCAATCGATAATGGGATTAGTTAGATCTAGATAATGATTGAGTACAAATAAAAAGGGTTAGCATCAATGCTAACCCTTTTTTAATATTTAAGACTTAACGTTTTACTTTAGTTTTTCGAGATCTGCTTCGATCTCTGCGATCTTGCTCGAAACAACTTTTTCTAAATGACGAAGGTCTGAGAGAATTTTCTCTTTGACATCCACCTCAGGTTGTTTCGTTGGTTTAGTGATTTTATTCAGTTCATCAATGACTAATGTGAGGTTACGGTTGATTTCCGTTACTTCTTTATATTTGTGACTGCCACTGTCCACAAGAACATTTTTGATTTGACGCGGGTATTTGAATTTAACGCTTTTGGCGAACAGCTCGCCTTTTTGCTTGTGGAAATAGATCTTGAGTACGTCTTTGTGTGCTTCTTGGCGTAGGGAATAACGTTCAATCTGCTTGGGGTCGTGAATACCCAAACCAGTGAGGTGGGGATACATAGGCTACCTCTATTACATCGAATTGATATTGATATAACTGTAGCAGCCTATGTATGAGCTAGATAGCTGATATTTAGCCAAAATGCTTAACTTGTGGGCAAGATCGCTCTCGCCCTGAACCGAAAAGATTGGCAGGTTTGATCTAAGCTGCGACCTCATCAGATAACTTTTCGATCAATCTCTCTCTTAGCTCATCTTGCTGTTCTTCACTTAATCTTCCCCCTGCATCACTGGTTAAAATAAACAAGTCCTCTGCTCGCTCACCAATGGTGGTGATTTTTGCACCATGAAGGTTGATATTTAAATCAGCAAACGTACGGCCTACTTTGGCCAACAGCCCTGGTGTGTCTAGCGCGACAAACTCCATTAAAGTGTGCTTTTTACCTTTGGTTGGTAAGAAGTCGACTTTGGTTTTCACATTAAAGTGCTGAAGTTTGTTCGGAGTACGGCGTGTTTTAATCTTGGTTGGTCGGCCCGCCTCTAGTACATGGGTGAGGTGCTTAATCACCGCGGCGTGACGAGACTCATCAATCGCTTCGCCATGTTGATCTAGAACCATAAAGGTATCAATCACGTGCCCATCTTTGCTGGTCATGATTTGCGCGTCGTGTACATTAAAATTACGCCTATCTAACTCCGCCACGACCGTCGCAAATAAAGCTGGCTGGTCTTTCGTATATACAAACACCTCAGTGCCGCCACGAGTGGCTTTTTTACTGATCAACACCAAAGGCTTAGTCGGATCTTCCATGCGAAGTAAGTGTTCGCAGTGCCACGCGATTTGCGTATGAGTATGACGAAGGAAATAGTCAGCTTTAAAGCGCTGCCACAATACTTCAATTTCGCGCGCGGCAAAGCCCTCTTTACGTAGCATTGCGGAGGCCATTTGTTGATTGTGGCGAATTCGCTCACGCACATCGACAGGATTCTCTAACCCTCTACGTAAAGCACGTTGTGTGGAGTAATACAGCTCTGCCAGTAAGGTTCGTTTCCAAGCATTCCAAAGTTCTGGGTTGGTTGCACAAATATCTGCAACTGTCAGGCACACAAGATAATCGAGAGATTCTTCGTCTCTGACTTTTTTGGCAAATTCGGTAATCACATCGGGATCATAAATGTCTCGGCGCTGTGCGGTGACGGACATTAATAGATGATGCCTTACCAACCAAGCGACAAGTTTGGCCTCGGGCTTTGATAAGCCATGCTCAATACAGAAGTCGTAAGCCTCACCTTCGCCTATAACAGAGTGATCGCCGCCACGTCCTTTACCGATATCGTGGAAAATAGCGGCAATAATCAGCAGTTCTTTCTTTTGCATCCGTGGGTAGACGTCACAACAAATAGGGTGCTTCGCATGATTGTCTGGGTCACTAAAGGTATTAATGTGTTTCAGTAAGCGAATACTGTGCTCATCAACCGTGTAGGCGTGGAATAAGTCAAACTGCATTTGACCAACAATTTGGCTCCATTGCGGTAAATAGGCCGCCATAACCCCTAATCGGTGCATCAGGCTGAATGCTTTATGCAGAGCATTAGGGTGACGACATAACGCCATGAATTTTTCACGCGCAGCAGGAATGGTGTGCAAAAATTTGTTGAGTCGACGGCGAGCGGTGCGCAGTTGACGCAGCGTTGGTGGGCTCACCCCTTCAATGGTTGAGTCGTTCGCGATATGTAAGAACATATCCAGAATAGTTTCTGGGCGAGCTTGAAACAATGCGGGTTTCCGCGCTTCAATCAAAGAGCCACGACGTTGGAAGTCGGCATCGAGAATCTCGGCACTTTCTGTCGCCCCACCATTAATGATCGCTTGATCAAAAAGTTTGAGTAGCATTTTATTGAGCTCTGCCACACGACGAAGTGTGCGGTAGAACTCTTTCATCATCATTTCTACGCCTCGGTTGCCTTCACCGACGTAGCCTAGATTTTCCGCAACTTGTGCTTGATGGGCAAAGGTCAAGCGGTTGTCATAGCGGCGAAGCTCCATGTGCAGAGCGAAACGCACTCGCCAAAGGAAGTCCTGACATTCAACCAATTCTCGGTATTCTGCGTCAGTTAAAAATCCGTATCGGCTCATTTCCAGCAATGACGTGGCTCCAAAGTGACGTCGTGCGACCCAGCTTAATGTATGAATATCGCGCAGCCCGCCAGGGGTCGACTTAATGTCTGGTTCTAAGTTGTAGGTCGTATCGTGGTAACGGGCATGGCGTTCGCGCTGCTCTTGAATTTTCGCGCGGTAAAACGTTTCACTTGGCCAAAAGGAGTCTGATAATACGACTTTCTTCAGTGCCTGAAAGGTATCCTCGCTGCCACACAGTAGACGCGCTTCTTGGAGGTTTGTCGCGACCGTTAGATCGGCTTTACCAATTTCAGCACATTCAGTAACGGTGCGAACAGCGTGTCCGACCTCGAGTTTTAAATCCCACAACAGCGTAATGAATTCGCTGATTTTTGCTTCTAACGCGGTCGGCAGTTTATTGTTCGACAGAATCAAAATATCGATATCGGAGAGCGGATGTAGCTCGCCACGCCCATAGCCACCCACGGCAACTAGGGAAATGTTGTAAATATCTTTGAAGCCAAAATGTTGCCACAAACGATTCAGAAGCAGATCCATGTATTCTGCCCTGGCTAAAACCAAGCTTGTTACCGGATGATGATTGAGAAACTCTTGGCTTTGATCGGAGCTAAATTTCTCTAACTCTTGTTTTAGTTCTCCGATATTGATTTGTTCATCGGAAAAGGTAAGAGGGGACTGAAGTGTCATATTTGCCATCCGTGCAAGCTAATCTAGTTACAATCTAACAAATTTGTGGCAGATAAAAAATATCCCCGCCGAAGCAGGGATATAGTAAACAACGAGTGGTCGTCAGCTTTACGCGTTTTTCATTAGGCGAGGAATTGTATCGTCGCTACGAAGCGTCAGTACTTCACAACCTTCTTTTGTTACAACAATGGTATGTTCCCATTGCGCAGAGTTCTTGCCGTCGCCTGTGTAAACGGTCCAATCGTCTTGAGCGTCAACAGAGCAACCAAATTTACCTGCGTTAATCATCGGCTCAATAGTAAAGCACATGCCTTCTTTTAGTACGCGGCGGTCTTTGTTCTTGTAATGAACCACTTGTGGTTCTTCATGGAACTCATCGCCGATACCGTGGCCACAGAAGTCTTTCACAATAGAAAACTTGTTGCGAGGGTTGTTTTTGTTGTTCTCTTTGATGTACTTCTCGATAGCTGTACCGATGTCACCAACTGTTGAACCTGGCTTAACGGTACGCATACCAACATACAGTGCTTCTTGAGCAACCATGCATAGACGTTTGTTTGCAGGTGAAACATCACCGACTAGGAACATCTTAGAAGTGTCACCATGGTAACCTTGAGGACGCACGCTCAGATCCGCATTTTCGTCATTTGGAACGATTACGGTAATATCAACGTTTAAGATGTCGCCATCTTTTAGTACCGCTGGCTTCATTTGACCGTTGCTACCGATTTCGTCTTTTTCTGCTGGAATACCGTGGCATACGATATGGTTGATTGAAGTACAAATCGACTTAGGGAAACCATGGTAATCAAGCGGAGCAGAGTATGCGCCTTTTTCTAGAGCGTACTCATGACAGATTTTGTTCAACTCTTCTGTCGTCACACCAACTTTGATGTGTGGTTCGATCATTTCTAGAATCTCTGCGGCCAGCTTGCCCGCAATGCGCATGCGTTCTATTTCTTCAGCAGTTTTAATCTTGATTGACATTGGCTTTCTCTACTTATTCCTAAGCACGTAAACGTGCGAATGGCCGCATTCTATCAGACATCGGGGGGTTAACCCAAGTTAGATAGGAATATGCATCATTCTTAATTCGATCGTATGTTTAAAGTTTTGCTTATAAATAGGAGAAAGTGGCACGGTGAAGAAATAATTTTTACTAGCCACAGTGAGCTAAAATATGGTATAAAGCGCGCCGGAATAGAGGACTGTTCTCTTCGCTCAGCAAAGCTAAGCGGCGAAGCAAGCTTCATCCGAATAACCTTTTATCTTTAAATCACACACATTCCGTCACATATTCCGGGGTGCTGAGCAGAAGCTTGGTCGGAGTTATGGGGAATGTGGAGGCCTAACCCCATAGAGGAATTTAAAATGGCAACTGTATCAATGCGCGATATGCTAAAAGCTGGTGTTCACTTCGGTCACCAGACTCGTTACTGGAACCCAAAAATGAAGCCATTCATCTTTGGCGCTCGTAACAAAGTTCATATCATCAACCTAGAAAAAACTGTACCAATGTTCAACGACGCTCTAGCTGAACTAGCTAAAGTTGGCGAGAAGAAAGGTAAAGTTCTATTCGTAGGTACTAAGCGCGCTGCATCTGAAGCTGTTAAAGAAGCTGCAATCGCAAGCAACCAGTTTTACGTAAACAACCGCTGGTTAGGCGGTATGCTTACAAACTACAAAACAGTTCGTCAGTCTATCAAGCGTCTAAAAGATCTAGAGACTCAATCTCAAGACGGTACTTTTGACAAACTAACTAAGAAAGAAGCTCTAATGCGTACTCGCGAAATGGAGAAGCTAGAGAAATCTCTTGGTGGTATCAAAGACATGGGCGGCCTACCAGACGCTCTATTCGTAATCGACGCTGATCACGAACACATTGCAATTAAAGAAGCTAACAACCTAGGTATTCCAGTATACGCTGTGGTAGATACTAACTCTAACCCAGACGGCGTTGACTACGTAATCCCAGGTAACGACGACGCGATCCGCGCTGTACAGCTATACCTGAACGCTGCTGCTTCAGCAGTATCTGAAGGTCGTAACAAAGACGTAGCTGCAGTTGCTGAAAAAGACGGTTTCGTAGAAGCTGAATAATAGCGGCTCTGTGTCACACTTGGTCTATGTGAAACCTTTGTGTAGCATAAACTAAGTTATAGTTAGCAATGGGGGCCGACAATGTTAGGCCCCTGTTTTTTACCTTATTTCGAATCAAACGAGGAATACAGAATGGCAACTGTAACTGCTGCTCTAGTTAAAGAACTTCGCGAGCGTACTGGCGCTGGCATGATGGAATGTAAGAAAGCGCTTGTAGAAGCAAACGCTGACATCGAACTAGCAATTGAAAACATGCGTAAATCTGGCGCAGCGAAAGCAGCTAAGAAAGCTGGTAACGTTGCAGCTGAAGGCGCAATCATCATCAAAGAAGAAAACGGCGTTGCTGTTCTTCTTGAAGTTAACTGCCAAACTGACTTCGTTGCTAAAGACGGTAACTTCACTGCATTCGCAGAAGAAGTTGCAGCTGCAGCTCTAGCTTCAAAAGCGACTGTTGAAGAGCTACAAGCACAATTCGAAGACGCACGTGTAGCTCTTGTAGCTAAAATCGGTGAAAACATCACTATCCGTCGCGTAGAATACGTTCAAGGCACTGCAATTGCTTCTTACCGTCACGGTGAGAAAATCGGTGTTGTTGTTGCTGGTGAAGGCGACGCAGAAACTCTTAAGCACGTTGCAATGCACGTTGCTGCTTCTAAGCCTGAGTTCGTTAACCCAGAAGACGTACCAGCTGACGTAGTAGAAAAAGAGAAAGCGGTTCAAGTTGAAATCGCAATGAACGAAGGCAAGCCTGCTGAAATCGCTGAGAAGATGGTTGTTGGCCGCATGAAGAAATTCACTGGCGAGATCTCTCTAACAGGTCAAGCTTTCATCATGGAACCTAAGAAAACTGTAGGTGAAATGCTGAAAGAAAAAGGCGCTTCAGTTTCTACATTCGTTCGCCTAGAAGTAGGTGAAGGTATCGAGAAGAAAGAAGAAATGAGCTTCGCTGAAGAAGTTGCTGCAGCTCAAAAAGGTTAATCCTTAGAGACTGTATAAAGATTAGACCGTAGCCTTGGCTGCGGTCTTTTTATGAGCAGTGAACGATTAGCCGTGATGAATAGCCATAACTGAATTTGTGTCTATTCATGACTGTTAATCAACAACTCTCTTTGGAAGGTAAACTCCATGACTACGAACCCTAAACCAGCGTATCAACGTATTCTATTAAAACTGAGTGGTGAAGCTCTTCAAGGTGAAGACGGTTTTGGTATTGATCCTGCGGTCCTTGATCGCATGGCACAAGAAGTTAAAGAACTGGTTGAACTGGGTGTTCAGGTTGGTGTAGTTATCGGTGGCGGTAACTTGTTCCGTGGTGCAGGCCTTGCTGAAGCTGGTATGAACCGCGTAGTTGGTGACCACATGGGTATGCTTGCTACAGTAATGAATGGCCTAGCGATGCGCGATGCTCTTCACCGCGCATACGTGAATGCGCGCGTTATGTCTGCCATTCCTCTAAAAGGCGTATGTGACGACTATAATTGGGCTGATGCGATCCGTGAGCTTCGCCAAGGCCGTGTTGTCATCTTCTCTGCTGGTACGGGTAACCCGTTCTTTACAACGGATTCTGCTGCTTGCCTACGTGGTATTGAAATCGAAGCGGATGTTGTACTAAAAGCGACGAAAGTTGATGGTGTATTTACTGCTGACCCTGTAGCAAACCCAGACGCAGAGCTGTATGATAAGCTATCTTACGCAGAAGTTCTGGATAAAGAGCTGAAAGTGATGGACTTGGCGGCGTTTACGCTAGCTCGTGACCACAAAATGCCAATCCGCGTATTTAACATGAACAAGCCAGGCGCACTACGTCGCGTGGTTATGGGCGAAGCAGAAGGCACGCTAATCAACGAATAAGCTTGTCCCAAGGTGCCACCCAAAGCGTTAGGGTGGCGTTTGCTTTGCTCAACCGTTTTAGGCTTTCTTCAGGAAAGATGACATTTTTAAGGTGAAACTGTGATTAACGAAATCAAAAAAGACGCGCAAGAGCGCATGGATAAAAGCGTTGAAGCGCTTAAGAACAACCTTTCTAAAATTCGTACAGGTCGTGCACACCCAAGCCTACTATCTGGTATTTCTGTAGAATACTACGGTGCAGCAACACCTCTAAACCAAGTAGCAAACGTTATTGCTGAAGATGCACGTACACTTGCAATCACGGTTTTCGATAAAGAGCTGACTCCGAAAGTAGAAAAAGCGATCATGACGTCTGACCTTGGTCTAAATCCTATGTCTGCTGGTACTATCATCCGTGTTCCACTTCCACCACTAACGGAAGAGCGTCGTAAAGACCTAGTTAAGATTGTTCGTGGTGAAGCTGAAGGTGGTCGTGTTGCTGTTCGTAACATCCGTCGTGACGCAAACAACGATCTAAAAGCGCTTCTAAAAGATAAAGAAATCTCTGAAGATGAAGATCGTAAAGCACAAGACGAAATTCAAAAACTAACTGACGTTGCAGTTAAGAAGATCGATGAAGTTCTTGCTGCAAAAGAAAAAGAGTTGATGGAAGTTTAATACTCCCACACACATCACTGTTGGAAAACGCTGTGCTCACAGCTCAGCGTTTTTTTATGTTAGTCTATCCAACTGATGGAACTCAATTAACTCCCTATGCAAAATTCTCAAGCCTTCTCTGATTCCCTTCCTAAGCATATTGCCATCATTATGGACGGTAATGGCCGTTGGGCTAAGTCCAAAGGAAAACCTCGCGTATTTGGTCACAAAAAAGGCGTTAATGCCGTTCGTAAGACCGTGGCTGCTGCTTCAAAGCTTGGCATTAAAGCCATGACGCTATTTGCTTTTAGTAGTGAAAACTGGCGTCGTCCGGAGGAAGAAGTGGGTCTTTTGATGGAACTGTTTATCACGGTCCTGTCTAGTGAAGTAAAAAAACTACACAAAAATAATTTACGGTTGCGCGTGATCGGTGATACCAGTCGATTTGGTGAGCGTCTACAAAAGAAGATTGTAGAAGCTGAAAATCTAACGGCAGGTAACACGGGGATGGTGATCAACATTGCAGCCAATTATGGCGGTAAGTGGGACATCACAGAAGCGGCCAAAACGTTAGCGTTAAAAGCACGTAACGGTGAGATTCGTGTAGAGGATATCAATGAGCAGCTAATCACTGAGCATTTGACCATGGCAGACTTACCTGAAGTGGATCTTTTGATTCGTACCAGTGGAGAGTGTCGCATCAGCAACTTTATGTTGTGGCAAATGGCTTATGCAGAAATGTACTTTACTCCCGAGTATTGGCCGGAATTCGACGAAGACAGCTTAGTTGAAGCTGTAACTTGGTTTATCAATCGAGAGCGTCGTTTTGGCTGTACAGGGGAACAAATAAAGGCATTGATGGCAGCTCAATAAGGACTAGTTAGTTTGAAACAGAGAATAATAACAGCACTAATTTTAGCTCCCCTGGTTATTTTAGGCATTTTTAAATTACCCCTAATGGGCTTTATTGCCGCTTTAACTGCAATTACCCTATTAGGTTTTTGGGAGTGGACTCAATTTACAGGAAGCAACTCTCGCTTTGCTGCCCTCGTTCCGGCAGTCATTGTTACCGGACTTAGTTTTCTATATATTTCGCCTGACGCACATAGCCTCAACCATTTGGCAACGCCTCATTATGTTGTGCTGGGCCTTGGTTTTGTTTGGTGGATTGTTGCTAGCTTAATGGCGATTACTTATCCCAAAACGACGAAATCTTGGCAAAATAATTTTGTTTTACGCCATGTGTTTGGTTTTCTGACATTAATTCCATTCCTTTGGAGTGTAGTTATTCTTAGAGCTCATGACATTACGGTAGATCCATACCACGGAGCAAAGCTCGTGTTATACGTTTGTTTCTTGGTATGGGCTGCAGATAGCGGTGCTTACTTTGCAGGCAAAAGCTTAGGCAAACGTAAAATGGCGCCACATGTCAGTCCGAATAAAACCATTGAAGGGCTTATTGGCGGCATTATCACGGCATTGATCGTGGCGTGGGCATTTGCTGATTGGTTTGATATTCAGTTCTCCAGTCCTGTCCATATGGTGTTGATTACGTTGGTTACTGTTGTTATATCAGTGCTCGGCGATCTGGTGGAAAGTATGTTCAAGCGTGTCTCAGGCATTAAAGACAGCAGCAACATTATCCCAGGACATGGCGGTGTGCTCGATCGTATTGACAGCCTAACCGCAGCATTCCCAGTTTTTGCTCTTCTTTACTACGTATTCTAATTTATCAGGAGCGGCATTGTCGCTCCTGAGCTTTCTAACGGTCTTACAACATGCAAAAGTTAACGATTCTTGGTGCTACTGGATCCATTGGTGCAAGCACGCTTAAAGTGGTCGAACAAAACCCAGAGCTGTTTTCTGTCGTTGCCTTAGCGGCAAGCACCAACGTTGAAAAGATGATCGGGCTATGTCGTCAGTGGCAACCTAAATACGCGGTAATGGCGGACAAAGCCGCAGCGATTCAACTCCAATCTGAGTTACATTTGGTTTCGCCAAACACCGAAGTATTAGGTGGTGTGGATGCTCTATGCCATATTTCTTCATTGGACGAAGTTGACAGTGTGATGGCTGCTATTGTCGGAGCGGCTGGTCTACTGCCTACCATGGCTGCTGTGAAAGCTGGTAAGCGAGTATTGTTGGCAAATAAAGAAGCGCTGGTAATGTCAGGACAGTTATTTATTGATGCCGTAGAAGAGTTTGGTGCGGAGCTACTTCCCGTCGATAGTGAACACAATGCTATTTTCCAGTGCTTACCACAGCAAGTACAAACCAATTTAGGTCGTTGTAATTTACAAGAACATGGCATTTCTCATATTTTGCTGACTGGTTCTGGTGGTCCTTTCCGTTACACTGACATCGCAGAACTGGAAAAGGTGACTCCTGAACAGGCGATCGCCCATCCAAACTGGTCGATGGGACCAAAGATTTCCGTTGACTCAGCCACGATGATGAACAAAGGCTTAGAGTATATCGAAGCTAAATGGTTGTTTAATGCGGCTCGCGAGCAGCTAAAGGTTATTATTCATCCGCAGTCTGTTATTCATTCAATGGTTCAATACCGCGATGGTTCGGTTTTGGCACAAATGGGTGAGCCGGATATGGCGACTCCTATTGCACTGACTATGTCATACCCATCAAGGGTTGAAGCTGGGGTTAAGCCACTAGACTTCACGCAAATTGGCGAATTGACGTTTTTGCAACCTGATTTTGCTCGTTACCCATGTTTAAAACTAGCAATTGACGCTTGTTATGAAGGTCAACATGCAACAACGGCACTGAATGCAGCGAATGAAGTTGCTGTTGATGCATTTTTAAATAACAGCTTAGGTTTTACGGATATCGCTCGCATCAATGAATCTGTGTTGAACAAAATCAATGCAAGCTGCAAAGCTGAGAATGCGAATAGCTTGGAAAGCTTATTAGAGCTAGATAGAATGGCACGAACTATTGCCCTAGAAACCATACGCGAGCGTAGCTGATGACAGGTATATTGTGGAATCTCATTTCTTTTATCGTCGCACTGGGCATTCTTGTTGCTGTGCACGAGTTTGGGCACTTTTGGGTTGCTCGCCGTTGCGGCGTGAAAGTTGAAAAGTTTTCAATCGGTTTCGGTAAGTCTATCTGGAGTAAGGTAGGCAAAGACGGAACGGAGTACAGCATCTCAATGATCCCTCTCGGCGGCTATGTAAAAATGGTTGATAGTCGTGTTGATGAGGTGCCAGAACATGAGAAACACTTAGCGTTTGATAAGAAGCCGCTATGGAAGCGAACCTCTATTGTTGCGGCAGGCCCTATCTTTAATTTCCTTTTCGCAATTTTCGCCTATTGGCTCGTATTTCTTATTGGTATCCCAGCAGTTAAGCCAGTAATTGGTGAAGTTACGCCCAATTCGATCGTCGCAGAAGCCGGAATTGAATCAGGAATGGAACTTAAATCGATATCTGGTATCAAAACTCCGGATTGGGAATCGGTCAATATGGGATTGATTTCTCATATTGGCGATGATTTGATGACAGTAACACTGACGTCAGCGAATGAAGTTGGTTCAGAAGTAACGAAAACTCTCGATCTGCGCGAATGGGAGTTCGACCCTGAAACTCAGTCTGCGATGCAGTCGTTAGGTTTTGCGCCGTATACACCGGAGGTATATCGCGTTATCGAACAGGTTTCGCAAGGTGGAGCGGCGGAAAAAGCAGGTGTGCTTCCAGGTGATGAGATTGTCGCTATTGGTGAACAACGCGTCACGGAGTGGAAGCAGGTTGTTGAAGTGGTTCGCTCTAATCCTGATACACCGATTGAATTAACGGTATTGCGTCAGGGCTATGAGCAAACATTAACGCTGACGCCTGGTAGCCGTGAGCTAGCTAACAAAGAAGTCGTTGGTTTTGCAGGTATTGCACCTAAAGTCGCAGAATGGCCAGAAAGTTATCGCTTCGACCTTCAGTTTGGTGTATTCGAGTCAGTAGGTAAGGCGGTAGACAAAACCGGCCAAGTCATTGGCTTGACAATCAGCATGCTTAAGAAACTGATTGTTGGTGACGTTGGTCTGAATAATCTGAGTGGTCCAATATCAATAGCCAAAGGCGCAGGTGCGACGGCTGATTATGGCTTGGTCTACTTTTTAGGTTTTCTCGCTCTAATTAGTGTTAACCTAGGTATTATTAATCTCGTTCCTTTACCAATGTTGGATGGCGGTCATTTGTTGTTTTTTGCAATTGAAGCAGTCATTCGACGTCCCGTTCCTGAGAGAGTGCAGGAAATGGGCTTTAGAATTGGTGGTGCGATCATCTTCTCGCTCATGGCGTTAGCGCTATTTAATGATTTTACTCGTCTGTGATAGTTCAGAGACAAAAGCAGTAGCAAGGAATAATTAGAACAAGTATGGCGATTAAGCGAATTCTATTTGCAAGTTTACTGGCGACCAGTGTATCTGCAAATGGAGCAGAGAACTTCGTAGTTCAAGATATTGAAATCGATGGATTGCAGCGTGTAGCACTGGGTGCTGCGTTGTTGAAAATGCCTGTACGTGTCGGTGATACCATTGGCCAAGGCGATGTTGCAGAGATTATCCGTGCACTGTATGCATCTGGTAACTTTGAAGATGTGAAAGTGTTACGTGACGGCGGCGTTCTGATGGTTCAAGTCAAAGAGCGTCCTACTATTGCCAGCATCTCATTTTCTGGTAACAAAGCAATCAAGGACGAGCAGCTACAGGAAAACCTGAACGCATCTGGCGTTCGTGAAGGTGAAGCGCTTGACCGCACCACGCTAAGCAACATTGAAAAAGGCTTAGAAGACTTTTATTACAGCGTAGGTAAATACAACGCCACAGTAAAAGCTGTGGTGACTCCACTGCCACGTAACCGTTCTGACCTAAAGTTTGTCTTTACTGAAGGCGTGTCGGCAAAAATTCAGCAAATCAATTTTATCGGCAATGAAGTTTTCAGCGATGAGGACCTTCTTTCTCGTTTTAACTTGAATGTTGATGTGCCGTGGTGGAATTTCCTGTCTGACGAAAAGTACCAAAAACAAGTGCTTGCTGGTGATATTGAAGCGCTCAAATCATTCTATCTGGATCGCGGTTACTTAAAATTTAACGTTGATTCGACACAAGTTGCAATCTCTCCTGACAAGAAAGGGGTATACATTACTCTTGGCTTAGAAGAGGGAGAGGTTTATACCGTCAAGGACGTAAAGTTCCGTGGTGACTTGATCGGTGAGGAAGCGACGTTCGAACGACTTGTACCATTTGAAGACAATGAGACGTACAACGGCTCGTTGGTTACTTCAATGGAAGAAGGGATTAAGCGTGTGCTTGGTGAGTCCGGTTATGCTTATCCTCAAGTGAATACCATTCCTGAGTTTGACGACGAGAATCAAGAAGTTTCTTTGGTCGTTAACGTAGACCCGGGTAACCGAATTTATGTTCGTGATATTCGCTTCACGGGTAATAACTCAACCAAAGATGAAGTCCTTCGTCGTGAAATGCGTCAGATGGAAGGCAGTTGGTTGAACTCGAAATCGATTGAAACGGGTAAAACTCGTCTAAATCGTTTGGGCTACTTTGAAAATGTTGAAGTACAGACAGTTCGAGTTCCTGGTAGTGATGATCAAGTTGACCTAGTTTACTCTGTCAAAGAAGCGAACTCTGGTAGCGTTAACTTCGGTGTTGGCTACGGTACAGAATCGGGTGTGAGCTTCCAGGTTGGCCTGCAACAAGATAACTTTATTGGTAGCGGTAACCGTGTTGGTATTAACGCGATGATGAATGACTACCAGAAAAACATCAGTCTAGATTACCGAGACCCGTACTGGAACTTAGGCGGTGTTAGCTTAGGTGGTAAGGTCTTCTACAACGAATTTGAAGCGAAAGAAGCTAATATCGTTGACTATACCAACGAAAGCTATGGTGCGAGCTTAACGTGGGGCTTCCCATTCGATGAGCTGAACCGTTTTGAATTCGGTGTCGGTTATACGCACAACAAGATCGGTAACTTATCGCCTTACTTGCAGGTAGAGCAGTTCTTACGAGCACAAGCAGACAACATTGATTCTAGTGGAGCGTTGAACACGAACGACTTCGATTTCAATATCTCTTGGACACGTAATAACTTAAACCGTGGCTACTTCCCTACGGCAGGTAATCATCAGCGTGCATTCTATAAAATGACCGTACCTGGCTCTGACGTTCAATACTTCAAAATGCAGTACGATGTTCGTCAGTATGTGCCATTGACTAAAAAGCACGAGTTTACCCTCTTGTTCCGTGGCCGCTTAGGTTACGGTAATGGTTACGGTCAAACAGATGGTAACGATAACTTGTTCCCATTCTACGAAAACTACTACGCAGGTGGCTTTACATCGCTTCGTGGCTTTGGCTCAAACTCTGTTGGTCCTAAAGCGGTTTACCGTGATACATCTGGTTCAAACAATGGCGCAGATACAGCAACAGATGACTCTGTTGGTGGTAACGCCGTAGCGCTAGCAAGTGTTGAGTTGATTGTCCCAACACCATTTGCATCAGAAGAAGTACAAAACCAAATTCGTACCAGTATCTTCTTTGATATGGCAAGTGTTTGGGATACGGAGTTTGACTACCGCGATTCAGGTGCGGAATATGGTGACCGTTACTACTACGATTACTCAGATCCAACCAACTACCGCTCTTCTTACGGTGCGGCGTTGCAGTGGATGTCTCCAATGGGGCCACTAGTATTCTCACTAGCGAAACCAATTAAGAAATTTGATGGCGATGATGAAGAGTTCTTCACATTCACTATCGGTAGAACTTTCTAAAGAGGAAAATATTTTGAATAAAATGATCAAAGCGGCTGGGATTGGCCTTCTTGTACTGAGCTCTTCAATGTTTGCAAATGCGGCAGAAGCTGCACAGAAAATTGCTTATGTAAATACAGCTCAAGTTTTCCAAGCTCTTCCTCAACGTGAAGTTGTACTACAAAAAATGCAGAAAGACTTCAAAAGCAAAGCTGATGAACTGAAGTCAATCCAAGCACAAGCTAAAACAAAGATTGAGAAGCTACAACGTGACGGCGAGCTTTTGGGTCAAGACGAAGTTGAAAAGCTACGTATCGATATCGCGAAGCTAGACAGCGAGTACAAAGTGAAAGCACAAGCACTTGAAAAAGCAAGTGCGCGTCGTGAAGCTGAAGAAAAAGCGAAGCTTTTCAAAACGATTCAAGATGCAGTTAAGAAAGTCGCAGACAAAAATGGTTACGATCTTGTGATTGATATCTCTGCTTTGCAGTACGGCAAGCCAGAATACAATATCTCTGAAGACGTAATTAAAGCTCTAAAATAAGAAGTTATGAAGACATTAACATTAGCCGAATTGGCGATAATTACCGGGGGTGAGCTGTTTGGTGACGAGTCTCTCGTTGTAAGCCGTGTTGCCCCAATGGATAAAGCACAAGAAGGTGATGTAACCTTCTTGTCTAACCCAAAATATGCAAAACACCTTTCTGAGTGCCAAGCTACCGTTGTTATGGTAAAGGCTGAGCATAAAGATCAATGCGTTGGAAATGCGCTAGTGGTTTCGGACCCTTATGTCGCATTTGCTCGTGTGGTCCAAGCGATGGATACCACACCAAAACCGGCAGACGATATTGCACCAAGTGCTGTGATTGCCGCTGACGTTAAGATGGGTGAGAACGTTACAATCGGCGCTAACGCCGTGATTGAAACGGGCGTGGAACTCGGCGACAACGTAAGCGTTGGCGCTGGTTGTTTTATCGGTAAGAACGCCAAGCTAGGGAATAACACCAAGCTTTGGGCTAATGTCACTATCTATCATGAAGTGTCATTGGGTGATGACTGTCTTGTTCAATCGGGCACCGTCATTGGCTCTGATGGCTTCGGTTATGCGAATGACAAAGGCGAGTGGATTAAAATTCCTCAGCTTGGTTCAGTGCGTATCGGTAACCGCGTTGAGATTGGTGCTTGTACTACGATTGACCGCGGTGCACTCGAAGATACTATCATTGAAGACAATGTCATTCTGGATAACCAACTTCAAATCGCGCACAACGTGCAGATCGGATATGGTACCGTGATGCCTGGTGGTACTATTGTCGCGGGCAGTACAAAAATTGGTAAGTACTGCCAGATTGGCGGCGCGTCTGTTCTGAATGGCCATATCACTATCGCAGATGGTGTGGCGATTACAGGTATGGGCATGGTAATGCGCAGTATCGAAGAAAAAGGCCTTTACTCATCCGGTATCCCACTACAAACGAACAGAGAGTGGCGTAAAACCGCAACTCGAGTTCACCGTATTGATGAGATGAATAAGCGCCTAAAAGCGGTTGAAAAACAGCTGGAACAGAAAGAAGAAAGTTAGAACAAGTTATCTTTCGCTCTGTATTTAACGTGAAGGCTAACAAGCTCTAGTTCCATATTCTGTACGAAGACTCGCGAAATGCGGGTCTTTTTCTTCTATAATGACGCGCTCTAAATAGATTTAACTCCAAGATGGTGCGTATTTTGCTAGTATATTGCAAAGCGATTCGGCTTTACGACCTGTTGCCACGTTTGCCATCTTGGCGGCAAAAAATTGATATAGGAAGACGACTTTGACTACTGAAAAGAAAACGATGAACATCTCTGAAATTCAAGAGCTACTACCTCATCGCTACCCATTCTTATTGATCGACCGAGTGATAGACTTCCAAGAAGAGAAGTACCTTCACGCGATTAAAAACGTGTCGGTTAACGAACCTCAGTTCACAGGTCACTTTCCTCAACTACCAGTATTCCCAGGTGTTTTGATTTTAGAAGCAATGGCTCAGGCAACAGGCTTACTTGCATTTAAATCATTTGGTGCACCAACAGAAAATGAACTGTACTACTTTGCAAGCGTAGACGGCGCGAAATTCCGTAAACCAGTGGTTCCGGGCGACCAATTGGTTATTGAAGTAGAATTTCTGAAAGAACGTCGCGGCATTGCTGCATTTAGCGGTGTAGCAAAAGTTGACGGCGAAGTGGTATGTTCTGCAGAACTGAAGTGTGCTCGTCGAGAGTTTTAATATGATTCATGAAACCGCTAAAATCCACCCGGCAGCGGTGGTAGAAGAGGGCGCCAAAATTGGTGCTAACGTAACAGTAGGCCCTTTTACGTACATCACCTCTACGGTTGAAATTGGTGAAGGCACAGAAGTGATGTCTCACGTTGTGATCAAAGGTCACACGACTATTGGCAAAGATAACCGTATTTTCCCGCATGCTGTCATTGGCGAAGAAAACCAAGACAAAAAATATGGTGGTGAAGACACAACTGTGGTTATCGGTGATCGTAACGTCATTCGTGAAGCGGTCCAAGTTCACCGCGGCACAGTGCAGGACAAAGCAACCACGATCATTGGTGATGACAACTTATTGTGTGTGAATGCACACGTTGCGCATGATGTTGTTATTGGTAACCACACTCATATCGGTAATAACTCGATTCTTGGTGGTCACGTTACTGTTGATGATTATGCTGGTGTGATGGCACTGTCTGCGATTCACCCGTTTTGTACAGTGGGCGCTTACGCGTACATTGGCGGCTGCTCAGCAGTGGTGCAAGATGTCCCAGCTTACGTACTCGCGCAAGGTAACCACGCAACACCTTTCGGCTTGAACCTTGTTGGCTTGAAGCGTAATGGTTTTGAGAAACCAGAGATTCGTGCGCTGCAAAAAGCGTATAAAGAAATCTACCGTTCAGGTAAGACGCTAGAAGAAGTGAAGCCTATTCTGGCTGAAATGGCTCAAGATTGGCCGGCTGTGAAGCGTTTCTCAGATATTCTGGAAACGACGGAACGTGGCATTATTCGTTAATTGGCGAATGAACCAATAAATAAAAAGATCGTGACCGAATTTGAGGTTACGATCTTTTTGTGTTTTATGGATAAGGCAAACCGTTATCCATAGCGCACAGGAAAAATAGCGAAGTAGATATGGAAAGACCATTACGTATTGGCATCATTGCCGGAGAATTGTCTGGCGATACGCTAGGTGAAGGCTTTATCAAAGCAGTAAAGCAACAATATCCAGACGCAGAGTTTGTAGGCATTGGCGGTCCGAAAATGATAGCCCAAGGTTGCGAGTCTCTGTTTGATATGGAAGAGCTTGCGGTGATGGGGTTAGTCGAGGTTTTAGGCCGCTTACCGAGACTTCTTAAAGTGAAAGCTGAGCTCGTTCAGTATTTTACTCAGAATCCGCCTGATGTTTTCATCGGGATCGATGCTCCTGACTTCAACTTACGTCTAGAACTTGACCTCAAGCAAGCGGGCATTAAAACCGTTCATTACGTGAGTCCGTCTGTTTGGGCTTGGCGTCAGAAGCGCATCTTTAAAATAGAAGCGGCAACGAACTTGGTGTTAGCATTTCTTCCTTTTGAAAAAGCGTTCTACGACAAATTTAATGTGCCTTGCGAGTTCATTGGTCATACCTTGGCTGATTCCATCCCACTTGAATCAGAACAAGTGCCTGCACGTGAGTTGCTTGGTTTAGAACAAGATAAAAAGTGGCTTGCTGTCCTGCCAGGCAGTCGTGGTAGCGAGTTAAAAATGCTCTCTGAGCCATTTATTGAAACCTGCAAGTTACTTCATAAAAAATTTCCAGAACTGGGGTTTGTTGTCGCACTTGTTAATCAAAAACGCCGTGAGCAGTTTGAACAAGCATGGAAAGAGCTCGCACCAGAGTTGGACTTCAAGTTAGTTGATGACACCGCACGTAACGTCATCACCGCATCCGATGCAGTGATGCTGGCCTCTGGTACCGTAGCGTTGGAGTGTATGCTTCTCAAGCGTCCAATGGTGGTGGGTTATCGTGTGAATGCATTTACCGCTTTCTTAGCTAAACGTCTATTGAAAACGAAGTATGTGTCATTGCCGAATATCTTGGCGGATGATGAGCTCGTCAAAGAATATCTACAAGATGAGTGCACACCAGACAATTTGTTTACTGAGGTTTCTCGCTTATTGGAAAGCGACAATAAACCGATGTTAGATAAGTTTACGGAAATGCATCATTGGATCCGTAAAGATGCGGATCAACAAGCCGCAAACGCGGTTCTAAAACTGATTGAAAAATAGAGATTTATCATGGCTGTTAAACCAAAAGCGACCAAAACCAAAGTTGAACTCCCTCCGTTTGAATATCCACAAGGTTATCAGCTTGTGGCCGGAGTCGACGAGGTAGGACGTGGCCCTTTGGTGGGAGACGTCGTCACCGCTGCGGTTATCCTTGATCCTAACAATCCTATTGAAGGTTTGAACGATTCGAAAAAATTGACCGAAAAGAAACGCATGGCGCTGCTTCCTGAAATCAAAGAAAAAGCATTGGCGTGGGCGGTCGGGCGTTGTTCTCCTGAAGAAATCGATCAACTGAATATTTTACAGGCGACTATGGTTGCGATGCAGCGTGCAGTGGCGGGGTTACAGGTTCAACCTGATTTGGTGTTGATTGATGGTAACCGTTGTCCGGAGCTGCCAATGGATGCTCAAGCTGTAGTAAAAGGCGATCTACGTGTTGCCGAAATCAGTGCGGCTTCAATTATTGCCAAAGTCGTGCGTGACCAAGAGATGGAAGAGTTGGATAAACTTCATCCACAATTTGGCTTCGCGAAGCACAAAGGTTACCCAACTAAAGCGCACTTTGAAGCGATTGAGCAACACGGAGTGATCAGTGAACACCGAAAGAGTTTCAAGCCAGTAAAAAAAGCGTTAGGCATAGAATAATCAAACGATCTAATTGGTGTTATAAACCCAACCTCTTTAGGTTAGAATCCCCAACAAAATAGAGTTACACGGTACCTGTTAATGTCAGATCCCAAATTCATCCACCTGCGTGTTCATAGTGACTTCTCGATGGTGGATGGCCTCAACAAAGTTCCGCCAATCGTAAAGAAAGTTGCTGAGCTCGGTATGCCCGCAATGGCGTTGACCGACTTTACCAACCTATGTGGTTTGGTGAAGTTTTACGGTACAGCACATGGCAGTGGTGTTAAACCGATCATTGGTGCTGACTTTAAAATGCAGTCGGACGAGTTTGGTGAAGAGCTGACACAAGTGACTTTGCTTGCGGCGGATAATGTGGGTTATAAGAACCTGACGTTATTGATATCAAAAGCCTACTTACGCGGACATGTTCAACACCATCCAGTGATTGATAAAGCCTGGTTGGCTGAAATGTCTGAAGGCCTGATTGTATTATCCGGCGGTAAAAGCGGGGAAATTGGTCGCGGCCTTTTGAAAGGCAACCGTCAAATAGTGCAAGGGTGTGTTGATTTTTACAAACAGCATTTTCCAGATCGCTTTTATCTTGAGTTACTTCGTACCGGTCGTCCAGATGAAGAAACTTATCTTCACTTTGCAGTTGAATTGGCAGAGCAGCAAGACTTGCCAGTAGTGGCGACCAATGAAGTTGTATTCCTGAGTCCAGACCTATTTGATGCTCATGAAATACGCGTAGCGATTCACGATGGTTACACATTAGAAGATCCGCGCAGGCCAAAAAACTACAGTCCGCAGCAATATCTTCGTACAGAAGAAGAAATGTGCGAGCTGTTTGCTGATATTCCTGAAGCGTTAGAAAACAGTGTCGAGATAGCGAAGCGTTGTAACGTGACTGTGCGCTTAGGGGAGTACTTCCTACCAGCCTTCCCAACTGAAGGGATGAAAGAGACTGAGTTCTTAGTCATGAAATCCCGAGAGGGCTTGGAAGAGCGTTTAGAGTTCCTATTTCCAGATGAGGAAGAGAGGAAACGTCGTCGCCCTGAATATGATGAACGTCTTCAGATAGAGCTAGATGTTATCAACCAAATGGGATTCCCTGGTTACTTCTTGATCGTAATGGAGTTCATCCAGTGGTCAAAAGATAATGGAATTCCTGTAGGTCCTGGACGTGGTTCCGGTGCCGGCTCTTTGGTGGCTTACGCATTAAAAATCACCGACCTGGATCCACTAGAATACGACTTGCTGTTCGAACGTTTCTTGAACCCAGAACGTGTCTCGATGCCCGATTTCGACGTCGATTTCTGTATGGATAAACGTGACCAGGTTATTGACCACGTTGCGGAAATGTACGGTCGTGACGCGGTGTCTCAGATCATCACGTTTGGTACCATGGCGGCAAAAGCGGTAATCCGTGACGTTGGCCGCGTATTGGGTCATCCATTTGGTTTTGTTGATCGTATTTCAAAGCTGATCCCGCCCGATCCAGGCATGACGCTAGATAAGGCGTTTAAAGCTGAACCTGCACTACCTGAATTGTATGAGGCCGATGAGGAAGTTAAAGAGCTCATCGACATGTGTCATATTTTGGAAGGTTGTACGCGAAACGCCGGTAAACACGCTGGTGGTGTTGTAATTTCACCTACAACAATTACCGATTTTGCGCCAATTTATGCAGACGCTGAAGGTCACTTCCCAGTTACTCAATTTGATAAAAATGATGTTGAGACCGCTGGCCTAGTTAAGTTTGACTTCTTGGGTCTACGTACCTTAACCATTATTGACTGGGCGTTAGGGCTGATTAACCCACGTCTAGAGCGAGAAGGTAAAGAACCGGTTCAAATTGAATCCATACCGTTAGAAGACCCTGCCTCTTTCCGTTTGTTGCAAAACTCTGAAACGACAGCAGTATTCCAGCTTGAATCTCGGGGCATGAAAGAGCTGATCAAACGACTTCAGCCAGACTGTTTCGAAGACATTATCGCGTTGGTAGCACTCTTCCGTCCGGGTCCTTTGCAATCGGGCATGGTAGATAACTTTATCGACCGTAAACATGGCCGAGAGGCGATCTCTTATCCAGATGAAAAGTGGCAACACGAGTCGCTAAAAGAGACGCTTGATCCAACCTACGGCATCATCCTGTACCAAGAGCAGGTAATGCAGATTGCGCAGATCTTAGCGGGTTACACGCTAGGTGGTGCGGACATGCTCCGTCGTGCAATGGGTAAGAAAAAGCCAGAAGAGATGGCAAAACAACGTGCTATCTTTGAAGAAGGTGCGATAAAGAACGGTATCGATGGCGAGTTGGCGATGAAAATCTTCGACTTGGTAGAGAAGTTCGCTGGTTATGGTTTTAACAAATCGCACTCTGCTGCTTATGCATTGGTTTCTTATCAGACTCTTTGGCTGAAAACCCATTATCCTGCCGAATTTATGGCCGCGGTAATGACAGCTGATATGGATAACACGGAAAAAGTCGTTGGCTTGGTCGATGAGTGTTTCCGTATGAAGCTCACCGTGCTGCCACCAGACATCAACTCTGGCCTATATCGCTTTAATGTTGATGAAAATGGCGCAATTGTTTACGGTATTGGTGCGATAAAAGGGGTAGGTGAAGGCCCTATCGATGCGATTCTTGAGGCGAGAAATAAAGGTGGTCACTTTAAAGACCTATTTGATTTCTGTGCTCGAGTTGATCTAAAACGCGTCAATAAACGAGTGATAGAGAAGCTGATCTACGCGGGCGCGTTAGATCGACTAGGTCCACACCGCGCGGCGATGATGGCATCACTCAATGATGCGGTAAAAGCAGCAAGTCAACATCACCAAGCTGAGGCGTTTGGTCAAACGGATATGTTTGGTGTGCTAACGGATGCGCCTGAAGAAGTAGAGCACAAGTATACGCAAGTTCCGCCTTGGCCAGAAAAAGTGTGGTTAGAGGGCGAGCGTGATACCCTAGGTCTATATTTGACAGGGCACCCAATTAACGCCTACGTAAAGGAACTAAACAAATACACCAGTTGTCGACTAAAAGACGCAACGCCTACGCGTCGCGACCAATCTGTCACGGTGGCTGGTTTGGTTATTGCCGCTCGCGTAATGACGACTAAGCGTGGTACACGAATTGGCATTATGACACTGGATGACCGAAGTGGTCGCATGGAAGTGATGTTGTTCTCAGATGCACTGGATCGATACGCTGAACTTCTCGAAAAAGATAGAATTTTGGTCGTTTCTGGACAGGTCAGCTTTGATGACTTCAACGGTGGCCTTAAAATGTCGGCGCGTGAAGTTATGGATCTCGGCAGTGCGCGCGAGAAATACGCTCGTGGTTTGTCGGTATCGATAGATGCAACTCAGATCAACGATCAGTTTTTTGAGCAGTTCAGCCGTATTTTAGAACCGCACAAAGCTGGAACCGTACCCGTCAATGTATACTACCAGCGTGCCGACGCCAGAGCGCGGTTAACATTGGGCACCGAGTGGCGAGTAACGCCAAGTGATACATTACTCGACGATTTAAAACAGTTACTTGGCAAAAGCCAGGTAGAACTCGAATTTAACTAAAAATTCAGCGCAATATGTTAGACGCTGAGTAAACAAGGATTCATAGATGAGCCTAAACTTTCTTGAATTTGAAAAGCCAATTGCAGAACTAGAAGCGAAAATTGAAGCACTACGTGATGTCTCTCGTCACGGTGGTGATTCTGCGATTGACCTGGATAAAGAAATCGAACAGCTTGAGAAGAAAAGCTTAGAGCTGAAGAAAAAAACCTTCAGCGACCTAGGCGCATGGGAAACAGCTCAACTGGCTCGTCACCCACTACGTCCTTACACGCTGGATTACATCCAACACGCTTTTGAGGAGTTTGATGAATTAGCGGGTGACCGCGCGTTTGCAGACGACAAAGCGATTGTGGGTGGCATGGCTCGCCTTGAAGGCCGTCCTGTGATGATCATCGGTCATCAAAAAGGTCGGGAAACCAAAGAGAAAGTGAAACGTAACTTTGGTATGCCAAAACCAGAAGGTTACCGTAAAGCGCTACGCTTGATGGAAATGGCTGAGCGTTTCAACATGCCGATCATCACATTTATCGATACGGCTGGCGCGTACCCAGGTGTGGGCGCAGAAGAGCGTGGTCAATCTGAAGCTATCGCGAAAAACCTAAAAGTGATGTCTGGTCTTAAAGTGCCAGTAATCTGTAACGTTGTTGGTGAAGGTGGTTCAGGCGGCGCACTAGCAATTGGTGTAGGCGACTACGTGAACATGCTTCAGTACTCTACGTACTCAGTAATCTCTCCTGAAGGTTGTGCTTCAATCCTATGGCGTGATTCTGACAAAGCGCCGCAAGCGGCAGAAGCGATGGGTCTAACTGCTCCTCGTCTTAAAGAGCTTGAACTGATCGACGAAATCATTGAAGAGCCACTAGGCGGCGCTCATCGCGATCATGTTCAAATGGCAGCGAATATGAAAGCGACACTACTTCGTCAACTAGAAGATCTAGAGCAATTGGATGAAGATACGTTACGTGAACGTCGTTACCAGCGCCTAATGAGCTACGGTTACTGTTAATTTCGGTGATTGCTATTAAGCGTTAGCTGATATCTCAAGTGATAACAGTTAAAATAGAAAGGGTTGGATGAGAGTCCAGCCCTTTTTTGCACCTATCGGATCGCTTATGGAATCGCTTTACCCGCATTTTGCTCAAGTTCTCGGCCGCTACTATCAATCAGGCACTAAGGTTGTCTTGGCGTTTAGCGGAGGAGTGGATTCACGTCTTTTACTCGAATTACTCAGTCGCTACCAACAAGCGCACTCTGTAGAGTGTCACGCTGTGTATGTGCACCATGGTTTAAGCTCGAATGCCGATAATTGGGCCGATAAATGCTTACTTTGGGCACAACAAGTGGGGATATCGTGCTCGATCGAGCGAGTGAGCTTAGACATCAGCAATGGTGAAAGTATTGAACTTCTTGCTCGTGAAGCTCGCTACCAAGCCTTAACTAAGTACATTCAAGAAGGCGATATACTGTTGACTGGTCAACATGCCGACGATCAAATAGAGACTTTTCTCCTTGCGCTTAAGCGCGGCAGCGGGCCTAAAGGGTTATCTTCGATGGCGGAGAGTATGCCGTTTTCTTGCGGATCTCTAGTTCGACCATTGCTTACTATCAAGCGGAAGACCATCGAAGAAGCCGCTACTAAATTAGGTTTGGAGTGGGTGGAAGACGAAAGCAATCAAGATACCCGTTATGATCGTAACTTTCTTCGTCATTGTGTTATTCCTGAATTGTCTGGTCGCTGGCCGAGTATCCATCAAGCGGTTCAGCGCAGTGCAAGTTTATGTGCTCAACAAGAAGCGCTATTGGATGAACTATTGAGCGCGGTGTTTGAACGCGCTTTACAAACGGATCTAAGTTTGAGTATTGAAGAACTGGCTAAGCACAGTGGATTAGCGCGTGCGCGCTTGATTCGTATGTGGCTGGCTAAGCTTAATACTAGTATGCCGACTCAGGTACAACTCAATCTTATCTGGAATGAAGTCGCATTAGCTCAGCAAGATGCCAACCCCAAACTACAACTTAAACAAGGTGAAGTGCGCCGTTTTCGAAATCGTCTCTATTGGGTAACGGAAATCGCTGACGTCACTGAGTGGCAAAGTACGATTCAAGTCGATACCGTTTTATCGCTTCCAGAGCGGCTAGGGGAGCTGACCTTAACGACGAGTTCTAGCAACGCAACGATTGCGCTTCCGAGTCAGCCAGAATTGCTTCGCGTGACCTTCAATCCGGAAGGCTTATCAGCGCATCCAACCACGCGTAATCACAGTCGAAAACTGAAGAAGTTGTTCCAAGAATACAACGTGCCAAGCTGGCTGCGTCGTCAAATTCCGGTTTTGATGTATCAAGACCGAGTCGTTGCTGTGGCAGATCTGTTCGTTGATCAGGCGTTTAATGGTCAAGATTGTGAACTTATTTGGCGCAGGTAATGAAAATTCATGCCACAATGTCGATTATAAAATATAAAAATCCTTAAATAATAATTGATTAGGTGAAGCAATGAAGAAAACAATCATGGGCGCAATGGTGGCGCTAACCATGCTCAGTGGGCAGGCTCTAGCTGCGGGAGATGCCACAGTAGGTCAAGCAAAGGCAGGAGTATGCGCTGCGTGTCATGGCGCCGACGGCATTGCTGTCATTCCGGGTTACCCAAACCTGAAAGGGCAAAACGAGCAATACATTATCAGTTCAATTAAAGCCTATAAAAACAAAGAGCGAACAGGTGGTCTTGCTGCTGTTATGCAAGCTCAAGCTTCACTGTTGTCTGATGAAGATATCGCAAATCTAGCGGCTTACTACGCAAGTTTGAAGTAAACGCGAGTCTGAAAAAGCTTGGACGATAGGGCATTGAGCTGTCCTCATTGGGGTTTTATCAACTCACGATATTCGCCATGTTAATTTGCTCAATCTGGATTTTCTCTGGTGGATCAGAGACAAACATTGAATGTTGCGAAACGCTAAACGATAATAAGCGCAATCGATTGAAGCTTAAGGGATGAACATGAAAAAAATTGAAGCGATTATCAAGCCATTTAAATTGGATGATGTTCGAGAAGCGCTAGCTGAAGTGGGCATTACAGGGATGACCGTCTCTGAAGTGAAAGGCTTTGGTCGCCAAAAAGGTCACACCGAGCTTTACCGTGGTGCAGAGTACATGGTGGACTTTCTGCCTAAAGTGAAGCTCGAAATCGTTGTAACGGAAGATGTGGCTGATAAATGCGTAGAGACGATCATTGAAACCGCGCAAACCGGCAAAATTGGTGATGGTAAAATCTTTGTGACTGATGTTGAGCGTGTGGTTCGTATTCGTACTGGTGAAGAAGACGAAGACGCGATCTAAGGTTTCTTGTTACCTGTCTCGTATTTATTATGCTAAAAGGGAGCCAAGTGGCTCCTTTTTTGTTTTTTACTTTCAGTGAAATCCAATAACCCGAGGTTGGTTGTTCCAGTTTTAGGGTGTGTATATTCAGGTTTGTCGTATGTTTAAGCGTTTTTTTCTGGCGTTAGCTTTTCTTATTATGGCGGTATTGGTCGGCTTCCAGGTTATTTTCACCGTACCAGATCAGCCGCAAATCATTACTCAAACAGGTTCAGAGTTGACGCAGGATATTAGGTGTATCGAATTTAGCGGCTCAAAAGCTCTGGATCAGGGCGGTGAAATCAATGTACTTGTCTGGAACATCTACAAACAGAACCGGACTAATTGGCAAAGCGCACTCAATGAATTCTCTGCTGATAAGCAGCTGCTATTATTGCAAGAAGCCAGCATGACACCATCTTTTAAGCAATGGTTGGTGGATGGCAACTGGGTCAGCAACCAAGTGAGTGCCTTTAAGGCGCTGGGCAGCGGTGCGGGTGTGATTAGTATCGCTCAAGGGCAACCAGAAAAAGCTTGTGCTTATACGTCTAAAGAGCCTTGGCTGCGTTTACCCAAGTCTGCACTATACAGCCAATATCAATTAAGCAATGGCGAGAGACTCGCTGTGGTGAATGTACATGCGATTAACTTCACGGTTGGCACGCAAGAGTATGTCTCTCAGTTAACGGCTCTTGAAACGCTTTTAAAGCATCATACAGGGCCGATCCTATTCGCTGGAGACTTCAATAGTTGGAGTGAATCGCGCGTTAATGCGATGCGACAGGCCTTAAAAGCCGCGGACTTGCAAGAAGTGACGTTCTCGCCTGATCATCGAGTCCAATTTATAACGGGATTACCGTTGGATCACGTATTTTACCGAGGACTGACCCTCAAATACGCGAAAGCGCCGCAGAGCGACGCTTCCGATCATAACCCATTGTTACTGTCATTTACGTTAGATGACTAGCTTAGGTCACTACAATATAAAGCGCCCAAATAACGTAGAAGAATACCCATGGCAGGCTTGCAATCACCAAGGCTTGCCCACGTTCAAACTCAGTCCAAGTAAGCACAACACCGTAGCCCAATACAATATACCAAGGCAGCAGTAGTGGTAGTGAGCTGGCAAAATGCGACCACTCGCTGGTAAGCGGCAGTTTTAATAGACCATTGAGGCTGTTTAAATCTGCTGCGTAAGTCATCACCTGACCATGCTTGAGTAACAGACTCGCGTAGCTTGCGATATCGCCCAATACTGCTGGGAATAAGATTGCACACGACGCGGCAAACCACTTCCAGTAACCATATTGTTGCTTGCTTGCCTTCGTTGCAAGAAAGAACCAAAGCGCAAGCAACAGTAAGGTGGCAAAGCGGTTGAATACATCATTGATGATCGCACTTGCCATTAGCGTGTTTGGCTCTAATAGCTCAATCTGCTTTGGGTCGATTTGCTGAAACTGCGCGGCAAGTTGGTCACTGAGCCACGTGAAATCGACATTCGAAAAGTAAGCGCCCCAGAATAAAAACGGACTAAGCATCAAGAAGATGAACGGTTGCCATCCCCATCCGCCGCGTTGGTAAAGTGCTAGAAAGCAAGATGTTGGAGAACGAAAAATGTCCAACAGCATCACAAGTGGGTTGCTTGATGGGTTCATACACTTACCTTCGTTACGTCAACGTACAACTTAAGTTTTTGACCTGGTTGTAAGTATTTTTTCTTGTGTAGCGAGTTCCATTTCACGATGTCGTTCGTTTTTACTTTGAACTTGCTTGCAATGCCGCTAATGGTGTCACCGGAGCGAACGTTGTAGAAAACGGTACGAATCACAGCACCTTTGTCTGAGTCCTTCCAAATCACGAGCTTTTGACCAACGCGCAATGGATCTTTAGGGCCCATGCCATTCCATTTTGCTAACGATTTATACGATACTTTATTTTCACGTGCGATTGACCACAAACTCTCTCCAGACTGAACGACATGAGTGAGCTTGAGTTGTCCACGAGCACGTGATTGAGTCTTGCTTAATCGATTTTGTGCCGTTAGTGCGTATTTCGCATCGTCTTTTGTTGACGTCGGAATCAGTAGGTACTGGCCAATACGAATATTGTTATTCGACAGGCCGTTTGCACGTCGAATCACTTTTGTGGTTGTGCCGTATTTATTAGCTAGTACACTTAAAGAGTCACCAGACTTCACCTTGTAGCGAGCGACCTTCATCCCTTTACCACGGTTTTTCTCCACCTTAGTGAGAAAAGTCTCTTTTTTCTCTACCGGAATCAAAAGTTGGTGCGGACCTTCAGGCGCAGTCGACCATTGGTTGTATGCAGGGTTGTAACTTTGTAACTCTTTCACACCAATGCCGGCATAATCTGCTGCAATGGCCAGGTCAAGCTGTTCTTTCGGATCGACAAGCGTTAGAACAGGCTTGTTTGGAATCGCAGGAATATTAAGTCCGTACTTGTCTTGGTTTGCGATGACATCAGCCAAAGCTAGCAGCTTAGGTACGTAACTGCTGGTCTCTTTTGGTAAGTCCAATGAGAAGAAATCGGTAGGTTTACCGGGCTTTTTATTCTTACGAATTGCGCTAGAAACACGGCCACCACCACTGTTGTAAGCAGCAATTGCATGCTCCCAGCTACCATCAAAACGCTCGTTTAGTTGTACAAGGTAGTCCAGTGCGGCATCCGTTGCTGCTGCCACATCTCGGCGACCGTCATACCAGTAGTTTTGCTCTAGTCCCATCATCTTTCCGGTGCCAGGGACAAATTGCCACAATCCAGCCGCGCTACCGTGTGAGTAGGCAAAGGCATCGAATGAGCTTTCCACCACAGGAAGCAAAGCAAGCTCCATTGGAAGTCCACGCTCTTCGATACGTTTTGTGATCATGTATAGAAAAGGAGTTGCACGCTTAGACACCGTGTAAAGGTGATTCGGGTGCTTTAGATACCACGTACGGTAGTAGTCCACTTTCTTATGGTTTGGGATATCCATTTCAAGTTGCATGGCGATACGTTGCCATACATCTTCTTGTTCCTGAGGGGAAAGAACTTTAGGCGCGTCGTTAGCGGATTTTTTTGCTAAAGACGATGTGTTGCCCGATTGAGCCTTCGCTGCATTTTGTTTTGCAGTTTGCTCAGATTTATTGGTTTCTGGTGTAGAAGACGTTGAGTCTGACTGAGTCAATTGACAGCCAGATAATAACAACGCCAACGCCCAGGTATACTTCAAACGCATGGATTCAGCCTATTTAGGGCCTTTTTATCTTCACCTGCCTGTCGCGCAACACAATGTGCGTGGCAGTCGCAAGATAATAGACATCTTTTAAACACTAACTAATTAATAGAGGCAAAGAGCTTCTAAATTATGCAATGGGGAGAAATTCAAATAGATTTATATCAACCCCAAACGTAAGAGAAGCGCCAGTGGCGCTTCTCGAAAAATCAGCCCCTGATAATACTGGGGTCTTGCAAACTTACAAGCAGAAAATGGTTAAAATTCGTTCTTCCACTCACGCAAAGCAGTAAAAACCGAGCATGGATCGCTATTTTTAATACGACTAGCAACAGATTGAACCACGTCAGGATTGGTGGTTCGCAAGAACGGATTAATCCACTTTTCTTTGCGTATTGTTGTTGGAAGTGTCGGAATGTTTAGGGCTCGCAGTCGGTTTACATCATCGCGATATTGACGGAGCTGCTCATTATCAGGCTCAACCGCTAAAGCAAACGCCACGTTACTCGCGGTGTATTCATGCGCGCAGAAGACTTGAGTTTCTTCTGGTAGAGACGTTAGCTTGTTTAGTGACTCAAACATTTGCTCTGGCGTACCTTCAAAAATACGACCACAGCCTGCGGAAAACAACACGTCACCGCAAAACAGTTTTCCGTCTCCAACGTAACCGATATGACCTAAGGTATGGCCTGGTAAACCTAGCACTAAAAAGATTTCGCCAAATAACTCCAGTTTATCACCTTCTTCCATGGGGGTGGTTAGGGTTGGAATTGGCTCAGATTTCGGGCCCACAACGGCGACTTCAGGAAAGGCACGCACTAAGTCTGGAACGCCACCAATGTGATCGTTGTGGTGGTGCGTAATTAAAATCGCTTCTAAAGTTAATTCGTTAGCCTGCAAGTATTCTAACACTGGTTTCGCATCGCCCGGATCAACGACTGCGCAGCGCTTATCGCTATTTTGTATCAGCCAGATGTAATTATCATTAAATGCGGGTATGCTTTTGATCTCTAACACGATTCGTTCTCCGTCACCCATTTTAGTCAGGTGGTTAATGAAACCAGCACTCAGCAACAAAACTATACCACACCCGTCGACTTGGTCAGCAATGAACAACGGTCCGTGGGTGCTTGAGTCAATCCAGACCCGACTTGATGAATGGTGTCCGAAACTCTTCGGTTACCATATGCTCAAACTGGGCGGGTTGAGCTGTGAGCTAACCAGCTGTAATTGTAACATTCAACACCAAGTCAACGTAGATATCCAGAACCCGTTGCATAATGTGATTGCAGATGGTTACGAATTGCCCTTTTTGGAAAAAAGCTTTGATGTTGTGATTCTCGCTCATCAGCTCGACTATGCAAGCGATCCACACCGTTTGCTACGGGAAGTCGATAGAGTGATGATGGATGATGGTTATTTGATAATCACTGGATTTAACCCACTAAGTTTGACTGGATTAGCGAGTTTGCTTCCTTGGCGTAAACATAATTTGCCTTGGAGTGGACGAATGTTTACGTCGAACCGCATCAACGACTGGTTAGGGTTACTTAATTATCAAGTGATTCATTGCGATCGTTACGCGCTGTTTCCGATGAAGCGCTACCGCACGATGTGGACATGGTTGGAAAACAGTCTCGGTGATTGGGCGTCACCTGCAGGGAGTTTGTATTACATTGTGGCACGGAAACGAACATACCCTCTCAAGCCTATCAAACCGCATTGGCGTTTGAAGAAAAAGCTCACACCACTAGGGGTGATGAATCGAGAGGGCAATACTATGAGGAAAGAATCTCGTTAAGAGGGTTGGTAACCAGTATCTTCCTCGGTTGGGTTTTCTGCGGCGGTACGGGCTAGCTCATCACAAATTTCATTCTCACGATGACCAGCGTGGCCTTTTACCCAGTGCCATTCAACTTGATGGCGTGCAGTTTCTTTGTCTAGAGCTTGCCATAGATCGGCATTCTTCACGGGTTTTTTATCCGCTGTTTTCCAGCCACGCTTCTTCCAGTTATGGATCCACTGAGTAATACCTTGGCGCACATATTGGCTGTCAGTCGTTAAAGTGACTTTGCAAGGTTGTTTTAACGTCTGCAGCGCGACGACAGCCGCCAACATTTCCATACGGTTGTTGGTGGTTAACGTGTAGCCTTTGGAAAGCGTCTTTTCTACGTCTTTGTAACGCAATACAATGCCGTAACCACCTGGTCCTGGGTTACCTAAACAAGAACCGTCAGTGAAAATCTCAACGTGTTTGGTCATATTTTTTGGTACTATTAGCCGAAACATTTAATAAAGCATAGTCTGACATACATAACCTTATGAATACCAGCAGCAATTCTGAATATAACCGCATTGTCGTTCTCGATACCGAAACCACAGGTATGAACCGCGAGGGTGGTCCTCACTACATGGGACACCGCATTATTGAAATCGGTGCCGTGGAGATCATCAACCGTAAGCTGACTGGTCGTCACTTCCACGTTTATTTAAAACCCGATCGTGAAATCCAACCAGAAGCGGTTGAAGTTCACGGTATTACGGATGAATTCTTGGTTGATAAGCCGGAATACGCGAGCGTGCACCAAGAGTTTCTTGAATTTATTAAAGGTGCAGAACTTGTTGCCCATAACGCGCCCTTCGATACCGGCTTTATGGATTACGAGTTTGGCATGCTCGATCCTAACATCGGCAAAACGGACGACTACTGCAAGGTGACCGACACCCTTGCTATGGCGAAGAAAATCTTCCCAGGTAAGCGAAACAACCTTGATATCTTATGTGAACGTTACGGTATTGATAACTCGCACCGTACACTCCACGGAGCTTTGCTCGATGCAGAGATTCTAGCCGACGTTTACCTCTTTATGACGGGTGGTCAAACGAGTCTAGAATTTAACGCGAATAAACAAGAGGGTGGGGTAGAAACCATTCGCCGTATTGAAGGAAGAAAAGCGCTAAAGGTTTTGCGCGCAAGTGCCGATGAACTAGAAGCTCACCAAAAAAGATTAGAGTTGGTGAACGACTGTATTTGGCATCAATAGGAGAAGCTATGCTGAGGGCTTTATTGGTCGCGTTTTTAGCGATATGGAGTTGTCTCTCGAGTGCTGCGAGTGAATCTGCTATGTCTTTGTTAGACAATCGCTTTCGAGTGGATCCAACCATCGAGCAGATCACTTTTTTAGTTTATCGTGAGCAAAGTTCTCAGCCAGTTGTTTTAGTCCGCCCTGACGGTAAAAAGTACTATGCTTGGGACGCCTACGACAATGTACGTTGGTACCAAGAAGCCTCACTCGATATTATCTCCGTTGACAACCCTATGCCAGGCCCATGGCAGGCTGTGGGGAAAGTCACTCCTAAAAATAACATCCGCTTAATTTCTCACTTAAAGCTCAGCACGGATGTGTTCCCAAACCGATTATATAATGGGGAAGCGCTTAAGTTTACAGCTCGCCTAACCTCCGACGACAAACCTCTTGTACTGCGCGACTTCCTTGACCGCGTGAATTTGCGCGTGACATTTACCAAGTTTGTCGAAAATGAAGATGAGTTGATCAAAGAAGCACGTCCAGTGCCGATGGTTGTGGGTGAGTTTGCTGATGATGGCCGCGGCTTGGATGAAAAAGCAGGGGATGGTGTGTTCACTGTCCAACTACCAATAGATGTTGAGCCCGGTAAGTACCGTGCGCGAATCACCTCTGGTAATGGCGTATTCTTACGAGCGCAAGAGCAAGTCATCTTGGTTTATCCGAACCCAATTTCTCGTACTTTTATTCAGGCGCGCAATCCCGACAAACCACACCAATTGGTGGTGAGTGGTGAGCAAGGTATGATCGCGCCAGGCTCAATCGCAGTCACGGTGGAACAAGATGCACCCGATGGCTTTGTTAGCTACAGCCAAGGCCAGGTTTCTAAAGATGGAATGAGAACCACGCTGAACCTCAATAATGACGCTGAGCTTGGTAAATACGCATGGCGCGGCGAGATCTTTGCCACTGATTTTGCGACGCAACGTCCACTGGTGTTTCCTATTCCAGAGCAAACTTTCAGTGTAGTTGATGACGTTGATCTAGAAGCCGCTCGAATTGCAAAAGAAGCTGAATTAGCCGAGCAGCGCCGTATTGAAATGGAAAAGCAAATTATTGCTGAGCGGGAGGCTGAGCGTAAGCGCAGCATGATTATTATCGCGGTGGGTAACGTGATAATGCTGCTGATTGTGATCATTGCATGGATAGTCTGGCGCAAAATTAAAGCGAAGCGCGATGCCATGCCAGAGATGCAGTTAGAAGTGCCAAAGAAATAGTAGTAACACATAAACCTAGAAACGGAGCCAATCGGCTCCGTTTTTTTTCAGTTTAAGTTTGAGACAGAATTTGATGTTTCTCATGGTCATTAATCATTTTATTTTAAAGTAACACCATGATTTAACGTTGATTAATCATAATAAAGCTCGCATGATACTCTTTACGTTTCGACTTGATTTTAGTGCGTATCGACGGAGTGAGTTATGACAATTGGAGCGTTAGAACTAGAACATCTACCACGACAAAAGGCCTTGGTTGAGTCTGCTTATGATGCCTTTTATTCTGAAAAAGACGTTGTTGCTGCGGTATTGCTTGGTTCATTGTCATCAGGAAAAGGTGACCGTATTTCGGACGCTGATGTTGTTGTCTTTACTCAAAACAACTTCCATAAAGCCTCAGAGCCTTGCTTTACCCACTTTGAAGCAAATAAAGACATTTTTTATCGTCTTGAGGGAGAGCACAACGAAAATGCGTGCTTCAAAAAATATATTTTTAATGACCTAACCAGTGCGGAGATTCATTGTTTAGATATCTGTGAGCCTTTCAAACTTTCTAAGCCATTTAAGGTTTTATTTGATAAAGCTGATGTGACTGCTGGCATGGTTACTGATGAACCTGCGCCAAAACATGAAGATTTCCCAGTTTATACCAGTGGTGATCAAGGCCTGATTTGGGAACTCTTTGATTGCATTAAGTGGTTGAGTAGAGATAACCATGAGCTTGCTAAGTCCTACTTGAAAAAACTCTCTGAGAAACTCTAATTTGAGAGTCATCTCCGTTCCTCCCACTGAAGTTAGCTAGGCTGTTAGGTTATGAAATACAAAAAGCGTCAGAAGTACAAATACACTCTCCACTCTGAAGAAAAGATTGAGACTCGCATTTCAGTGAGTCAGGTGTATGACAGCCCTTTTCTTAGTTTGTCCAAACAAGGCGTGTTAACGATTAAAAAGGGCTATGCATGGGATGGAGCGAGTGGGCCAGCATTAGACACAAAAAACATTATGAAAGCTTCTTTAGTTCATGATGCTCTTTACCAACTCATGAGGGAAGAGGTGTTGCCACAAAGTGCTCGAAAGCATGCGGATATGTTGCTGAGAGAAACATGTTTAGAAAAAGGAATGTCTAGCTTCAGAGCGACTTATATCTATTATGGCGTCAGAGTTGTCGGTGGCTTCTTTTCCAGACCCGACACTTTGTGTGCTTAATGGGAACATCTTTCCAATTTTAACTGTTTATTTATACAGTTTGGTTATGTAAGCTCCAAGGTGATACAAAGGAGTCGTACATAATGACAATAAGATATGAAGAGCATGTGCCAAGCCCGAAAGAATACTGTGATATGCGTGTCAAAGCCGGGCTATCACCCAAATCGTTGAAAGCTGCTGAAATTGGTCTACCCAATTCGTTATATGGTGTATCTGTTCGGGATGAGGGAAAGCTCATTGCAATGGGCCGGATTGTTGGTGACGGGGCGTGTAACTTCGAAATTGTCGACGTTGCCGTTGACCCTGATTATCAAGGTAACGGGTTAGGTAGAAAAGTCATGGAATACATCGACGGTTATCTTTCTTCTGTTGCACTTGAAGGCTCTTACGTTTCTATGATTGCTGATGAGCCGGTCTTTTACGAAAAGCTTGGTTATAGGCTGGTGGCTCCTAAAAGCCAAGGGATGACAAAAAAGTTTAAGCCGAAGGTGTAACACGTATTCAGCTGTGTAAATAAGCAATAGAAAACAGGAGTTTAATTTCCTGTTTTCTATATTAAATTTCTACTTAAGCCACTTCTGGAATTGGTTTGGGTGGCTGCTCTAAATCAGGCTCTTTTTGAACAGTAGGAATTTGTCCCTCACCCACAGCACTGATGTAACAGCCACTAAGTTTAATGGCAAGGTACATATCGGCTCGCAGTAAGATACCTCCTTCACTGGTGCTGATACCAGTAAGCTCACACCATTGACGTAAGCGTCGTTTCCTTCCTGCGAGGATTAAGCGTACGCCTCTCTTTTTTAAAGTATTGTGAATATCTGCCAGTGTTGCCATCACACTGAGATCTAAGTGAGTAAAGCTCGATACGGCGTCGATGACAACGCAACTTGCGTCTTTGTGATGTTCTACTTGCTCTAACACTCGGCGTTTAAAGTAAGGTGCGTTGAAGTAAGTCAGCGGCGAGTTAAAGCGGTAAATCACCATTCCAGGAATAGGCGAAGCTTTTCCTGAGTCGTCGATGGTCCGAATGGTGCCTTTTTCATCCAAGCCAAGTAGCTGATCACTCGGTCGCATGACAATACGTAAAAATTGAAACAGCCCTAGCAGTACCGCCAAAGTGATCCCCGGTATTACACCCACGATCAACACAGAAATAAAAGTAATGATGGCCAGATAAAATGCATCTTTGTCACGAGATTTTAATTTCCAAATTGCTTTAAGATCGAGCAGCGATAGGGACGCAATGATCAATACAACACCAAGTGAAGCGATAGGGATGAACTGTAAAGGCTCGTAAATAAATACCGCAATAATGGCAATGGTGATTGCAGCGACAATCGAAACTAATTGAGATTTACCGCCATTTGCATCATTGACGGCTGTGCGTGAGTCAGCGCCGCTTATCGCGAAACCTTGCGAAAACGCTGAGGCAATGTTGGCAAAACCCAACGCCTGAAACTCTTTATTTGCATCAATATCATAACCGTTTTTAGCCGCGAAACTGCGGGCGGTGAGCATCATGCTAACAAAACTGACAATCGCAAGGTTGAGCGCCGGGACCACTAGTTCACGAACTTCACCTAGCTCAAACTCCGGTGTTTGAAACTGAGGGAAGCCACCTTGAGTGAGTCCGACAACCGATACGCCCATCTCTTGTAAATGGAAAAACCAAACTGACGCAGTAGTTACGAGGATCGCCAGCATGGCAGCAGGCCAAGTTGGTCGGTAGCGTTTGGTGAGCAAATAAACGACAACTGTCACGATACTCAGAGTTACAGTAGGCCAATGAAGCTCGGTTAATCGTTGTGGAGCTTCCCATAAACGTTCCAGTAAATAACGTTGCTCGTATTTCAAACCGACTACTTTCGCAAACTGACCAACGATAATTGTGAGAGCAACACCGTTGAGTAGACCCAAAAGAATCGGACGAGAAAGGAAATCTGCAAACACCCCTAGCTTGAAACGACTGGCCAGTACACACCAAATACCAGTCATCGCTGTCATGGTCATGACTAACTGCCAATGTTTTGTAGGATCACCCGCGGCAAGCGGCGTAACAACGGCGGCAATCACTGCACAGGTTGCTGCATCAGGTCCGACAATGAGTTGTCGAGATGTGCCCATCATGGCGTATACCAACATTGGCAGTACACACGAGTACAGACCGACAATTGCAGATACACCGGTTAGCTGTGCATAAGCTATGGCAACTGGCAGGGCAACCGCGACAACAGAAAAGGCGGCTCTAAAGTCGTTAACAAACCATTCTTTTTGATAATGCTTAAGCTGAACAAGCCCAGGGAACCACTGTGCGAATAATATTTTAGCCAACGGATTTACCATATATGTGAGTGAGTTACTTAAAAGTATACACCGCTTGCTTGGAACGTCTGTGAGTTAGTTATCACTGGAAATCGGGGGGAAGGGTCGGAGTGCGTGGATTTTATTGCGCTTGCGCAGAGGTTCTTCGTGGTGTGAGGTGTTATGAACGCTATTCTGGTAGCAATAAAAAACGGGAGTTGTCACTCCCGTTGTATGGTTTCAGATTAGAGAGTTAAGCAACGCTATCCATCTGAGGGTATAGCGGCTTTGCGGCTAGCAATTCCGGCTCAAAGTCATCAACGTTGATTGTATCCAGACGATGCTGTTCCGCTTCTCTTAGTAGGTCGGCTTCTTCTTGCGTGATAAAGCCTTGCTCTAGCCCTTCCTGAGCAATCATATCCAAACGTAGGAATGGACGACGTTTGCCTTGCGCTTTACATACTTTGTCGAACACTGGCTCAGCTTGAAGAATGACTGACAGGGCAAGCTCAATCTTACCTGCTGCGTTGTGCTCGGTTGGTTCAAGGTACTGACCGCGACCAATGCGTGAGCGCGTTGCACTAGGCGTTTGTAGAATGCGCGCCACTTTGCTGTCTAGTTTATCGCTTGGCGCTTTGCGTACACGACCGAATGGCATGATTAACACGCGCAGTGCACGACCAATCACTTTGTTCGGGAAGTTTGCTAAGAATTCGTCTACCGCCACTTCCGCTTGTTTCAAACTGTCTTGTAGACCCCAGTGTACTAATGGTAAATCTTCGACTGGGCGGCCATCTTGCTCAAAACGTTTCAACGCCGCAGAGCTTAAATATAGCTGGCTTAGAATGTCACCAAGACGCGCTGATAGACGCTCTTTACGCTTCAAAGAGCCACCTAGCACTGCCATTGAGATATCCGATAGCAGAGCAAGGTTTGCACTGTAACGGTTCAATTGTTGGTAGTAACGCTTGGTTGCATCTTTGGTTGGTGATGAAGAACCTAAACCGTCGCTCAAACCAAACCAGATACTGCGTACGAGGTTACTCATGGTAAAGCTCACGTGACCCGCAAGCGCTTTATCGAACTTCTCAACTGCATCGCCAGCGTCAGAATATGCTGCGTTCATTTCTTCAAGAACGTAAGGGTGACAACGAATCGCACCTTGACCAAAGATGATCATTGAGCGTGTTAAAATGTTTGCACCCTCAACCGTTACCGCGATTGGCGCACCTTGGTAACCACGCGCTAGGAAGTTAGAAGGTCCCATACAGATACCTTTACCGCCTACGATGTCCATTGCGTCGATGATGCTTTGCTGACCGCGATGAGTACAGTGGTACTTCACGATAGCTGAGATTACTGATGGCTTTTCACCTAAGTCGATACCTGCCACGGTTAAGTTGCTTGCTGCATCCATCACGTAAGCATTACCACCAAGACGTGCCAATGGCTCTTCTACGCCTTCCATGTGACCGATAGGTTGTTTGAACTGGCGACGAATGCGTGAGTAAGCGCCCGTTGCCATTGCCGCAGTTTTGATGCCACCTGTTGAGTTTGAAGGTAGCGTGATACCACGACCAACCGATAGACACTCAACCAGCATACGCCAACCTTGGCCCGCCATTTTTTCACCACCGATAATGAAATCGATAGGAACAAAGATGTCTTTACCGCGCGTTGGACCATTTTGGAATGGCACATTGAGCGGGAAGTGTCGGTTACCAATCTCAACACCTTTGACATCAGTTGGGATAAGCGCACAAGTGATGCCAAGATCTTCTTTGTCGCCTAGCAAACCTTCAGGATCGCGAAGTTTAAATGCTAAGCCTAGTACCGTTGCGACTGGCGCTAGAGTGATGTAGCGCTTGTTCCAAGTCAGGCGCATACCCAGTACTTCTTTTCCTTCCCATTCCCCTTTACAGACCACACCGTAATCTGGAATAGATCCAGCGTCAGAGCCCGCTTCTGGACTTGTTAGGGCGAAACAAGGGATTTCCTTACCTTCAGCTAGGCGCGGTAAGTAATGGTTTTTCTGATCTTCAGTACCGTAGTGTTGCAGTAGCTCACCAGGACCCAAAGAGTTAGGAACACCAACGGTAGACGATAGAACGCCAGAAACACCCGTTAGTTTTTGTAGTACTAGTGATTGAGCGTATGCTGAGAACTCAAGACCACCGTACTTTTTCTTAATGATCATGGCGAAGAATTTGTGATCTTTCAGGTATTGCCATACTTCTGGCGGTAAGTCCGCGAGTTCGTGAGTCACTTGGAAATCGCTCACCATGGCACACACTTCATTCACTGGACCGTCTAAAAAGGCTTGTTCTTCTGCACTTAATTTAGGTGCGTGAATTGCGTGAAGCTTTTGCCACTCTGGTTTGCCTTTAAATAGCTCGGCTTCCCACCAGACGGTACCTGCGTCTAACGCTTCTTTTTCGGTTTGAGACATAGCTGGCAGCACTTTCTTGAAAAGCGCTAATGCTTTGCGGCTTATCAAAGACTGACGTACGCCAGGAACCGCGAATACAGCGGCAGCAAGAACGTAAATAGCCCAACCAGTAACGCCAACCGCGCCTATTACTGTGAGCGCTAACATAGCTGCTGTGAGTAAACTAATAGATTTCACGAGAGACATGCGGTGGTAGAGCGTAATGCCTAGCACGACCGTCATCGTGATGATTGAGAGCAAGATGTCCATATGTATTTTCCTTTTCAGACTTTATAAGTGTTGTACGTCTGTATGTTAGGTAAGAGGTCTAACCAGTTGGTTTAAGTGTAATCAAAATATTAAGGAAATGTAAAACATAAGATTGGATAAAAAGTGATCTAAGTAGAGTTAAAGTTCTAAAGTTGCGATTTGAGTGATGGTTTCATGAGCAAGTTGACAAGTTTATTACCATCACCAATCTAAATCTGTTGGTTCACTATCGACACTAATTCTCGTTTGTGGGTAAACTCAGAGTAATCAAACCCGAGTTCAGGTTTATGAAATGTCCGATACCAAATTGGTATCAGAACAATTTGCTCAGTGAATCTAGGACTGACTGAAGCCGAAATAATAAAGAGAACGTCTTATGTACCATGATCTGATTAGAAGTGAATTAAACGAAGCTGCTGAAGTGCTCAACAAATTTTTAAGCGATGACCATAACATTGCGCAAATCGAAGCAGCGGCGAAAATGATTGCTGACTCATTCAAGCAAGATGGTAAAGTACTGTCATGTGGTAACGGTGGTTCTCACTGTGATTCGATGCACTTTGCCGAAGAGTTAACAGGCCGTTACCGAGAAAACCGTCCTGGCTATGCTGGTATTGCTATTTCAGATCCAAGCCACCTTTCTTGCGTGAGTAATGACTTTGGTTATGACTTCGTGTTTTCCCGTTATGTAGAAGCGGTTGGCCGAAAAGGTGACGTCCTGTTTGGTCTGTCGACTTCAGGTAACTCAGGTAACATCCTGAAAGCGATTGAAGCGGCGCAAGCGAAAGGCATGAAGACGATTGCGCTAACAGGCAAAGATGGCGGCAAAATGGCAGGGCTTGCCGATATTGAAATCCGCGTGCCACACTTTGGTTATGCGGACCGCATTCAGGAAATTCATATTAAGATTATTCATATCATCATTCAGTTGATTGAAAAAGAGATGGAATAGTCGTTTCACGGCCACCTTTTCGAGCTGTGTTGTTAGGGAGTTTTTTAAATCATGTGTGAATTGCTCGGTATGAGCGCTAATGTTCCGACGGATATTTGTTTCAGTTTTACCGGGCTCATGCAGCGTGGAGGTCGAACTGGCCCACACCGTGACGGATGGGGAATTACCTTCTACGAAGGGAAAGGTTTTCGAACTTTCAAAGATCCCAAGCCAAGTTGTGAGTCGCAAATTGCAGAGTTAGTGCAAAATTATCCCATCAAAAGTCGCGCTGTCGTTAGCCATATCCGACAGGCGAATCGTGGCGGCGTTAATTTAGAAAATACTCACCCTTTTACACGTGAGCTGTGGGGGAGGTATTGGACGTTTGCGCACAACGGTCAGCTCTCAGGCTATCAAGACTTACATACGGGTCGACACCGACCTGTCGGTGAGACAGATAGTGAACTGGCCTTTTGTTGGTTACTGAAGCAAATGGAAGATCGATATCCTGAGCCGCCAAAGGATATGGAATCGGTATTCTTATATGTTGCTAAATGTTGTGATGAGCTAAGAGAGAAGGGTGTATTTAACATGCTTCTGAGTGATGGTGAGTATGTAATGACGTATTGCACCAATCACTTGTATTGGATCACGAGACGCGCACCGTTTGGTAAAGCCGCTTTGCTTGATGAAGATGTGGAAATTAACTTCCAAGAAGAAACAACGCCACATGACATTGTTTCTGTGATCGCGACTCAACCTTTAACGGGTAACGAAGCTTGGCAGCGGATGAAACCTGGCGAGTACGGCTTGTTTCACCTAGGTGAACTAGTGAAAAACAATGCCTCTGAACTGGTGAATGTGCCGTTTGCAGCGGCGAAACCGGGCAATCAGGCGCCAACTGAGCCGTTAGAATAGCGGTTAATTCGGAACAACTCGTAAAGCTCGCTTAATCGCGAGCTTTATTTTTATACGTTTTCAACCGAATGCGGATACTGGTGAACTCTCATACTTTCTAGCTTCCTAGTCTCGCTACGGCTTTCTTGAATCAAGTTTATATGTTTCAAAATAACAAAAGGCAGCTCTCAGGCTGCTCTTTTGTGTTTGGAGTTTAGTATTCAGGACTACTCATCGGAGGCGTAGCCGTGTGCGCCAAGTTCTGCGCCATCTAAATAGGCTTTACCATCCTTCATGATCAACCGCTCGTCTACCAACCACTTAGCCACCATAGGGTAGATTCGGTGCTCCTGAGCCTGCACACGTGCTGCAAGTACACTAGCATTATCGTCTTCGAACACCGGAACTTTTGCTTGCAGTATGACAGGGCCACCATCAAGCTCTTCCGTTACAAAGTGCACACTCGTACCATGTTCTTTGTCGCCAGCATCTATTGCTCTCTGGTGTGTGTGTAGCCCAGGATATTTTGGTAGAAGAGAAGGGTGGATATTGATCATCTTACCCATGTAATGAGAAACAAACTCGCTGCTCAGAATACGCATGTAGCCCGCCAGAATAATCACGTCTGGTTGGTACTCATCGATTTGACTCATTAGCTCTGCATCAAAGCTTTCACGCGAGTCGAATGCTTTAGGGTCGACAAAGTGACCGTCTACATCAAAGTTTTTTGCACGTTCTAAACCAAAAGCATCTGCTTTGTTAGAGAACACGGCTGCCACTCGTGCGTTTGGCATGCTGTCTTCGCAAGCTTTCAAGATAGCTTGCAGGTTACTTCCGTTACCCGAGATGAGGACCACAATGTTTTTTAGGGTATGGTTTTTCATGATGTCGAGAGTGCCTTGGTATGGTAGGTTGGAGTTATGTAGCTTCTAAACTACCTACTAATAGAATGGTTTTTAGTGTTCTAGATAGCAAAATGAGGACCTAGTCATCTAGTGTCCTCATTCTTTTTATCTTGTGAGCTCGATTTGCAAATTATTGGATTTCAACTTGCTCTTCGTTCGCTTCAGCTTGCGCGATTTGACCAATAACCCATGCGTTTTCACCTTCTTCTTGAAGAAGAGCAACCGCGGCTTCCGCTTGGTCTTTAGGTAGTGCAACGATTAGACCCACACCACAGTTGAACGTACGGTACATTTCGTGTGTGTCGACGTTGCCTTTCTCTTGTAGCCACTTGAAGATCACTGGCCATTCCCAGCTGTTACCATCGATAACTGCTTTTGTGCCTTCAGGCAGCACACGTGGGATGTTTTCCCAGAAACCACCACCAGTGATATGAGAAATCGCATGGATGTCGTGTTTCTCAATCATCTTAAGTGCTGATTTGATGTAAATCTTCGTTGGTTCTAGTAGGTGCTCACCGATAGTGCGACCTGCTAGTTCTTCGTTCTTATCTGCACCAGATACTTCTAGGATTTTACGGATAAGGGAGTAACCGTTTGAGTGTGGACCGCTTGAGCCAACAGCGATAAGTGCATCACCAGCAGCGACTTTCGTGCCGTCGATCACGTCTTCTTTTTCGACTACGCCAACACAGAAACCAGCTACGTCGTAGTCTTCGCCTTCATACATGCCAGGCATCTCGGCAGTTTCGCCACCAATTAGGGCGCAACCTGCTTGAATACAGCCTTCCGCGATACCTGAAACAACATCCGCTGCGGTATCAACGTCTAGCTTGCCTGTTGCGTAATAATCTAGGAAGAACAGTGGCTCTGCGCCTTGCACGATAAGATCATTTACACACATCGCAACAAGGTCGATGCCGATAGTGTCGTGCTTGTTCATATCCAGTGCTAGGCGAAGCTTAGTACCTACGCCATCAGTACCAGAAACCAGTACAGGTTGTTTGTATTTGGTTGGCAATTCGCATAGCGCGCCAAAACCACCGATACCACCCATAACTTCAGGGCGACGAGTACGTTTTACCGCACCCTTAATACGATCCACAAGCGCGTTGCCTGCATCAATATCTACACCAGCGTCTTTATAGCTAAGAGAAGAGTTGTTACCACTCACAGGGAAGTCCTCGGTATTAAGTTGGATATGAAAACGGCGCTATTCTAACAGTGCTTAAACATAGATAGCAAACGTTTGCGTCTGTTTTTTTCTTTAGTGATTTATCCTGATATCCCTGTAAAAATCATGTATAATCTGAAGGTTTGTTTAAATATTGCCAACTATAGCCGGAGATGGACATGAAAGTTGTTGAAGTAAAGCACCCTCTAGTAAAACATAAAATTGGTCTAATGAGAGAAGGTGACATCAGCACAAAACGTTTTCGTGAGTTAGCGACTGAGGTCGGTAGCCTACTTACTTACGAAGCAACGTCAGACTTTGAAACAGAAAAAGTGACCATTGATGGTTGGAACGGTCCGGTAGAAGTAGACCAAATTAAAGGTAAAAAAGTAACCGTAGTACCAATCCTACGTGCAGGTCTAGGCATGATGGACGGTGTTCTTGAGCACATGCCAAGCGCACGTATCAGTGTTGTTGGTATTTACCGTGATGAAGAAACACTTGAGCCAGTTCCTTACTTCAACAAGCTTGCTTCTAACATCGATGAGCGTATTGCGCTTGTTGTTGACCCAATGCTTGCAACGGGTGGTTCTATGATTGCTACGATTGATCTTCTAAAAGAGAAAGGTTGTAACCAAATCAAAGTGTTGGTACTTGTTGCTGCACCAGAAGGTATTGAAGCGCTAGAAAAAGCACACCCAGATGTGGAGCTATACACTGCGGCAATCGATGAGAAGCTAAATGACAAAGGCTACATCGTACCGGGTCTAGGTGATGCAGGTGATAAGATCTTCGGTACTAAGTAATTCTTTAATGTATTACTACGACTGAACAGAAAAAACAAAGGCTTGGTGAAAACCAAGCCTTTTTTATATCTATAATACGAGAAGAATAAAATGTGCCACTCAGTAAAGCAGCGCAGACGCACTATTTCGCGTTCTCTTCTTCCATTTGTGCGTTATCTACAACGTGGTTTTCACCTAAATCGTTTGGTAGCACAAGGTTAAGAATAATTGCCACGATACCGCATAGGCTCACACCTTGTAGGCTGAACTCGCCAATACCGAAAGCCATACCGCCAATACCAAATACAAGTGTTACGGCAACGATCACTAGGTTGCGAGACTTATGTAAATCAACGTTATTCTTGATCAGTGTGTTGAGGCCTACTGTGGCGATAGAGCCGAACAGCAGAATCATGATACCGCCCATGACAGGTACTGGAATCGTTTGAAGAACCGCGCCTAGCTTACCTACCAATGCAAGTACGATTGCAGTGATCGCAGCCCAAGTCATGATCACAGGGTTAAATGCTTTGGTTAGCATTACCGCTCCTGTAACTTCACTGTAAGTGGTGTTTGGTGGAGCACCCACCATCGAGGCTGCGATAGTTGCCACCCCGTCACCTGCGATTGTGCGATGAAGGCCAGGTTTTTTCAGGTAGTTTTTACCTGTAACGTTTGAGATAGCAAGCATGTCACCTACGTGCTCTACCGCAGGTGCGATAGCGACAGGAATCATGAACAAGATTGCGTTTATGTTGAACTCTGGCGCGGTGAAGTTTGGCATAGCTAGCCAAGCCGCTTGTGTTACAGGAGTGAAATCAACCACCCCGTAGAATAGAGAAACAGAGTAACCAGCAAGAATACCACCAACAATAGGAACGAGCTTCAAGAAGCCTTTTGCAAACACGCTTAGTACAATGGTTGTGAGCAGTGAGACCGCCGAGATGATGATCGCAGCATCACCATTAACAAGCTGTGCAGCACCATCACCGGTTTTACCTACCGCCATGTTCACTGCTGTTGGAGCAAGGCCAAGACCAATCACCATGATCACAGGGCCAACGACAACAGGGGGGAGAATTTTATGGATAAATCCAACACCACGCACTTTGATCATCGCCCCTAGAGCCACATAAACCAGGCCCGCTGCCATTAAGCCGCCCATCGTTGCGCCGATACCCCAAGTTTGGATACCGAACATAATAGGAGCAATAAACGCAAAAGAAGAGGCAAGGAAGATGGGAACAGAACGTTTAGTCATTAATTGGAAGAGGAGAGTACCGACACCGGCACCAAAGAGGGCGACATTTGGATCAAGGCCAGTTAGCAGCGGCACAAGCACCAAAGCACCAAAAGCGACAAAGAGCATTTGAGCGCCTTGTAACGCGTTTTTCATAATAATTCCCTATTTTCAAGATACGCAGACAAATCTGGCGAATACTATCATCCTGCAATCGTTTGCAACGTTGCATGGATCAAACTTTCGATTGAATCTTTCCCATAAATAGCGTTTTTGAGAGTTAGTTGCTTGCAAATTGGCCTCTTTTACGAGTCTTGCGTGACGATGAAAAATGAACTGTCTAACTTGTTGAGATAGCTGGATAAGCAATGAGTTTATTATGAAAAACAACGCTAGAGTGCTCGTTGAGACCCGAGTTAACAAAGCTGGTCATAATACAGACAATTTACTCAGTACTTACCTTGCTCAAGATTTGATAGTTGCTTATTATTCGGGTTCTTGTTCAGAGGATTATAAAAACTATGCGCTATTTAGCTCTCTTACTGATAGGTTGGTTGTCCCTACCAGTATATGCATTAACTCAGGTGGATATCTATCGTGCCGAAGTGGTTATCGACAGTGAGCAGAACGACGGTGAGTCTCTGGCTCGTCAACAAGGTATGCAGGATGTGATTGTTCGAGCGACCGGTTCTCAATCCTCTTTAAGCAATCCAGTGATAAAAAAGGCACTTGGTTCAAGTGCGCGTTACATTTCCCAACTGAGCTATGGGCAGGTTGATGGAAAAGCGAGCTTAAAAATGTTGTTTAACAGTGACCAAATCAGCTCGCTTTTAACACAAGCACAATTGCCATCTTGGTCGCCAAATCGCGCCAATATTTTGGTTTGGATGGTGGAAGAGCAGGACTACGATCGTAATATTGCTTGGGAGCATTCCGACTCTTCAAACGTTGTAGCACTTCGCAGTGCTGCGAAATCGAGAGGCTTGCCGATCACGATCCCGGTTGGTGATTTTGATGATGTAACTGGTGTTAATGTTTCTGATCTTTGGGGCGGCTTTATTGAGCCCATTGGCCAAGCCAGTCAGCGATACCCAGCGGATGCCGTTTTAGTTGTGCGCGCTCAGGGTGAACAAATTCGCTGGACGTTATACGATCAATCACCAATGAGAATTGTTGAAGCACAACGCTCTCCGCGTAACGGTTCCGCATCAGGCGCTAATGCCATTGCTGAGATGGTTGATGGCATCGCTGACTACTACGCGAGTAAGAGCGCAGTAGTAGTATCTGGAAAATCTTCAAAAGCGTTGGCGGTGAAAGTCCTTAATGTAACGTCTGCCACGGACTTCTTCCGTTTAGAGAATGCGTTAAAACAACTTAATTCAGTTGCGGGTACGGAAATTAAGCGTGTCCAAGGTGATGAGCTGACGCTCAACATCCATCTTTTGGCATCTCAACAAGCTTTTGAGAAAGAAGCTTCTTCTATTTCTCAATTAATGGTTTTTGAAGATCCTTTGGGTGAAGTTGATGCCCCAGCTTTAACTCAAGAAGCAGAGCCAATCGCTCCGATGAATGAAGCTAAAGATACAGCTATGGTCGAAAAAGTGCAGTCTGAAGTGCCTGCGGATATCGCGGCGGAAGCAAAGGACGAAACGCAACCAACTCAGCCGATGATTGTGGAGCCTGTCCGAGAACAGTATGACTTGATCTACGAGTGGCGCTCGGCATCGTAATCGCATTGATAGCTTTCCAAGCGTGAAGCGCAAGGATCAAACACCAATGTGGTAAGCGTAAAAAAGAGTCGCAATAGCGACTCTTTTTGTTTTCTAAATTCGTATTCGAACCAATGCTCAGTGATTGACTGCGATTGTCGTTATTTATTGAATTTCGCTTTTTCTTCTTTTTCTACTTGAGAGAGGCGCTTCAACTTAAGACCTAGCTCTTTGCCTCTCGCTCTAGCAAACAAAATATTGCCAGCGAAACCGAGTGAAGTCAGGAGCAACTCTACTGCCGCAAGCCAACGTTCTCCACCATCCACATAAAGGATGGTCAGCGCATGCAAGAAATACAGCATAAGAACAAAGTTAGCCCAAGCATGAGTGTAAGGCTTGCCGGCCAAAATACCAGGCAACGGAAGTAATAGCGGAATACACCAAGCAATAGCAAGTGTTGTGCTGCTGAGGTGAGGGTGAGGGGACAACGCAAGCTGCCAAATAGCGACCCAGGCCAATAAGGCTAAGTTGCCAAATAAAGCCAGGTAACGATAGGTTTTAGCCTGTGTACCGAGTGGTGTTTGGTCTAAAGAGTCAGACATCGATTAACTATCCTTGATTTTACTAACAGACTTTTAGTTTTAACGCTGCAGTTGCCAGCCTTTTGCCTAATTGTTGTGCCAGACGAATCTCTTCACTGCTGAGGGTTGCCTCATGGCCTACACTGCTGGCGCCATACGGAGTGCCTCCGGACTGCGTAGTGTGTAACTCTGGTTCGGCATAAGGAATGCCCAAAACCATCATCCCGTGATGCAATAAAGGGGTCATCATGCTTTGTAACGTTGTTTCTTGACCACCATGCATCGAAGAGGAAGAGGTAAAGACACAAGCTGGCTTATCGATTAAGTCACCACTGACCCATAAAGATGTAGTCTGATCCCAGAAGTGCTTTAAAGGCGCAGCCATGTTGCCAAACCAGACGGGACTGCCAAACGCTAGACCGTCGCACGTTTTCAGTTCCTCTAGAGTAACAATTGGATCAGAAGGGGAGTGTGAGTGAGGTGACAATTCTTCAACTGTACGCAAAATTGCTTGGCATTGAGGAGTCGATTCGACTCCTCTTGCTATCTGTCTTGCCAGTTGTTTTGTCGAGCCGTGACGGCTGAAATACAAAATAAGGATCTGGCAATCCATTTATAGAATATCCAACACTTGCTCTGGTGGTCGACCAATTTTCGCTTTGCCGTTGGCAACTACCACCGGACGCTCAAATAATTTTGGATTTTTCGCCATTGCTTCGAACAATTGCTCATCGCTAACAGAGTCTTCGCCTAGGCCAAGTTCTTTGTATTCGCTTTCTTTGGTGCGCATCATTTCACGTACAGATGAAAAGCCAAGTTGTGCGTACAGCGCTTTTAGCTCATCTACGTTAAGTGGTGTGTCTAGGTATTTGACGACTTCCGGTGTAACACCATTTTGCTCAAGCAGTTCAAGTGTTTGACGGCTCTTTGAGCAACGAGGGTTGTGATAAATCACGACTGACATGGTTTTCTCCATTTCGTTATTGTAATGCCATGAATCGATCTCTTTGGATCATGAGTTGGTCAATACGGGCATCGTATCGAGCTTGCTCTAAGCTGCCCAACTTGGCCATTTTACTTGCTTCACTATAATATTGAATCGCTTTATTCCAGTTTGCTCGCAACGCCAAAATTTCCGCTCGCGCAGCCAACTCTTCATCACTACGTCCTAGCGCGTGGTAGCTCTTCGATATTAGGTGCCAGCCATTTGTATCTTCAGGATAATCATGAGTGTATCGCTGAAGAACTCGCGTGGCTTGATCGTTTTTATTGTCCTCAAGTAGTGCATTGGCATAGTTAATGGTCAATACTTTATTTTGAGGGTTCCGAGATAACGCTTTACGGAGCATCTCGGTTGCTTTTTCTGGCTGCTTCTTCTCGATATATAAATCCGTCATAGCATCCAAGTAGAACGGGTTACTTGGGTCCTGCTCCAGCAACTTTTTCAAAATAGGTTCCGCTTGAGACAAGCGTTTGCTGTCTAAATGTACGAGTGCTCGCCCATAGTCAAAAGCAGGTGTAATGTCCGCAGAGGCTTTCTTTTGAGTTCGCTCAAACCAGCCTAAAGCAGCTTGTCCGTCAATGCCGGCGTACCGCGCAACAATGCGCGCACGCGCTAGGTGATAGTCTATTGAAGGCACAACTCGCATTGGTGGATAGGTCCTTGCTCGCGCACGGCTATCGGTAATTCGATCTTCAGGTAGTGGGTGAGTCAGTAGCATTGGCGGCGGTTTACTCGCATAACGATATTCATCTGCAAGACGGCCAAAAAAACGTGGCATTGCTTGAACATCAAAACCAGCTTTTGCCAATGTCGAAATACCAAAGCGGTCCGCTTCTTTCTCATTTGCGCGAGTGTAGTTGATTTGGCTTTGCATGTTACCTGCGGTTGCCGCCGTAATTGCAGCCATCCCCGCTTCTGGTGAGGCTATCGAAAGCAGTAATGCGCCAGCGAGTGCAGCTAATGTGGCCGGAGAGCGACGTGCTTGCTCTTCCATGCTGCGCGCAAGGTGGCGTTGTGTGACGTGCGCAATCTCGTGAGCAACAACAGAGGCTAACTCGCTTTCTGAACGTGCATGAAGAAACAACCCAGAGTGCAACGCTACGTAACCACCAAAAAACGCGAACGCGTTAATATTGCGGTCGCGAATCATAAAGAAGTGAAACGGCGTTTTTACATCGTTCGCATTGGCTACTAATCTGTGCCCGAGAGCGTCAATATACTCATTGATAACAGGATCATTAACGATAGGTTTACTGGCTCTGAGCATTCGCATATAGGCGTCGCCGTAAATCAACTCTTGGTCTATTGAGAGCGTACCACCAGCAGCCGTACCAATGTCTGGCAAGTCAATGCTATTGGCATAGGTTGTCGGCGAACTGATTGCAGCTGCAAGACATAAGCAAACTAGCGAGCGAGTGCGTTTTAACATACGTTTAAAAGGTTCTCCAAAATACATAAGCATGTGGTTAGAGGCTGAGAACCTCTCAACAGCGCCACATGCGTTTTGGTTATCCGCGAGGATATAAGCTAGCAATAAGACCGGAAATAAATGAATTGGTTTCGTAAATTATTTTATATCCGAGTCATTTCAGCATGTGGTTAAATCATGTCAGAAGTGCTAGCACCAGCTCAAAAAGCCGTTACAATACAACCCTATCATAAGTGCAGAGCAATACAATGGAATCCATGTTACTTGATTTGCGTGAACAACGTTGCCCTATGGCACTGTTACTTGCAAAGCGTCACGCTGCTGAAGTCTTTCAAGGAGAAACGCAGCAGTATCATCAACTTGTTATTCAAGTGGTGGATAACAGCTCTAAACGAGACATTGTGAACTATCTCAGTGCCCAAGGGTACTCAGTTGATTGCCAATCTACATCAGAGCACTACACATTGACTGTATTCAATAAGGAATCCGCATAAGATGTTTGAAATGGTTAGTCGTTGGTATAAACGACGTTTCTCAGACCCTCATGCAGTAAGTCTCGTCGCGATCTTGCTGTTTGGTTTTATCACCATTTACTTCTTTGGGCATTTGATTGCGCCATTGCTTGTCGCGATCGTTTTGGCTTATTTACTTGAATGGCCAGTCGTAAAAATGTGTCGCATGGGCGTGCCGCGCACTTTGTCGGTCATCATCGTGATCTTAATGTTCGTTGGATTGATGTTGATCGCTTTGTTTGGTTTGGTTCCGACGATTTGGACTCAGGTCGGTAATCTAATTAACGATATTCCAAACATGTACAACGGGTTACAAAAGTTTATTGTCACGCTACCAGAACGTCATCCTGAGTTAGCAAACTTAGAAATTGTAGAAACCGTGGTGACAAATGCCAAAAACCAAGCGTTGGGACTTGGTGAGAGTGTAGTAAAAGGCTCACTTGCGTCATTAGTCAGTATTGCGACGCTAGCGGTATACCTGATTTTAGTGCCACTACTTATCTTCTTCTTACTGAAAGACAAAGAAGAGATGCTAAGAATCGCGAGTGGTGTTTTGCCGAAAAACCGTAAACTCGCGAATAAAGTTTGGCATGAAATGAACGAGCAGATCTCCAATTACATTCGCGGTAAAGTGCTCGAGATTTTAATCGTGGGTGGCGTGAGTTACGTGACTTTTGCCATTTTAGATCTTCGCTATTCGGCGCTGCTTGCCGTAGCTGTCGGTCTATCTGTGTTAATTCCTTATATCGGCGCGGCTGCTGTAACCGTGCCTGTCGCCATCGTTGGTCTGTTCCAATGGGGTCTTGCACCTCCGTTTTATTGGTTGCTGCTTGCTTACGGTATTATCCAAGCGCTGGATGGTAATGTGTTGGTTCCTGTTCTGTTTTCCGAGGCAGTAAATTTACACCCAGTTGCCATCATTGTGGCAGTGTTAGTCTTCGGTGGCTTGTGGGGTTTTTGGGGCGTATTCTTCGCCATTCCGTTGGCGACACTAGTTAAAGCCGTATGGCATGCCTTACCAAGTACGGAAGAAAACGAATCAGTCGAACAAGAGTAGGCGTTACCAAAGTACGATGCTCAAAAGAAAGCCCAGCAGTTTGCTGGGCTTTTTGTTATTTGAGAACGGATCGCGCTTATGCGTTTTCGTTCAGGTAATTTAATACGACTTCGTGGTGATCTTTGGTTTTGAACTTGTTGAACACGTGTTCAATTACGCCTTCTTCATTGATCAGGAAGCTAATGCGGTGAAGACCATCATATACTTTACCCATGAATTTCTTTTCGCCCCAAACGCCAAATTGGTCTGCAACGGCATGATCTTCGTCAGAAAGCAGGGTGAAGTTTAAATCATCACGCTCGATGAATTTGCCTAGGCGCTTTACAGGGTCGATGCTTACGCCGAGTACTACTACGTTATGTGCATCGAGTTCAGCTTTGATGTCACGAAGGCCTTTTGCTTGTGTAGTGCAACCCGGCGTCATCGCCTTAGGGTAAAAGTAGAAAAGTACTTTCTTGCCTTTAAAGTCTTCAAGAGAAACGGTATTTCCGTCTTGGTCGAGCAAAGAGAAGGCTGGCGCTGGCGAGCCTGCTGTCAGCGTATTCATTTTGATTTCCTTTACTTTATAGTGTGTTTTTAATGAAATTCAGAGAACCTTGTACGTTGAGCGACTGACAAAGTTCATCGAAATCTTCTTGTAATTGCATTAAGTTACAATCCGCACTTACTGATGCGGTAATCGCAATGTGGAATTGGTCGGCATCAAGTTGAATTTTCGACTTACTGATAGTTTGGGCACTAAGAGAGTCCAAACCAATCTGTTGATCCGCGAAGAACTTAGTAAACTTTTCAGTCAGACCTGGGCGGTCTTCAGACTCAATAAACACTTCCATTGTGTAGCTGTTGTCGAGCAATTCGTGCGCCGACGTACGCTTCATAATCGTAATCAGGTCATGCTCTTGGCCAAGTAGGGGCAATTGCGTTTCTACTCGAGTCACACTGCTGGCGTTCCCAGTTAGGAGCATGATCAGGGTAAATTCACTTCCAAAGATAGCGATACGGCTATCGACTATGTTACAACCGGCTTGAGTAACGAGGTGTACGACTTGGTTACAAATGCCTGGACGGTCCGTTCCAACTGCTGTAAGTACCAGATGTTGCTTCATAAATGAGCTTCTTGTCCTTTCTTCAATAGAGAGATGTTAGCACAGATATTGCAGAGAAATATCGAGTCAGTTCTTTTTTTAGTTTACAAAAAAGCAGGTTGGCTCTTGAGGTGAACGATCGGAGGCAAGCAGTAAACGATGGAGTTGAGGGAACAAAACGTTTGCATGATGTGCTTGCGTGTTGTTTGGTCTTTTTATTCACTCAGGTCTGACTTGGTGAGCACGACCAAAGAGTATATTTTCCTGGCTTGTGCACTTCAGTATTTTCCAAATCACTGATAGATTCTAAAGTCACTCGAAAGCCCAACACGATTATCAATATTGCCGCTAATCAAACCAAATAGAGCAATTAAGTTGCTAGACCTCTAACAACTGATAATTATTCATTCATTTGTACTTTGTAAGCGAGTTTACGCTCTTGTGTTTTTCAATCGCATTACAGTACCATGCAGAAAGAGTTAAATGAGGGAGATAAACATGTTTTCAGGAAGTATCGTAGCGCTGATTACGCCATTCAAAGCAGATGGCGAAGTAGACTTTGACAGTCTGCAAAAGCTAGTAGAGTACCACGTTGAAGCGGGTACAGACGGTATTGTGGCAGTAGGCACAACAGGTGAGTCAGCGACACTGACCATTGAAGAGCATGTAAAGGTCGTTAATAAAACTGTTGAGTTTGCCGACGGTCGCATCCCTGTGATTGCTGGCACGGGTGCAAATGCAACCCATGAGGCAGTAACATTTAGCAAATTACTGGCTGATTCTGGTATTGCTGGCTTCCTGAGTGTGACACCGTATTACAACAAACCAACTCAAGAAGGTTTGTTCTTGCACTACAAGGCAATTGCTGAAGCGAGTGATGTGCCTCTAATTTTATACAACGTACCAGGCCGTACTGCTGTTGATATGCAGCCAGAAACAGTGGCACGCTTGTCAAAGCTTGATAATATCGTGGCTTTAAAAGATGCAACGGGCGATTTGGACCGAATTGCAATTCATCGTGAACTTTGTGGCGAAGATTTTATCTTACTAAGTGGCGATGATGCGACGGGTCTCGATTTTGTGAAACTTGGCGGCAATGGTGTTATCTCGGTAACGAACAATATTGCAGCTAAAGACATGGCAGACATGTTCCATTTGGCAAGTGAAGGTAAGTACGAAGAAGCAGAAGCGATTAACCAACGCTTGATGACTCTACACAAAAACCTTTTCATTGAAGCAAGCCCTATCCCAGTAAAATGGGCAGCGCAAAAGCTTGGTTTGATTGAAGAAGGTGGTTTGCGTCTTCCTTTAACCACACTTTCTGAACAATCGCAGCCGATCGTCGAACAGGCGTTAACCGACGCCGGTATTTATTAAAATTGAGCTATTAAGATTGAGTTACTAGGATTGAAGTTCATACTGGGGGCCAAAGCGCCCTCGGTGTTTTAGGAGTATAGATGAAGCTTTCAAGCCAGTTAGTGTTAAGTTCATTAGCTGTATTCGTATTGACTGCCTGTTCAGGTGGTGCCAATCAACGTCGTCAAGCAAAAGATGACTTCGAGTATTTGAACTCCCCCAATTTGGGTGAGTGGAATGTCCCACAGGGTGCACAGCCTCAGTTTTACCCTAACTATGAGATCCCTCAGGGTAACTATGCTGGTGGTGTAGGTAAAGATGTCGACATTCGTCCACCTCAACAAGTCCTAGAGCTTATTCCTGGTGCACGTCTGGACCGCAGTAGTGATGGTGAAGTGACACTTTGGCTACTTCGTAAAGATGAACTAGATAAAGTTTGGCAAACGGTACAAAACATGGTCGCGGCCAACGAGATTCCAGTTGAAAGCCAAACAGATTCTCGCATCGAGACGGGTTGGGTGACGTGGGATTCGCCAGACGAAGAGCTGGAAATTGGTAGCCGATATGAGATCGTACGTGCTGAAGCAAATGGTCGACACGGCTTTAAAGTGAGTCTTATTGACTGGCGTGAAGGCAATCAAGTGAAAGAAGTAACGGCGACCAACCGTGAGCGCTACAATGTGTTCATGACGAACTTGGTAACCGCTCGCTACGATCAAGAAGTACGTGAAGAAGCACAACGTAAAGCGCAAGAGTTGGTTAAACAGATCCCAATTACAATGGGTAAAGACCGCAGTGGGCTTCCTGTGATTGTCGCGCGTGCGCAATACAACATGCTTTGGCAACGTCTGCCTAATATTCTACCTAAGATGGGCTTTAAGATTGAAGAGCGTAGCCAGTCTCAGGGCACAATCACTGCGAAATATGCGTCTCCGGATGATGAATTCTGGAACGATATCGGCGTTAAACCAGTGGAGTTAGACGCTGGTAAGTACACATTCTTACTTGGCGATTTAGGCAACCGTACGTCTATCAATATTACGGATTCCTCTGGTAAGCCAGTAGAAGAAGAGTTTTTGAAATCACTAGCGCCTGTATTGGCTGCGACGGTGAAGCAGTAACCAAAGCGAACTTAACGCGATACGTTTACACAATAATTGAAAAGGGACCCAGTGGTCCCTTTTTTGATGCTTATATTCGGCGTGTCGGGATAAAGTAGGTGTTTAACTAACGAGGCTCGTCTTTGTTGCTCTCCTCGTCAGCGGAGCGCTGTTTATCCAACGTGTTCAGCTTATCTAAATCGTTCTTACGGCTTTTATCCATCTGACCAAACTTCATTTTTGCGGTGTATTTGAGTGCGGCAATGTTACCAATGACCACGCTCAACACTACAATGATAATGACCCAAGGGTTGGTGAGTATTTCTATCATAGAGCCTCCGGCGGCGTGATATTGTGAATAAATTTGGCAACGACGTTATCCAAATTATTCAGTATGACGTCAATCCCTGCAATGTTGTCGGTCTGATTTTGCTGAATCAACTGGCTTCTGAGTACATCAGGCGTTAATCGCGCGAGGCACTGTTGCCCGACAGTGCGGTGGCTAATGTGCCAAGGCTCAATCGAAACGCCACCTAAATCTTGCTGATAAGGGAAGAAGAAGCCGAATCGACCAAGGTTGGCTTTTAACCATTGGTAGAACGCCTGCTGGTGGCCTTCAATGTACTCCCAAGGTTCCAGCTTGAGTTTGGTGTCAGCAGGCAATAAATTGCGCGCATAGACATCAAAATCACAACCCCAATGATGACGACTTCCTCCAGGCAGTGCCGACCAGCGCAAAATGGCCATCAACTTCTCTTCGTCATTTAACTCTGCTTTGTTTAAAGGGCGGGAGTTGACGTCGAGAATTGGCAACTCACCAGAAAACTTCCCGTTCCAGATCGCTTTTTGGCGGTTGAAGTCACGAAAACCACTGGCGATTTCCATTTTAAAACCTGCTTCTGTTGCCGCTTCAATCATCTTTAGCAGATCGTCAGCCACTTCAGGGTGGAGTAGAAACGCTTTTTGACCCACTAAAGTGGATTCCAGATGAGAATCTGTGGTGCCGGTGAGTTGCTCTGGTGTCATGGTGCTCTCGCTGATTACTTCGCTAACAGGTGTTTCAACGTGTTCTCGTACATGTCAGTCAACTTTTCTAGATCGTCCACTTTCACGCATTCGTTCACTTTATGAATCGTAGCATTAACAGGGCCTAACTCTACGACTTGACCACCCATTCGAGCGATAAAGCGACCATCAGACGTACCGCCAGTTGTAAGTAGGGCTGGCTTCGTATCATTCACGTCGGCAACAGCAGCAACAACTGCATCTAGCAACGCGCCTGTATCGGTCAGGAATGGGTCACCGTTGAATGTCCATTTTAGGTCGTAGTCCAGCTCATGCTTGTCCAATGTTTCGGTAACACGCTGAACAATTGCGTCATTGTTAAGCTCAGTACTAAAACGTAGGTTGAACTGAACATGGAACTCGCCAGGAATGACGTTAGACGCACCAGTGCCAGCCGATACGTTCGGGATCTGGAAGCTGGTTGGTGGGAAATAATCATTTCCTTTGTCCCACTCTGTCGTCGCGAGTTCATGAATCGCGAGTAGAGACTCGTGCACTGGGTTATTGGCTAGGTGAGGATAGGCCACGTGGCCTTGTGTTCCTTTTACCGTTAAATCGCCCGTGATAGAACCGCGACGTCCATTTTTCACCACATCGCCAACTACTTCGGTACTGGATGGTTCACCGACGATACACATGTCGATATTTTCGCCACGTGCCATCAACGTTTCTACAACACGAACGGTACCATTGATAAATGGTCCTTCTTCATCCGACGTAATTAGAAAGCCGATTGAGCCTTTGTGGTCTGGGTTTTCTTCAATGAAGCGTTCGACAGCAACGACCATAGCAGCTAGCGACCCTTTCATGTCCGCTGCACCGCGACCGTGTAGGTAACCATCAATAATAGTTGGTTCAAACGGATGTGTATCCCAGTGCTCCAGTTTGCCAGCAGGTACCACATCGGTGTGGCCAGCGAACGCAAATAGTGGCGCTTCTGAACCACGGCGAGCCCAGAAGTTCGTGGTGTCTTCAAATACCATCACTTCAATTTCAAACCCGAGTGCTTTTAAGCGCTCGATCATCAAATCCTGACAACCTGCGTCTTCCGGCGTTACAGATTGTCTACTGATCAGATCTTTAGCAAGTGCCAATACTGGACTGTCTGTCATCCTTGAGTATTCCTTTATTTAAGAGTTGAAAATGGTAGCGTATTGATCAGCTTTAAAACCGATATGAAGTTGATCATTCACTTTTAAAATTGGGCGCTTGATCATCGCCGGATTTTCTACCAAAAGAGCGATCGCGTTTTCTTCGTTAAGCGTGTCTTTCTGTTCTTGTGTCAGTTGGCGGTAGGTCGTGCCACGTTTGTTGAGCACCTGTTCCCAACCTAAAGCGCGACAAAATTCGCTTACCATAGCTACATCAACGCCTTGCTTACGGTAGTCATGGAAGTCGTAAGTAATATCCTCAGCTTCTAACCATTTTTTGGCTTTTTTGATCGTATCGCAGTTGGGAATACCAAACATGGTAATCGACATAGTGTTTCCTTTTTTCTTTGTTCTATTTTTCACTGGTGCGGTTAAGACGCACTTAAGTGATTTGGGCTGCTATAGCATCCTATCAAGAAGCAATCAAACTGACAAAATGCGGTGGAAAATATTTTCAGATAGATTGAGATAACTGATGTTACGTAACTTATTTACGATGAATGCACTATAAATCGAATAAAAAATCGTCTAAATCAAATGGAAAAGTCGAGTTATTGATCAAACGCAACATCTCGCTGAGCAAAAACGAAATAATGAATCAGCACAATTTTAGGAGGTGTCAATGGAATTGAGTCCTGTTTTTGCAAGGCGGCTATATTTGGCCTTGTTGGTGGAAAACCTAGAAAGGCCGAATGTGCCAAAGTTGATCGAAAAAACGGGGTGGCCTCGTCGTACAATTCAAGATGTACTCAAGGCGTTACCTGGGATCGGCATTGAACTCATATTCGTTCAAGATGGCCGACGTCATAATGACGGCTATTATCAACTTTCAGATTGGGGGCCTTTTGATAGCCAATGGGTTCTAGAGCGGGAGAGAGATATCGCTAGCAGTCTTGGATTTCGTGCATAAGCCAGCAATTGCTGGCTTTTTTCATATTCAGGCGTCATCCATTGCAGCGGTAAGCGGAGCCCAGCACGCTAAATGAGGTGATAAAATCTTGCGGGGAGACCATAAAAACGGTGTCCGCATCGATAGCCGCTGCATTGTTTTTTAAATCATTCATCGCACCTTGCATCATCGCGTCATTGGTCATGAAAATGTAGTTATACCAATGACCCTCGCTTCCGGTGACTTCGCCTTTGTATTTGCATCGATCAGGGTTGAACTGAGCGTCAATGCGAATATGAACATCTTGGCTTTGAGCATGAGTAAGGTGAGAAGGCATCGTGCAACCAGAGAGAAGTACGACAAAAAGTCCAAGTAACAGGCGTCTCATCAGCTATTTCCCCAATACTATGTAAGCAGCAAAGCCAATCCAGCTCAGAGCGAGCAGTATCCAAGGCAGTTTGCTTGATGCATAGTTTGGCGCATCGTCGGTGATGTTGTCTTGTTCGATAGTCTCTTCATGCTGACGTTGCTTTTCACGTTGCTGTTTTTTCTTTGCTTTATCGGCTTGACGATTGCGCTCTTTCTGCTGCTTCTTATATTGAGCGATGCCTTTTTCGATACCTTGAGCGATAAGCTTGGTTTGCTCTTTGGTTTGGCCGGGCTTTTGCGTGGATTTAGCAATTCTCATCGCTTCGGCTTGTGTTTCTTGAGAAGGCACAGGGGTGGCAGGAGTTCTTTTTTTCATGTTTCTCATCAACGTCGCTGTAAATCTTTGTTTAGTTTACCTGTGTAAGGTGCTGAAATGAACTTCAGTTCTCATCTTTGTTGGCTTGCAACTCTGAAACGATAGGTTAAAGTGACGTTTTTATCACATAAAGAAGAAGATGTTGTGCGCTATTCGTTTGACCAATATGACGCCCATGGATTTTTAAAAGCGCCGATTATTTTATGGTTTGGATGGATGTTTCTTGTGCGTTCATGGGTTGTGTTTGCGATGGCAGGCGTAAGTCGTGATAGTGGCAGTAAGCTACTCGCTATTGTTTACCCAGACTCAAGTACGCTGTATTTGGGTTTGGCGATGGGCATTCCAAGCCTGCTTCTCATGTGGTTGATGGGGCTCCGCCACCCCGATAGAGGATGGGTAAACAGAATTACTCGCTATGGTCGAGAGATCACTTTGATCTTGTGCGGTATCCAACTGGCTCAGACCATGTATCATGTGTATCTGGAACATGGTGTATTCAACTGGGCAAACGCCCTTACCATTACCTTATTAGCTTGGTTTATGATCTATCTTCTAAATGGAAGATGGGTAAAAGACTGTTTTCATGTGCCACAATTGGAGCGCAATGAAGAACAGCCTTCGAAGAATTAAAAACAATAACTTCCCACACCGGGGCAAAGTATAGAGGAAACCTCAATGTCACAAGCTCAAACGGCGATCGTGCCAGAAGCAGGGCCATTTGCACTGTACACTCAACTTAAAGTGAACCAAAACCGTGAAAACGTATTGGATAAGCTGAAAGCACTACCAAAGTTAGTGGAAGAGTTAAATATTACTCAGCCAGGCGCGGCGCTGACCCTTTCTATCGCATTCACAAAATCGTTTTGGCAACACCTCAATGTAGACGCGCCAGAAGAGCTTATTGATTTTACTCAACTTGGCGAAGGAGACATCGTAGCGCCTGCAACGGATGTTGATGTGCTGATTCACTGTCACTCTACTCGTCACGACTTGCACTTTTATGTTCTGCGTAAGTTTCTAGAAGAGACGGCACAAGATGTCACCATTGTGGACGAAACGTATGGGTACCGTTACCTTGATGCTCGTGATATGACAGACTTTATTGATGGGACAGAAAACCCGAAAGGGGAGGCTCGCGCTGATGTGGCTCTAGTAAAAGAGGGCCCATTTGCTGGAGGTAGTTATGTCATGGCTCAACGCTTTGAACATAACCTTGCCGCTTGGAATCGCTTGAATGTCAAAGCGCAAGAAAAAGTGATTGGTCGTACCAAACCAGATTCTATCGAGCTAGAAGACGTTCCTGCTGCATCACACGTTGGTCGCGTTGATATTAAAGAAGAAGGAAAAGGTCTCAAGATTGTTCGTCATAGCTTGCCATACGGGACGGTGACAGGGCCTCATGGCCTGCTGTTTATTTCTTACTGCAATACACTTCATAACATTAAAGTGATGCTAGAAAGTATGTACGGCGTGACAGATGGTAAAACAGACCAAATGCTTCGTTTCACAACAGCGGTAACTGGTGCGTACTTCTTCGCGCCTTCGCAAGAAATGCTCGCAGAGCTAGCCATCAAGTAAGTTCTCAGACTTCATTTCTTAAGCCCTCTAATTGGAGGGCTTTTATTTTCTTCTTTTCTATTCCACAGACTTTTTCAAAAAAGACTAAACCTTTCGATTATTTGGTCGATAAGTATCCAAAGCCTTAATTTATTTGGAGTCTGTGTCTCTTGGCTATCACCGTTAATACCAATGTTGCAGCACTTGTCGCACAACGTCATTTGACCAGTGCAACGGATATGCTGAATCAATCCATGGAGCGTTTGTCTTCAGGGAAGCGTATTAACAGCGCAAAGGATGACGCTGCGGGTCTGCAAATCTCCAACCGCTTGCAATCACAAATGCGTGGTTTAGATGTTGCGGTTCGCAACGCGAATGACGGCATTTCCATTATGCAAACTGCGGAAGGCGCGATGAATGAGGTGACTAATATCATGCAACGTATGCGTGATTTGTCGCTACAGTCAGCCAATGGTTCAAACAGCAAAGCGGAACGCACTGCACTGCAAGAAGAAGTGACGGCACTTAACGATGAGCTAAACCGCATTGCCGAAACGACCTCCTTTGGTGGGCGTAAACTGCTCAATGGCAGCTTTGGTAAGTCGGCATTTCAAATCGGTGCAGCGTCAGGTGAAGCTGTGCAAGTTGAATTAAAGTCGATGCGCAGTGATGGCATTGATATGGGCGGCTTTAGTTACATTGCAAACGGACGTGCAAGCTCTGATTGGAAAGTAAAAGACGGTGCGAATGATCTTAGTATGTCATTTACGAATCGTTTTGGTGAGACGGAAACCATTCAAATTAATGCCAAAGCTGGCGATGATATCGAAGAGCTTGCGACTTATATCAATGGTCAAACTGACAAAGTCACGGCATCGGTGAATGAAGAAGGTCAGTTACAGCTATTTATGGCAGGAGAAGAAACTTCAGGCACTTTATCGTTTTCAGGTGACTTAGCGAGTGAACTGGGGTTACAGCTAAAAGGTTACGATGCGGTTGATAACATCGACATTACGTCTGTCGGTGGTGCGCAACAAGCCGTGGCCGTCCTAGATACTGCGATGAAGTACGTTGATAGCCATCGTGCTGAGTTAGGCGCGTATCAAAACCGCTTTAATCACGCGATCAATAATCTGGATAACATCCACGAAAACTTAGCCGCTTCCAACAGTCGTATCCAAGACACTGACTACGCGAAAGAAACCACGCAAATGGTGAAGCAGCAGATCTTGCAGCAGGTCAGTACTTCTATTCTTGCACAAGCAAAACAAGCGCCAAACCTAGCATTAACCTTACTTGGCTAATGATCGACCTCGCTCGAATTTAACGCAAAACCTGCCTGTATCGACAGCTCGAAAAGAAGCTTTAGCGAAAGTTTGACGTTTTTTTGCTTTTTTATCTGCTTCATCACGATTCCTTCTCCAAATGAATTTTTTTCAAAAAAATCCAAAGAATTCCCTAAAGAAATCAGTTTGAGCGCCGTTAATAAAAGTAACTTTGAGAGAACTACTTGGTTTTCCGAGACGTCGGAAACCGCTATACCGGAAAATCAATTGGAGAAATCACCATGGCAGTGAATGTAAACACTAACGTATCAGCGATGACCGCTCAGCGTTACCTAAACAACGCAAACTCAGCTCAACAAACTTCTATGGAGCGTTTGTCTTCGGGTTTCAAAATCAACAGCGCAAAAGATGACGCTGCGGGTCTACAAATCTCGAACCGTTTGAACGTACAAAGCCGTGGCCTGGATGTGGCGGTTCGCAACGCGAACGACGGTATCTCAATTGCACAAACCGCTGAAGGTGCAATGAACGAGACCACTAACATTCTTCAACGTATGCGTGATTTGTCTCTACAATCAGCAAACGGCTCAAACTCGAAATCAGAGCGTGTGGCGATTCAAGAAGAAGTGACCGCGCTAAACGACGAACTAAACCGTATCGCAGAAACCACGTCTTTCGGTGGTAACAAGCTACTAAACGGCACACATGGTGCGAAATCGTTCCAAATCGGTGCGGATAACGGTGAAGCCGTGATGCTTGAGCTAAAAGACATGCGTTCAGACAACAAAATGATGGGCGGTGTGAGCTACCAAGCTGAAAGTGGTAAAGGTAAAGACTGGAACGTTGCTGAAGGTAAGAACGACCTAAAAATCAACTTAACGGACAGCTATGGTCAAGAGCAAGAAATCAACATCAGCGCAAAAGCAGGTGACGATATCGAAGAGCTTGCGACTTACATTAACGGTCAAACTGACCTAGTGAAAGCATCAGTAGACCAAGACGGTAAACTGCAAATCTTTGCTGGCAACAACAAAGTCGAAGGCGAAGTCGAGTTTTCAGGCGGCCTATCTGGCGAGCTAGGTTTGGGCGAAGGTAAAAAAGTAACGGTAGATACTATCGACGTAACCTCAGTTGGTGGCGCACAGGAATCTGTGGCTATCATCGATGCGGCACTGAAATACGTAGACAGCCACCGCGCAGAACTGGGTGCATTCCAGAACCGTTTCAACCATGCAATCAGCAACTTGGACAACATTAACGAGAATGTGAACGCGTCGAAGAGCCGTATCAAAGATACTGACTTCGCGAAAGAAACGACTCAAATGACCAAGTCACAAATTCTATCGCAAGCGTCAAGCTCAATCCTTGCGCAAGCGAAACAAGCGCCAAACTCAGCGCTAAGTCTGCTAGGTTAATTTCAAACCTAAGACGAGAACCTCATTGGCTCGTGGTGAGAGATGAGCGAGTAAACCCAGCTTCGGCTGGGTTTTTTTCTGTCTTTTGGGGACTCAGGATTTCTGCGAATCACGACATTAGAGCTTCATCACATTTCAGTAAGCCAAAGAAAATAATCGCAAAAAATTGAAAATTTCTTCTAAAGGATATTCATCGGTCGCCGTTAAAGGGACTGAGAGAAATGAGATGTACCTAAGTGAGGTGAGAGACACGACGGTACATTCACTAAAGCCTTAAGGAGATCAATTATGGCGATTAACGTTAATACTAACGTTTCTGCGATGACTGCACAGCGTTACCTAAACCAGGCAGCTGACGGTCAACAAAAATCAATGGAGCGTTTGTCTTCGGGTTATAAAATCAATAGCGCGAAAGACGATGCTGCAGGTCTACAGATTTCAAACCGCTTGAATGCACAAAGCCGTGGCCTAGACATGGCGGTGAAAAACGCAAACGACGGTATTTCTATTGCACAGGTTGCTGAAGGTGCAATGAATGAATCTACCAACATCCTACAACGTATGCGTGACCTATCGCTTCAATCTGCGAACGGTTCTAACTCAAAAGCAGAACGTGTTGCGATCCAAGAAGAAGTAACAGCGCTAAATGACGAGCTAAACCGTATTGCTGAAACTACCTCTTTCGGTGGTAACAAGTTGCTGAACGGTACATACGGTACGCAATCTTTCCAAATCGGTGCAGATTCAGGTGAAGCAGTGATGCTTTCTATGGGTAGCTTGCGCTCAGACACTTCTGCAATGGGTGGCAAGAGCTACGCAGCAGAAGAGGGTAAAGATGCATCTTGGACTGTTGGTGAGAAAACTGAGTTCAAAATGAGCTACACCAACAAACAAGGTGAAGAGAAAGAGCTATCGATCAGCGCAAAACAAGGCGACGACATTGAGCAGCTAGCAACGTACATTAACGGTCAAAACGATGATGTAAAAGCGTCTGTTGGTGAAGATGGCAAGCTACAAGTATTTGCTTCTTCTCAAAAAGTTCAAGGTGATGTTGAGTTCTCTGGCAACCTAGCGGACGAGATCGGCTTTGGCGGCCCGAAAGACGTAACAGTGAAAGACATCGACGTAACAACAGTAGCAGGCTCTCAAGAAGCCGTGGCTGTTATCGACGGTGCGCTTAAGTCAGTAGACAGCCAACGCGCGTCACTTGGTGCTTTCCAAAACCGCTTCAACCACGCAATCAGCAACCTAGACAACATTAACGAGAACGTTAATGCGTCTAACAGCCGTATTAAAGATACTGATTACGCGAAAGAAACCACTGCGATGACTAAGTCGCAAATTCTTCAGCAAGCAAGTACTTCAATCCTGGCTCAAGCGAAGCAGTCTCCATCTGCAGCGCTAAGCTTGTTGGGCTAAGTGGTTGACCCAGCCTGAGGTAAACACCTTAGTGCTGGGGCACCAAAGCGATAGATTCTATCGTTAGCCCATAAGGTGGAAGGGAGATTGTAATGGATATATCCTCCTACGCATCGAACATCCAGCCTTACGGCACGCCAAGTGGCACAAAGTTTGCAAATAAAAATGGCAATGATATAGGCACGTCTAGCCCAGCAAATTCAAATGGTGAGGTTTCGCCGCAAAAAGCGAAAGACACCGAATACGACTTCTCTGTTCAAGCAGCGATCGAGATGGCAGAAAGCCGTCAAGAGCTGAACAAAGAAGAACGTGAAAAATTGGTCGCGCAAATGAATGAGTTTGTGACATCCATAAACAAAGGAGTCGCGTTTCGAGTGGATGAGGAATCCGGGAGAGATGTGGTGACGATTTACGAAGCCAAAACGGGCGACGTGATTCGTCAAATTCCTGATGAAGAAATGCTAGTGGTATTGCGTCGCCTAGCTGAGCACACAGCCAACAGCGGGTTGTTGACTGAAAAAGTGTAAGTCGTTTTTAGAGGTGATTTGATGAGTTTAGGCCCTTTGGGGATGTCTGGCGGCATGGATATCAATTCCATGGTCAGCAAAATTGTGGATGCCGAACGCGTACCAAAGCAGCAACGCATTGACAACGAGCGCACGACAATTAATGCCAGTATCAGTGCCTACGGGCGACTCAGAGAATCACTGGATACGATGAAAAATCTCATGGCGAACTTTCGTCAAGAGAAAGCGTTTGCCGTTCGTACTGTTGAAACGACAGACGACAATATCGTATCTGCTACTGCAACTACAGATGCTATCGCTGGCAAATATGCTATCGATGTGTTGCAGCTTGCCCAGAGCCACAAAGTCGCTTCTGACGTACTGCCAGAAGACGCAAAGTTTGGCCCTGGTAAGCTGCAGATTTCGCTTGGTGATGACACCTTCAACGTGAACGTTCGTTCGAGCTCCAAGCTCGCAGATGTCGTACGCGGCATCAATGGCTCAAAAGACAACCCCGGTGTTCGAGCATCTCTCATTAACGACGTTGAAGGACCACGCCTTATCCTTGCCTCAAATCTCTCTGGTAAGGATCATCAAATCAGAGTCAGTGTGGAGGCCGACAAAGGCAACCCTCTAAAGTATTTCGAATATCAAACACTTGAAGACCGTGTTAACGCGCTTGAAGAAGCTCGTTCAGCGGCGGAAGAAGTGTTAGGTCCTCTTCAATTCCCAGAGCAACCAGTAGAACTGGATGCAAACGGCAATCCTCTACCTCCAGAAGAGCAAAAAGCGGCAGAAAATGGACAAGATGATGGCTCCCAAGAGCCAATCTCTGCTGCGGGTGCAGAAGCCGCTAAAGCTGGGCAGGAAGCGATTGATGAAGCCAACCGACGCGCGAGTTTGCGCCCTGAAGACCGAATTCCAGGGTGGACAGAAACTGCGTCAGGCACTTTGCTGGATTCTTATGAAGAGCCAGAGCTAGAACTCGACGAGAAAGCAATAGAGAAGGCACCAGATGTTCCGGGTTGGAGCAATGCGGCATCAGGCACATTAACCGACTCTTACGTTACGACGAAAGAGGCCAAGCAGCTTCTTGAGCAAGAAAAAGCTGAAATTGAGCAAAAAATTGCGAGTGAAAAACAAGCGCTAGACGCAAAAGTTGAACGTGGTGAATTGACCGAAGAGCAAGCGAAACAAATTCATCGCGCTAAGCTGGATCCTCAAGAGCGTGAACGTTTAGAAAAAATTGATGAAGCAGAAGCGAAAATCGCAAAAGCGCAATCTGCTTTTGAAGAATACCTTGGTATGACAGAGGTACAAGCAGGGCAAGATTCAGAAGTTCTGCTTGATGGAGTAGCAAAGCTATCTAGTCACAACAATGTGATTGAAGATGCCATAGAAGGTGTTGATTTAACACTTAAAGGCAAATCAGAACCGAACAAGCCGCCTGCTGAAATTGGCGTGGAATACGACCGTCAGAGTGTGCGTAACGACATCGAAAACTTTGTTGCGGCGTACAACTCGTTTTATCAAACGTCTCAAGCGTTGGCGAGTGTGGATCCGGTCACTGGTCAAAAAGGACCGTTGTCGGGTGACAGTACCGTACGCAGCGCAGACTCACGATTAAAATCGGTATTTTCCACTCAAATTGATAAAGCGCCTGAAAACCTAAAGTCATTAACTGAATTTGGCATTACTACCACGCGTCAAGGTACCTTAGAAATCAACTATGACATGTTGGATCGTCAGTTGAACAACAACTTCAACGAGCTAGAAAAGTTCTTCGGTGGCAACACAGGTTTTGCTAAACGAGTCGAAGACGCGATTCATGGTATTACAGGCATTACAGGCAGCATTCGTACTCGAGAAAAAAGTCTCACAGAACAAAATTATCGTTTGAGTGATGATCAAGCGGCATTAGATCGCCGCATGGAAAGCCTAGAAAAGCGCACTCACGCGAAGTTTACCGCCATGCAAGATGCGACTGGCAAAATGCAAGGTCAGTTAGGTGCCTTAATGAGTGCGCTGGGTTAATAAATGCAAAAAGAACTCATAGATATTAGTGATATAGATCAACTAATTACGCAAGAATTGGAAAAAGTCGACTTTAATACTGAAGAAATTCTTCGCTTGGTCGATATCAGGGAACGGTTATTGCAGAACCTGTTACCAATTATTCATCAAAATCCTTTGGTTAAGCAGGATGCAGAGTGGCAAGCGTTGCTTACTCGTACCAAAAGAATTGTCGAGCTGATGCAATCGGAAACGTCAAAGGTCGGAAAAGAACTTCATAAGTTTCGTTATGGCCAGCGTTCGCTTCAGCAGTACAAAAAATTTATTTAAAAGAGGATTACTATGCGCGGTTCTTTGCAAGCATACAAAAAGGTATCAGTCGACAGCCAGCTAAGCGCGGCTTCTCCGCACAAAGTCATTCAAATGCTTATGGCTGGTGCGATTGAGCGCCTTATTCAAGGTAAAGCGGCCATGCAAGCAGGCAATATTCCAGCAAAAGGTGAGCGTTTAGGTAAAGCGCTAGACATCATCATTGCGCTACGTAGCTGTCTATCTATGGATGACGGTGGTGATATTGCTTCAAACTTAGATTCACTCTATGAGTTTATGATCACGCAAATTTCAGCTGCTAACCATCAAAATGATCCTCAACTGATCGACGACGTTATCGACATTATCCGTGAGATCAAATCCGCTTGGGACCAAATCCCTACAGAGTTTCATAATCTTACAGCAGCTGAAGTCGGTATTTAATAACCAAAACAACGCGTTAAGATATTAGAGGAATATATTTGTCAATTGCGCAACGAGTTGTGTAGCAAAGTTTCTATCAAGCTCACACCTCTTTATTGCTTGGTTGCCTTATTTTTATATTCAAATAAAATAGAAGCCATTAGTAGCCCTAATGGCTTTTTTTGTTGCTGATTTTCCTATTTTGTCTATCGTAAATTGAGTGTGGTGGTTCTGCCTTCTTTTAGCACCCAATTGCGCAAATCAAGGTTTGGCCGCAACGCACCTAAAATAAAGGCAATCATTCTTACTTATGCAAGGTTTGGCAAAGCTGCTTGTAATTGATGATGACGCATCAAGTCGTTTAAATTTAAGCAATATATTGGAATTTGTTGGAGAAAATTGCGAAGCGGTCAGTTCTGATCAGCTCAGCGATGTTGATTGGTCTAGCGTATGGTCGTGCTGTATTGTTGGTAACATTCCAGCAGGTCAAGCGGCGAATACGGTTATCTCTCATTTAAACAGCGCCTACCACATCCCACTTTTAGTCATGGGCCGATTTCCGTTGCCCGTGGATGATCTTCCAAATTTTGTAGGTGAGCTAGAACTACCTCTTAATTACCCACAGCTTAGTGAGGCGTTACGCCACTGCAAAGATTTTCTGGGTCGAAAAGGGGTCAATGTCGTTGCCAGTGCACGAAAAAACACGCTTTTTCGCAGCTTAGTTGGTCAAAGCAGAGGTATTCAAGAAGTTCGTCACCTGATCGAGCAAGTCTCAGACACTGAGGCAAACGTGTTGATCTTGGGTGAATCTGGTACCGGTAAAGAAGTCGTTGCGCGTAACATTCACTATCATTCGTCGTACAGCAGTGGTGCCTTTGTGCCCATTAACTGTGGTGCCATTCCACCGGAGCTTCTAGAAAGTGAATTGTTTGGCCACGAAAAAGGCGCGTTTACTGGTGCGTTAACGGCACGTAAAGGTCGATTTGAGCTCGCAGACGGTGGCACGATCTTTCTTGATGAGATTGGCGATATGCCGATGTCGATGCAAGTGAAGCTACTTCGCGTATTACAAGAGCGCTGTTTCGAACGTGTGGGTGGCAATAGCACCATCAAGGTCAATGTTCGAGTTGTCGCGGCAACACACCGTAATCTAGAAAGTATGATTGAAGAAGGCACGTTCCGAGAAGACTTGTTCTATCGTTTGAACGTGTTTCCAATCGAGATGCCTGCGCTGAAAGAGCGCAAACAAGATATTCCATTGCTGCTGCAAGAGTTGATGACGCGTCTGGAAGCGGAGGGTGGCCAGCCTATCTGTTTTACCCCTCGTGCGATCAATTCATTGATGGAGCACAACTGGCCGGGTAACGTGCGTGAGTTAGCCAACCTTGTTGAGCGAATGATCATTCTGTACCCAAATAGCTTGGTCGATGTAAATCACTTACCAACCAAATATCGCTACAGTGATATTCCGGAGTTCCAACCAGAAAGTAATCCGTTTATTTCGGTTGAAGAACAAGAGCGTGATGTGTTCCAAGACATCTTCTCAGAAGACTTTAGCTTTGATGATCAAGACGATCTTGACCACAGCATGAACGCTCCGCAAGCGCTGCCGCCTGAAGGTGTAAATCTGAAAGAGCTGTTGGCTGATTTAGAAGTTAATATGATCAGCCAAGCGTTAGAAGCACAAGGTGGGGTCGTGGCACGAGCCGCTGATATGCTGGGTATGCGACGCACAACGTTGGTGGAAAAAATGCGTAAGTACAACTTACAACGCTAGGTAACGTTGAGATTTAAGACGATATCTAAATCATTTGGGCTATTTAGCATCGTTTTTCTGACACCAAAAACCGTTATCTGAGGGTGTCAACTTATTGTCGATGACTTAACGTCATGATAAATATAAAAAATAGCTTGGTACGCTAATTGCTTACCAAGCTATTTTAGTTTTAGCGGCGATATTTCGACAGGCAGTAATGGATAACAACACCAACCAATCCCATTTAGATTCCGTAGAAAATCAGGTTGAGCGCTATAAGCAGGTGCTTGATGTGATGCCTGCCGGAGTGATTCTGCTCGACACGTACGGCATAGTGCGTGAAGCAAACCCAGAGGCGCACCGAATTCTTGAGATTCCACTGGTTAATGAAAAATGGTTCAACATTATTCAGGCGGTGTTTGATCCTCGTGAGGATGATGGTCACGAAGTTTCCCTGCGGAATGGTCGTAAAGTTCGATTAGCCATTTCGGCTTCTACGACAGGTCAATTGATCCTGATTACCGATTTAACCGAAACTCGCTTACTTCAAGCTCGTGTGAGTGATTTACAACGCTTGTCTTCGTTAGGGCGTATGGTAGCGTCGCTTGCTCATCAGGTAAGAACGCCGCTATCGAGCGCTATGCTATATGCATCCAATTTGGGAGCGCCAAACCTTCCACCAGCGACAAGGGATCGCTTTCAAACCAAATTAATGGATCGACTGCACGATTTGGAAAAGCAGGTTAATGATATGCTGCTTTTTGCTAAAGGTGGTGATAATAAAGTCATTAAGCCATTTACGATTGCTCAGTTGGTGGCGGAATATCAGCCGATGGTCGAAACCGCGCTAAAAAATAACGGTATTGATTACTGCCTAGAAGTGGAAGAAGAACAAACTGAGTTGCTAGGCAATGCGAATGCGATTGCATCCGCGTTGAGCAACCTTGTCATGAATGCGATTCAGATGTCTGGTAAAGAGTCGCAAGTCGATATTTTTTTCCGCCCGGTAAATGGCGAGTTGCGCATTTCAGTGCAAGACAGCGGACCGGGTGTACCTGAAGAACTACAAGCCAAAATTATGGAGCCATTTTTTACCACGCGTTCTCAAGGAACCGGGTTAGGGCTGGCTGTTGTTCAAATGGTTTGCCGTGCCCATGACGGTCGATTGGAACTTATTTCAGAGCAGGGTGATGGAGCCTGCTTTACCATGTGCATTCCGCTAGAGCGAGTGCAACCAGAAGCGCAGTAAGCAGCTTCTGGTAATAACAATTACTGGAGAATCAGAATGGCGCAAAGCAAAGTGCTGATCGTAGAAGACGATGAAGGTCTTCGTGAAGCCCTAGTGGATACTCTGGCTCTGGCAGGGTATGAGTGGTTAGAAGCTGACTGTGCGGAAGACGCACTACTAAAACTCAAATCGAATACTGTCGATATCGTCGTTTCTGACGTGCAAATGGCAGGTATGGGCGGATTGGCTCTGCTCAAAAACATCAAGCAGAATTGGCCTAACTTACCAGTACTGTTAATGACGGCGTACGCCAACATTGAAGATGCCGTGTCGGCAATGAAAGACGGCGCGATTGACTACATGGCGAAACCATTTGCACCAGAAGTATTGCTGAACATGGTCAGTCGATACGCACCGATCAAAAGCGATGACAATGGTGACGCGATCGTGGCAGATGAAAAAAGTCTGCGTCTACTTGCTTTGGCCGATAAAGTGGCACGTACAGATGCGAATGTTATGGTGCTAGGTCCGAGTGGCTCAGGTAAAGAAGTGATGTCGCGTTATATTCACAACGCATCAAACCGTAAAGATGGTCCATTCGTTGCGATCAACTGTGCGGCGATTCCAGACAACATGCTGGAAGCGACACTATTTGGTTATGAGAAAGGCGCGTTCACTGGCGCGGTTCAAGCGTGTCCGGGTAAGTTTGAACAAGCGCAAGGCGGCACAATCTTGCTGGATGAAATCAGCGAAATGGACTTAAACCTGCAAGCGAAACTATTACGTGTTTTGCAAGAGCGTGAAGTGGAGCGCCTTGGCAGTCGTAAGAGCATCAAGCTGGATGTACGCGTGCTTGCGACCAGTAACCGTGATCTCAAGCAGTACGTCTCAGAAGGCAACTTCCGTGAAGATTTATACTACCGCCTGAATGTGTTCCCAATTGCGTGGCCAGCACTGAACGAACGCAAAGGCGATATTGCGCCACTTGCCAAGCATCTTGCTGAGCGTCATTGCAGCAAGATGGGGATGCCAGTGCCTCAATTTTCAGCCGTTGCGGTAGAAAAACTGCTGCAATACCCTTGGCCAGGTAACGTTCGTGAGCTGGATAACGTGGTGCAACGAGCTCTTATCTTAAGTGAGAATGGTGATATCGACGCTGAGCACATCTTACTAGAAGGGGTGGATTGGCAAGATGCCAACAGCTTGCAGCATGTGGTTCAAAATGCAGAGATGGTTGTACCTAATGTTAAGCCAGTCGCTCAACCTGAGAGTGTGAACCGTCCGGTATCTGGCGGGGAGGGCTTGGGCAGCGAGCTGCGTGACCAAGAATACGCCATTATTTTGGAAACCTTGGTGGAGTGTAACGGCCGACGCAAAGAAATGGCGGAGAAACTGGGCATAAGCCCACGAACCTTGCGCTACAAACTTGCCAAAATGCGTGATGCTGGTATAGATATCCCAAATTAACATGTGCAATCGCCATAAGACAAAAAGTGTAAGCAAACCGCTAACTAATGTCTTATGGCACGTTAATTGCTGTGTTAATAATCAGTTTTGTTAATAGTCAATCTTTTGGCTTAGAGGTGCTAATGAAAGTTGATGGTATTCAGGCAGAAATGCGCGCCATGATGGTAGAAGCAACCAATACTGCTCCTACTGCAAGTGGGGCGAAAGTTGGAGCAGATTTTAATGATCTCCTAACTAAAGCCATCAATAACGTGAACACACTTCAAAAAGCATCCGGTGATTTACAAACCCGTTTTGATCGTGGTGATGCCGATGTTTCCCTTTCTGACGTTATGATTGCTCGTAACAAGTCTAGTGTCGCTTTTGATGCGACGGTTCAAATTCGCAATAAACTCGTTGAGGCGTATAAAGACCTCATGAACATGCCAGTGTAATTTAGGTAATAAGTGTGGCAGACAAGTCTACAGATTTAACCGTCACTGAAGGCGGCTCAGATGGTGCACTGGTAGCAAGTTCCGACGTAGATGTGGAGAGTCAAAATCCAGATCTAGAGGAGCGCAGTGCGTCAAAATTTGATATGGCAGTGGGTGACCTTGATTTACTTCGTCAAGTTGTACTTGTGCTGTCAATCTCCATCTGTGTTGCATTGATCGTGATGCTGTTCTTTTGGGTCAAAGAGCCGGAGATGCGCCCGCTTGGAGCGTATGAGACCGAAGAGTTGATCCCCGTTTTGGATTATCTGGACCAGCAAAAAATCAATTACAAGCTTGATGGTAATACCATTTCTGTTGAATCGAGCGAATACAACTCGATCAAACTTGGCATGGTTCGCTCGGGCGTAAACCAAGCCACAGAGGCGGGCGATGATATTTTGCTGCAAGATATGGGCTTTGGCGTATCACAACGTTTAGAGCAAGAGCGCCTTAAACTCAGTCGAGAACGTCAATTGGCTCAAGCGATTGAGGAAATGAAGCAAGTTCGTAAAGCGCGAGTCTTATTGGCGCTACCAAAGCACAGTGTTTTTGTGCGTCATAACCAAGAAGCATCAGCGTCCGTATTTTTGACACTGTCGACTGGTACGAACCTCAAACAGCAAGAAGTTGATTCTATCGTAGACATGGTGGCGAGTGCCGTTCCGGGAATGAAAACCTCCCGAATTACCGTCACAGATCAGCATGGCCGTTTGCTCAGTTCAGGCTCTCAAGACCCTGCTTCTGCAGCGCGACGCAAAGAGCAAGAATTAGAGCGTAGTCAGGAACAGGCGCTGCGTGAAAAAATTGATTCAGTGCTATTACCTATTTTAGGTTATGGCAACTACACGGCGCAGGTCGATATCCAAATGGATTTCAGCGCGGTTGAACAAACTCGCAAACGCTTTGATCCCAATACCCCTGCAACCCGCAGTGAGTACGCATTAGAGGATTACAATAACGGCAATATGGTAGCGGGTATTCCGGGGGCGTTAAGTAATCAGCCTCCAGCGGATGCCTCTATTCCGCAAGATGTGGCTCAGATGAAAGACGGTTCTGTCATGGGACAGGGTTCGGTGCGTAAAGAATCCACGCGTAACTTTGAGCTTGATACCACCATCAGCCATGAGCGTAAGCAGACGGGGACGGTTGCTCGTCAGACAGTTTCTGTTGCGATTAAGGACCGTCGTCAGGTCAACCCAGATACGGGAGAAGTGACCTATACCCCTATGTCCGAATCGGAAATTAATGCTATTCGCCAAGTCTTAATTGGTACGGTTGGTTTTGACCAAGGCCGTGGTGATTTGTTGAATGTACTGAGTGTGAAGTTTGCAGAGCCTGAGGCTGAACAGCTGGAAGAACCACCAATTTGGGAGCACCCTAACTTTAGTGACTGGGTTCGTTGGTTCGCAAGTGCATTGGTGATCATCGTTGTCGTATTGGTATTGGTTCGCCCAGCAATGAAGAAGTTGCTTAACCCTACAAGTGATGACGAAGACGAAATGTACGGACCAGACGGCTTGCCGATTGGCGCGGATGGTGAAACTAGCCTGATTGGCAGCGACATTGAAAGCAGCGAACTGTTTGAGTTTGGTTCAAGTATTGATTTGCCAAACCTTCATAAAGATGAAGATGTATTGAAAGCGGTTCGCGCTCTGGTCGCGAATGAACCTGAACTGGCTGCTCAAGTAGTGAAAAACTGGATGAATGACAATGGCTAACGATATCGTACCTCAAGATGACAACGCCGCGGGAATGCCAGTTGAGCTGGATGTCTCAACCATTACTGGCGAAGAAAAAGCAGCAATTTTGCTACTGAGCCTCAATGAACAAGATGCCGCTGGCATTATTCGTCACCTAGAGCCAAAACAGGTCCAGCGTGTGGGTAGTGCGATGGCTAAGGCGAAAGATCTCAGCCAAGACAAGGTGTCAGCCGTTCACCGTGCGTTTTTGGAGGACATCCAGAAATACACCAACATCGGCATGGGCAGCGAAGACTTCATGCGTAATGCGCTGGTGGCGGCTCTTGGTGAAGACAAAGCCAACAACTTGGTTGATCAGATCCTACTTGGTACGGGGTCAAAAGGCTTGGATTCGCTGAAATGGATGGACCCACGACAAGTGGCGAGCATCATTGTCAACGAACACCCGCAGATCCAAACCATCGTATTGTCTTATTTAGAAGCAGACCAATCCGCGGAGATTTTGTCTCAGTTCCCTGAGCGCGTGCGTTTGGATCTGATGATGCGTATTGCCAACCTTGAAGAAGTTCAGCCATCGGCACTGGCAGAGCTGAACGAAATCATGGAGAAACAGTTCGCGGGTCAAGCTGGCGCTCAAGCAGCCAAGATTGGCGGCCTGAAAGCGGCAGCGGAGATCATGAACTATCTAGACAACAACGTTGAAGGTTTGTTGATGGAACAGATTCGCGATCAAGACGAAGACATGGCGACGCAAATTCAAGACTTGATGTTTGTCTTCGAAAACTTAGTCGAAGTAGACGACCAAGGTATTCAGAAACTGCTGCGTGATGTACCACAAGACGTGTTGCAAAAAGCACTTAAAGGTGCCGACGATTCTCTGCGTGAGAAGGTATTTAAGAACATGTCGAAACGAGCGGCTGAGATGATGCGTGATGACATCGAAGCGATGCCGCCAGTTCGCGTGGCGGATGTCGAAGCGGCACAGAAAGAAATCCTGGCGATCGCTCGTCGCATGGCCGATGCAGGCGAACTCATGTTGTCTGGCGGTGCGGACGAGTTCTTATAATCTCTATTGCTCCGCGATTATCCTATTGCGGAGCACCCTCACTTCTTAATCGAATACATAATAGGTAACCCATGGCTGGCGAAAGAAAACGTGGATTTATCCGTCCTGATGAAGATGATTCGATGATCGAACCACAACGTTGGGGGTTGCCTGATTACGGTGAGCCCAAAGCCAAGCAAGCAAAACAAACCGCGTTTAACTATGACCCGGGTTGGGTACCGAATCTTGAAGAACCAGAAGAAGAGCAAGCACTTGAGCTAACCGAAGAGCAGATAGAGCTGATCAAGCAAGGCGCTTATCAGGAAGGTTTGTATCAAGGTCAAGAAGCAGGCTTTAAGCAAGGTTACGACAAAGGCAAAGAAGAAGGCCTGCAAGCGGGCCATGCTGAAGGGCTGGAGCTTGGAAAAGCCGAAGGCGTGACCGCAGGTCAAGAATATATTCAGCAGCAAGTTGAAACCTTTATGAACTTAGCGAACCAGTTTGCTCAGCCGTTAGAGCTAATGAATGCTCAGGTTGAAAAGCAGCTGGTAGACATGGTGCTCTGTTTAGTAAAAGAAGTCGTGCATGTCGAAGTACAAACCAACCCTCAAATTATTTTGGACACGGTTAAGCAGTCGGTTGAAGCGCTGCCAATATCAGGTCATCCCATTACCTTGCACCTGAATCCAGAAGACGTTGCGATTATTCGCTCAGCTTACGGCGAAGAAGACCTTGATTGCCGCAACTGGACGTTGGTTGCTGAGCCATCACTCAATCGAGGCGACGTCCAGATTGAGGCAGGTGAATCAAGCATTAACTACCGTATGGAAGAGCGCGTCAAAAGCGTGTTGCACAGTTTTTGTGGTGCAAACCGTCATCAAGAGGGTGAATAATCCATGCAAGCATTGGCTGACCGTTTAAGAAACTACAAAGTTGAAGGCTTAACGACGCGCCCAGTTGCCTCTGGCAAACTGGTTCGAGTGGTTGGGTTAACGTTGGAAGCGACAGGCTGTCGCGCGCCAATTGGCAGTTTATGCTTAGTGGAAACCATGTCCGGTCAGATGGAAGCCGAGGTCGTCGGTTTTTCAGGTGATAACCTATTTTTGATGCCAAGCGAGCAAATTACGGGCATTTTGCCTGGCGCTAGAGTGACGCCATTAACCAGTGACGCTGGCTTGCCTGTTGGCATGGAGTTGCTTGGTCGCGTGATTGACGGGGTTGGTAATCCGCTTGATGGACTTGGCCCGTTGTATACCGATCATCGCGCCTCTTTTAATGCTGAGCCAATCAACCCGCTGGCTCGAAAGCCAATTTCAGAGCCACTTGATGTGGGCTTGAAAGCGATTAACGGATTATTGACGGTAGGTAAAGGTCAGCGTATCGGTCTGTTTGCCGGCTCTGGTGTGGGTAAATCGGTCACGCTTGGCATGATGACGCGAGGTACAACCGCACAAGTTGTTGTGGTTGGTCTGATAGGTGAGCGTGGACGCGAAGTTAAAGAGTTTATCGAAGAGATTTTAGGTGAGGATGGACGACGTCGCTCGGTCGTGGTGGCTGCGCCTGCCGATGCTTCACCATTGATGCGTTTGAAAGGCTGTCAAACCGCCTTAACCATTGCCGAGTACTTTCGCGATCAAGGTTTGGACGTTCTGTTATTGATGGATTCCTTGACGCGTTTTGCGCAAGCACAGCGTGAAATCGCCCTTTCTGTTGGTGAGCCGCCAGCGACAAAAGGCTATCCGCCATCTGTGTTCGCCAAGCTACCTGCTTTGGTTGAGCGTGCGGGTAACGGAAGCGCCGAACAAGGCTCAATTACGGCGTTCTTTACCGTGTTGACCGAGGGCGATGATTTACAAGACCCGATTGCGGATGCATCGCGGGCAATTCTTGATGGTCACATTGTGCTGTCCCGTGAAATGGCGGATGCAGGCCATTATCCTGCGATTGACGTCGAAAAGTCGGTTAGCCGTGTTATGCCGCAAATCACCACTGAAGAACATGTTCTGATGTCGAAAGCGGTACGTCAGGTCTTGTCGATTTGCCGCAAGAACCAAGATTTGGTCTCGATTGGGGCGTACAAGCCGGGCACCGATCCTGCTATCGATGGCGCGTTTACATTGAAGCCAAAGTTAGACGAATACTTACAGCAGAGCATGAAAGAATCGGTGCCATACGATATGTGCGTCAACATGCTTAGAAACATTTTAGGCGGGTGATAGCGCATGAACAATGCGATGGAGTTCCTACTTGAGCAGACTAAAGAGCGTGAAGATCAAGCCGTACTTGCGCTGAACAAAGCGCGCTCTGAACTTGAAGATTATTACCGTCAGGTTGAGCAAATCGAAAAGTATCGCCTTGATTATTGCCAACAGCTTATCGACCGTGGCCAGGTTGGCTTAACGGCAAGCGAATATGGGCATTTAAATCGCTTTCTCACTCAGCTAGACGAAACGTTATCTAAGCAGAAACAAGCAGAAAGTCATTTCAAAGAACAGGTAGAAAACTGTCAAGAGTACTGGTTAACAGTACGCAAAGAACGCAAATCCTATGAGTGGATGATCGAAAAGCGTGAGAAAGAGAAACAGCTTGCTGAAGCCAAACGGGAACAAAAGCAAATGGACGAGTTTTCAACGTTGCTTTACAGCCGTCGAGCGAAGCCTTTTTAATGTTTAAAAGTTGATGTTGCTTCCACTTATGACACTCGTTTTGTCACTGCAGCAATGAGCTTGTTATTGGCGTAATTTTTGCAGATATCTTTGTAGATGATCACCCCAATAACCTAAATTTGCCACCGTGTGCAATTTAGCAGCGGCCTAGCGCTCGAAGCTGCTGATAATGAGAATTTCTATATGAATGTGAATTTGTCCAATGTTTCTGCGACGAGCAAGACGTCAGTGTCTGACTCTGCCGCACAAGCACCTACAGAAAACGCGGAGAACAAGGGATTTTTAGAAACCTTGACGGATGCGTTTTCAGGTTCACAAAAGTCAGAAAAAGTAGCAACGAAATCACTAAATGGTGAAGAACAAAACAGTGCCGAGATTAACAAGCTTTCGTCTGGCGAAGCTGATAGCCAAGAAGCGGTCACAGATGTGGCTCAAGCGAGCAGTAACGATACCGAAGAGTTGCTGGCGCAAGAAAGCCAAGACACTGCTATTCAAGAGCAAAGCCGCTCTGGCGACATGCTGACAGAGCATGCGAACACCATTCAAAGTGATGAAGCAAGCCTACTGGAAGCCAAACAAGGCGCGCACTCGCAAAATGATGCTGATGTCACTGAGAAAGTCGGTTCACTCTCGAACGCCCCTTCAGCTGCTAATGGCGCAAAAAGCGCGATGGGTGAAGGACAACAGCTGCTTGGTCGTATTGAACAAGCGAATCAAACCTTGAAAGCGAATAATGCATCCATCGATAGTGGCAAAGTTTTGCCTCAACGAGCGGGTTTAGAACACTCGTTCAACGGGCAAACAACAGACATTGATGAACTTGCTTTGAATGACATGCCATTAGCTCAATCGCTTGAACAAGTGCAGGCAATGGCTGGGCAAGGCTTAGAGCCAATTTTAGATAAGAATGGTCAACCTATAGATGTCGATAAGCTCTCGTCTGAGTTTGCTACTTGGCAAGGTATGGCTAAACAAGTCAGTCACCCAACCGAGAAGGGCATGGTCAGTGGTGACGTTGCCAATGAACTATCGCCACTGGAGGTGGGTTTGGATGGCTCTAAAATTGATGCGCTTCAGCGTGTTTCCTTGGATGAACTCGAACTCATAGATACCAAACTGGCGCAGGGAAAACCACTGACTCAGCAAGAAACAGAGATCATAGAAGGGTTGAAAAAAGGGACGGTCATTGCCGATATTCCTGAGCAAGATCTTGCCCAGTTTGTTGCGCTTCCTACTGACGTTAAACAGGTTCTCGCCGAGCAGCAAGTACAACATCATTTGGCTCGCCAGGCTACACCTATGGGGATGTCTCAGCAAGCCCTTAGTTTTGCGCCTCAATCAGCTCAGCCACAAGCTGTTCAGAGTACAGATAAAGTCGCATTATCTCCGATGCCAGATGCGTTGGCCGCCGCTCATTTGCCGACGGCGCTTCAAGGCGTAAAGGACGGAGAGGTTAACCAGAAAGTTGTGAATGCCGCATTGACTGCTGGTGCACTTAAAGCGACAGCGGATAAGCAAGATAAACCAGAACTTCAACATGGTTTAGCAGGGCAGCTTCAGGCGATGGCGGGTCAACAAGGAACAAACGTGCAGCAACAAGCGCGTATTGATGCTGCGCAGCAAGCTCAGCTTCCGTTGCAACTGACCAAAGAGTTGGCCAATGAGCAAGTGGCGGAAAAAGTGCAAATGATGATGTCGAAGAACCTAAAAAACCTCGATATTCGTCTTGATCCACCAGAATTAGGTCGTATGCAAATTCGTATGACGATGAACAACGATGTAGCTAATGTGCATTTTACGGTGAACAACCCGCAAGCGCGTGACATCATTGAACAGACGCTTCCTCGCTTGAGAGAGATGTTGGCGCAGCAGGGCATGCAATTGGCTGATTCTTCTGTTCAGCAACAAAACAGTGGGCAGCAGCAAGGTAGGTATACTGCTGAGCAACATGGTCAAAGCGCTCAAGGCAGCGGTTTTTCTGGACAACCAGAAGAGAGCTTTGATGCTGACGTCAATCTGGATTTGAATGTGGCTTCAAAGCGTGATGGAATTAGCTTTTACGCATAACAGGCCGTTTAAAGGCAATAATACAAGGTTACCAAACGACTTTCTCAAGCATCTCGGTAACCTAAAAGAATAATAAGAGACAACAATGGCAGAAGAACAGCTACAAGGGGCCGATGCGCCGAAAGGAAAAGGTAAGTTACTTATCATCATAATCGCTGTTGTGGTATTGCTACTTGGCGGTGGTGCAGCAGCATTCTTTCTCATGGGCTCTGATGAACCAGCTCAGGCTGAAGCGTCTCAACAGGTTCAAGCGAAGGCATCAGATGCCTCGCCCATTGCCTACGTGAATCTTCCTCAGGCATTTGTATTTAACGTTACTGGGGACCGTCGCGACAGACTGGTACAAATTAAAGCGCAGTTAATGGTTCGCGGCGCAGAGAATGAAGAGTTGGCGCGGTACCATTCGCCACTAATTGAGAGCTCTTTGTTATCAACGTTTGCTTCGGCGACGGTTGATCAGTTGCGTTCTCCAACGGGACGAGTGGAATTGCGCGATCGTGCTTCCGAAGATATCAAAGCAGCGCTAAACGCTGCGGTCGGTAAGCCAGTGATTGAAAAAGTACTGTTTACAGATTTTGTTATTCAATAGGTAAAACGTGACCGATCTATTAAGCCAAGACGAAATTGATGCGCTATTGCACGGGGTTGACGATGTTGATGACGTCGATGAACCGATAGAAAACGACAACGAAGGTGCCGTCAATTTTGATTTCTCGTCGCAAGACAGGATTGTACGTGGTCGAATGCCGACGCTCGAACTTATCAACGAGCGCTTTGCACGACACATGCGTATTAGTCTGTTTAATATGCTGCGTAAAACGGCAGAAGTGTCGATCAATGGCGTGCAGATGATGAAGTTTGGCGAATACCAAAACACATTGTACGTGCCAACCAGTTTGAACATGGTGCGTTTTCGTCCGTTAAAAGGTACAGCGTTGATCACCATGGAGGCTCGCTTAGTCTTTATTCTGGTAGAAAACTTCTTTGGTGGGGATGGTCGATTCCATGCCAAAATCGAAGGGCGCGAATTTACCCCAACGGAACGCCGCATCATTCAGCTGCTGCTGAAGATTGTATTTGAAGACTACAAAGAAGCGTGGTCGCCAGTGATGGGGGTGGAGTTCGAATATCTCGACTCTGAAGTAAACCCAAGTATGGCTAACATTGTCAGCCCGACAGAAGTGATTGTCGTGAGTTCTTTCCACATTGAGGTCGATGGCGGCGGCGGCGATTTTCATGTTGTTATGCCTTACTCCATGGTAGAGCCGATCCGTGAGCTGTTGGATGCAGGTGTTCAGTCCGACAAGATGGAGACAGACGTCCGTTGGAGCTCAGCATTACGTGAAGAGATTATGGATTGTCCGGTTAACTTCCGCGTTAACTTGCTTGAAAAAGACATCTCTTTGCGTGACCTCATGGAATTGCAACCGGGTGACATCATCCCGATTGAAATGCCAGAACATGCGACAATGTTTGTGGAAGACCTGCCGACCTATCGCGTAAAAATGGGCCGTTCGGAAGACAAATTAGCGGTGCAAATTTCTGAGGAAATTGAGCGCCCACATGTAGTCAAAACAGATTTAGCTTTCTTGGGCAAAGACATCATGTCTGAGCTTGAGAATGAAGACGATATAGACGATTAAGATACCTTATTGAACAGACATGCTTTGGCATTAAATAAGGCTTAACACAGGATAGAAAAATGGAACCAAGTGACGATCAAAAGCTAGCAGATGAATGGGCAGCCGCTCTTGGCGAAGACCCGTCTGCACCTTCTGTTGATGTAGATGAAGTATTGGCCGCGCCACTGGAAGAGCTAAAAGACACTTCAAGCCCAATTACCGAAGATGAGCGTCGTAAACTCGACACCATCATGGATATTCCGGTGACGATTTCGATGGAAGTCGGTCGTTCACAAATCAGCATTCGGAACTTATTGCAGTTGAACCAAGGTTCGGTTGTTGAGTTGGATCGTCTAGCGGGCGAGTCATTGGACGTATTAGTCAACGGTACACTGATTGCGCATGGCGAAGTCGTGGTCGTGAACGATAAGTTTGGTATCCGTTTGACGGATGTGATCAGCCAAACTGAACGAATTAAGAAGCTACGTTAAGATGAGCCGCTCAATCAAAACGCGATTGAAGCAAATCACTGGAGCACTGAGCTTAATGCTGAGTGCTCCTTATGCATTTGCTGCCGCACCAAATAATCTGGATCTTGCGACGACCCTGGGCTCGCTTGTGCTTGTGATCGGTGTGATTCTTTTGTTGGCTTGGCTACTTAAACGTATGCAAGTGCCTGCGATGGGACAACAAAAAGGCTTGCGTATTGTGAGTCAGTTGCCAGTGGGCACCAAAGAAAGAATCGCCGTAGTTCAAGTGGGTGAAGAGCAGTTTTTGGTTGGAATTACCAGCCAATCAATCCAAATGTTAGCCAAGTTAGATAAGCCACTGAAAGAGGAAGAGTTGGCGACCAATGCTTTTGCGACTCAATTTAGCCAACTGATCAAAAAACATGACAAAGGGTAACCCGATTCGTTTGCTCCTGAGCACGTTGTTGCTTTTCGTCGGCGTGCTGTTTTCTTCATTTTCGTTTGCTGAGGCAGAGGAGTCAGCCCTGCCAGGTAACTTAGCCGATGGAAGTAGCGTCACTGTTCAGGCGATGCAAAGTGATACTGGCGCCAGTCGTGCTATGTCCGTTTCTAGTGGTGGTGGCATCCCTGCGTTTACCATGACCACGAACCCAGATGGCAGTGAAGATTACTCGGTTACACTGCAAATTTTAGCGTTAATGACCATGCTTGGCTTCTTGCCAGCCATGGTGATTTTAATGACGTCGTTTACTCGAATTGTGGTGGTGATGTCGATATTGCGTCAGGCAATGGGTTTGCAACAAACGCCGTCTAATCAGGTCATCATTGGTATAGCGCTGTTTTTGACCTTCTTTGTTATGTCTCCCGTCCTGAACGAAATCAACGATAAAGCCGTTCAGCCTTATTTGAATGAGCAAGTCACTGCGAGAGAAGCGTTTGATGCTGCACAAGCACCAATGAAAGCGTTCATGCTTAAACAGACCCGAATCAAAGACTTGGAGACGTTTGTAACCATGTCAGGAGAGCAAGTCGAGAATCCAGAAGATGTGTCGATGGCGGTGTTGATTCCGGCGTTCATCACCTCGGAGTTAAAAACTGCATTCCAAATTGGTTTTATGCTCTTCTTGCCGTTTTTGATTATTGACCTCGTGGTAGCGTCGGTACTGATGGCAATGGGTATGATGATGTTGTCACCAATGATTGTTTCGTTGCCGTTCAAGTTGATGCTGTTCGTATTGGTCGATGGTTGGAACTTGATACTTTCGACACTCGCGGGCAGTTTTGCCCTTTAGATAAGCGCAGATAGAGGATAAGACATGACACCAGAAATGTTTGTCGAGCTTTTCCGTGAAGCACTTTGGATGGTGCTTATCATGGTCTGCGCCATTATCATCCCAAGTTTGCTTATCGGCCTTATTGTTGCGATTTTCCAAGCTGCGACTTCCATCAACGAACAAACATTGAGCTTCTTGCCGCGTTTGATTGTCACGCTTTTGGCTCTAATGCTATTTGGTCACTGGATGACGCAAATGTTGATGGAATATTTCTATGGCTTGATTGAGCGCTTACCTCAGGTGCTTTATTAGAGGCGCCTATGGAGTACCCCACTAGCGTTGTCTTAGATTGGATCGCAAACTATTTCTGGCCCTACGTTCGTATCTCTTCCATGCTGATGGTGATGACGGTAACTGGGGCTCGATTTGTCTCACCACGAATCCGCCTTTACCTCGGGTTAGCCATCACTTTTGCCGTCATGCCGGCGATCCCTGCAGTGCCTCAAGACATTGAGTTGCTCTCGTTTCGGGGTTTTATGACCATTGCCGAGCAAATGATCATCGGTATTGCGATGGGTATGGTCACTCAATTTATGATTCAAACCTTTGTCTTGTTGGGACAAATATTGGGTATGCAATCAAGTTTGGGTTTCGCTTCTATGGTTGATCCCGCAAATGGTCAGAACACGCCATTGCTTGGTCAGTTATTCATGTTTTTGACGACAATGTTTTTCCTTGCCACCGATGGGCACTTGAAAATGCTGCAATTGGTGGTGTTCAGTTTCAAAACTTTGCCGATTGGCTCCGGCTCGCTCAACGCGGTTGATTTCCGTGAAATGGCAGGCTGGCTTGGTATTATGTTCCAAACGGCACTGAGTATGTCTCTATCTGGCATTATTGCACTACTTACCATTAACTTGTCGTTTGGTGTAATGACCCGTGCCGCACCACAGCTGAATATCTTCTCGCTTGGTTTTGCTTTTGCTTTGATGGTGGGCCTATTACTTTGTTGGTACATACTGGCTGGCCTTTATAGTCATTATGAAATGTTCTGGACAGTGGGTGAGGCGCAGATTTGTCGACTCATTCGCTTGGAGTGCTAAGAATTGGCAGAATCAGACGGTCAGGAACGCACCGAAGAAGCCACGCCCCGACGGTTACAACAAGCCAGAGAAAAGGGGCAGGTTGCTCGGTCTAAAGAACTTGCATCAGCATCTGTACTGATCGTTGGCGCCATTTCACTGATGTGGTTTGGCGAGGCGTTAGCACGTTCATTGTTTTCCATCATGAGCCGTTTATTTGATCTTCAACGAGAAGAGATTTTTGATACGGCAAAGCTATTTGACATTGCTTTAGGGGCGATGACCGATTTGTTGTTCCCTCTATTTTTGGTGCTAGCGACATTGTTTACTGCCGCCATGATTGGTGCTGCGGGTGTGGGAGGAATCAGTTTTTCTGCTCAAGCCGCTATGCCAAAGCTGTCAAAAATGAATCCGCTTAGCGGTTTAAAGCGGATGGTCGGAATGCAAAGCTGGGTAGAGTTGATCAAATCAATTCTTAAAGTGGTTTTGGTTACTGGTGTCGCGATCTATTTGATCCAAGCATCGCAGGCGGATCTGATTCAATTAAGTATGGATGTGTATCCGCAAAACATCTTCCATGCTTTAGATATTTTGCTGAACTTTATTTTGCTGATCAGTTGCTCGCTATTAATTGTGGTTGCCATCGATATTCCATTTCAAATCTGGCAGCACGCCGATCAGTTAAAAATGACCAAGCAAGAAGTCAAAGACGAATATAAAGAAACCGAGGGTAAGCCAGAGGTCAAAGGACGCATTCGTATGTTGCAAAGGGAAGCGGCTCAACGTCGAATGATGGCGGATGTTCCTCAAGCTGATGTTATTGTTACTAACCCAGAGCACTTCTCGGTAGCGCTTCGTTATAAACAGAAGACAGACCGTGCGCCGGTAGTGATCGCTAAAGGTACTGATCACATGGCAATGAAGATTCGAGAAGTCGCCCGAGAGCATGACATCACAATTGTACCAGCTCCGCCACTTGCTCGTGCGCTGTACCATACTACTGAGCTAGAACAAGAGATCCCCGATGGATTATTTACTGCGGTGGCTCAGGTTTTGGCATTTGTATTCCAGTTGAAGCAATACCGAAAACGAGGTGGACAGCGCCCCAAAATTCAGGATTACGATTTGCCAATCCCGCCAGAACACCGGCACTAATGCTAAAAGAAGCCTAATTCTAAAAAGGTTAATTGAATCAGATATTAAACTCTACTTGAGTGTTTAGTCATTATTTTGGCGTTAATTATGGTACATAGCTTGCTTAAAACGCCTTAATTATCAACCATACCTAAACTTTTAGGCCAAAGCGGTCGCGTATTAATAGTAAGAGCTAACGTGACGCTTCAATCGATTGAGATCTCTCGTAGTATGAAGTTAAGCCTGCCATTTGCAGATAAATTGCCACGAATCCCTCAGCGTGAAATGCCAGCTATTGGCGCACCGGTGATGGTTTTGGCCACCTTAGCGATGGTGGTGCTGCCTATTCCAGCCTTTTTGCTGGATATGTTCTTCACCTTTAACATCGCGTTGTCGATGGTGGTGTTGTTAGTGACCGTTTACACACGTCGTCCGTTGGACTTCGCCGCTTTTCCGACGGTACTGCTGATCGCAACCTTGTTGCGCTTGGCGCTGAACGTTGCCTCGACACGTGTCGTCTTACTGCATGGTCACGAAGGCGGCAACGCGGCAGGTAACGTAATTGAAGCGTTTGGTAATGTCGTTATTGGTGGTAACTACGCGGTCGGCTTAGTGGTTTTCCTTATCTTAATGATCATCAACTTTATGGTGGTGACCAAAGGTGCGGGTCGTATCTCTGAGGTAAGTGCTCGCTTCACCCTTGATGCGTTGCCAGGTAAGCAGATGGCGATTGATGCGGACTTAAATGCCGGATTGATAGACCAAGAACAAGCAAGAGTTCGTCGTTTTGAAGTGACAAAAGAAGCGGATTTCTACGGTTCAATGGATGGTGCCTCGAAGTTCGTAAAAGGTGACGCGATTGCCGGTATTTTGATTCTGTTTATCAATATCATCGGCGGTCTGTCGATCGGTATGGCGCAGTATGGATTGGGTTTCGGTGAGGCAATTGAAATCTATACTTTGCTGACGATTGGTGACGGCCTAGTTGCACAGATTCCATCGCTATTGCTGTCGATTGCAGCGGCGATGATGGTGACGCGTCAAAACACCGATGAAGACATGGGTGAACAGCTGGTCTTCCAGATGTTCGACAACCCAAAAGCACTGATGATTACCGCAGCTATTCTCGGTGTGATGGGCATCGTACCGGGCATGCCACACTTTGCGTTTTTGAGTCTGGCGGTCGCGGCTGGCGCGGCGGCGTATTTCATCGATAAACGCCAAAAGCAGAAAGCGAAAGAACCGGCTTTACCAGCGAAAGCCGACGAAGGTGCAGAGCCTTCATCACAACGCGAACTATCTTGGGACGACGTCCAGCCAGTCGATATTATTGGCCTAGAAGTGGGTTACCGCTTGATTCCGCTAGTGGACCGAGACCAAGGTGGAGAACTGTTAGAGCGCGTAAAAGGTGTGCGTAAAAAGCTATCGCAAGATTTTGGGTTCTTAATCCCTGCGGTTCACATACGTGACAACCTTGAACTGACGCCAAACAGCTATCGAATCACATTAATGGGGGTTGCGGTCGGCGAAGCTGAGATTCGTCCGGATCAAGAGCTAGCGATTAACCCAGGTCAGGTGTATGGCATGATTGATGGCGAGCCAACCATTGACCCTGCATTTGGACTGGAAGCCGTATGGATTCGCGAAGATCAGCGTGAGCATGCTCAGGCGCTAGGGTATACGGTTGTTGACTCATCGACAGTATTAGCGACGCACCTGAGCCAGTTATTGACTAATAACGCATCGCAGTTGATTGGTCATGAAGAAGTAGAGAATTTATTAGAAATGTTAGGACGCAGCGCGCCTAAGTTGGTTGAGAACTTTGTTCCTGACCAATTACCATTAGGTGTGGTGGTGAAAGTCCTACAAAACTTGTTAAACGAGGCCATCCCAATCCGCGATATTCGCACGATTGTTCAAACTTTGGCTGAGTACTCAAGTAAGAGTCAAGAAGCTGACATATTGACGGCAGCAGTTCGAATTAGTCTAAAACGTCTAATTGTTCAAGAAATCAATGGTATAGAGCCTGAGCTGCCAGTGATTACTTTGATACCTGAACTGGAACAAATATTGCATCAAACTATGCAAGCATCAGGAGGCGAATCCGCGGGGATTGAACCGGGGCTCGCTGAACGATTGCAGTCTTCACTAAGCCAAGCGACACAGGAACAAGAATTGAAAGGCGAACCTGCCGTTCTGCTTACTTCCGGTGTATTACGCTCGACGTTGGCGAAATTTGTGAAGAACACAATACCTAATCTCCGGGTACTGTCTTACCAAGAAATCCCGGATGAAAAACAGATCAGAATTGTGCAAGCCGTGGGTAACTGATCTCACGCATCATTAATGGATTCATAGTTTGAAAATAAAGCGATTTTTTGCCAAAGACATGAGAACGGCGCTGCTCCAAGTGAAAGAGGAGTTAGGCGCGGAAGCGGTGATCATGTCAAACAAGAAAGTGGCTGGTGGGGTGGCGATTGTTGCGGCGATAGATAGTGAATCTAACCCGTCTCAAGCAAGCGCAGCGTCACAACAAAATCGCGGTGCTTCTCAATCGAATCGCTATAACGAACATCGTCAAATGTCATCGTCTTCTGCTGATCGTTATCAAGATCGTCATTTAGATGAAGATAAAATTAGCCTGAACAGTAATAACAGTAACAACGAAAAAACAGGCTCGATGACGCAGCGATTCGCTAACATGCTTAAGCAATATAGTGGTGGTGCAGCAGATGCTGACGATCATGTAGCGGAAAATGAAGATTCGCTCTCTGCTTTATTGCAACGCCAGAATAAGCATCGCGACGGCTACAACCAAGAAAAGCCAGCGCCATATCAACCAGATTCACCTTTGGCGAAGTTAATCGCACAAGATAATCGATTTGAGCGTCCAACGCCGAAGTTGGATCCGACACGCTATGATCGCCGCCGTCCAAGTGATGAGCGAGAAGAGTCTGCCGATGAGCTGGAGAGTATGCGCGAAGAGATGACGTCAATTCGTCGTCTTCTAGAGCATCAAGTCTCTGGCTTGATGTGGCAGGAAGTGGAACGTCGAGAGCCGCTCAGAGCAATGCTGATTAAGCGCTTAGAGCGTATGGGCGTTTCTCCGGAGTTAGCAGACCAAATGGCTTGCTATATCCCGGAAGATACAAAACCAGCGCGAGCGTGGAAAGCGTTGTTGTCGCTGGTGGCGGATCAAATCAATATTCCTAAACAGGACATTTTAAAACGTGGTGGTGTGGTTGCACTGTTAGGTCCGACGGGGGTGGGAAAAACAACCACCGTTGCGAAGCTCGCAGCACGTGCCGCCATGGAATACGGTGCCGACAATGTGGCCCTTGTGACAACAGATACATATCGCATAGGTGCACATGAGCAGCTCTCAATTTACGGAAGAATCATGGGTTGTCCCGTAAGAGTTGCTAAAGATTCTAACGAGTTAGCCGATGTTATATATCAGCTAAGAAACAGAAGACTGATTTTGGTCGATACGGCAGGGATGGGGCAACGAGATGTCAGGCTTTCTGAGCAGCTCGATACTCTAATGCAAGAGAGCGGAGAAGTGATTCACAGCTACCTTGTTTTGCCAGCTACCGCACAACGTCGCGTTCTACAAGAAACGCTGGATCACTTCCGACGCATACCACTTTCGGGTTGTATTATGACGAAGCTTGATGAGTCATTAAGTCTAGGCGAATTCATCAGTGTAGTGATTCAAAACGCAATGCCAGTGGCTTACATCGCTAATGGTCAGCGCGTGCCAGAAGACATTGTGATAGCGCAACCAAAATATATGCTTGCGAAAGCAAATGAACTGTTAGAGAAGTCGACAGAGAACGAACCTCACTTTTGGAACAGTGACAGTGAAGGACTCTAAGGCGGCGGACTACTATGACTGAGAATATGATACACGATCAAGCAAGCGGCCTCCGTCGCTTAACACAACCATCGTTGACCAAAGTGATTGCTGTTACTGGCGGCAAAGGTGGTGTGGGGAAATCAAACGTAACACTGGGTCTGGCGATTTGTATGGCTCGCCAAGGCAAGAAGGTGATGGTTCTCGACGCTGATTTAGGTCTGGCCAATGTGGACGTGATGCTCGGAATTCGTGCAAAACGTAATCTAGGACATGTCTTAGCGGGTGAATGTGAGCTAAAAGATGCGATTGTCGAAGGGCCTTATGGTATAAAGATAATCCCTGCAACTTCTGGCACACAGAGCATGACTGAGCTTTCTCACGCTCAACATGCTGGACTCATTCGAGCATTTGGTAGTCTTGAAGACGAAATGGACGTCCTGCTGATAGATACCGCCGCAGGCATTTCTGACATGGTAATCAGTTTTTCGCGAGCAGCTCAAGACGTCGTTGTGGTTGTGTGTGATGAACCAACTTCAATCACAGATGCATATGCGTTAATTAAGCTGTTAAGTAAAGAACACCAGGTCCAACGCTTTAAAGTTGTAGCAAATATGGTCAGAAGCTACCGTGAAGGGCGAGAATTGTTTGCAAAGTTGACGCTAGTCACAGAGCGATTCTTGAATGTCAGCCTTGAACTCGTAGCATGTATTCCATTAGATGATAAAGTACGACAGGCTGTAAAAAGACAAAAAATTGTCGTTGATGCGTTCCCTCGCTCTCCTGCTGCTTTAGCTATTAGCTCACTAGCAAACAAAGCGTTAACGTGGCCACTACCGAAAACACCAAGTGGACACTTGGAATTTTTTGTGGAAAGGTTGCTAAATCGTACCGAATTCGCAGAGGACCCTTTTGGTGAATAAAGCGATAACCTATGACCAACATGGCAAGTTTAATAGCCAGCAAGCGTTTATAGAGCGCTACTCAGTGTTGGTTAAGCGCATTGCTCACCACCTATTAGGCCGTTTACCGCCGAGTGTTCAGGTAGAGGATTTAATTCAGGCCGGCATGATCGGTCTTATCGAAGCTCAGCAGAATTATGATGGTTCTAAAGGTGCGAGCTTTGAAACTTATGCAGGTATCCGTATTCGTGGCGCAATGTTAGATGACATGCGCAAAGGCGATTGGGTACCGCGTTCTGTTCATAAAAATAATCGAGAGATTAACCAAGCGATTGCGGAGCTGGAAGGCGAATTAAATCGAGATCCTACTGATTCTGAAGTAGCCATGCATCTCGGTATGACACTGGATCAATATCATAGTGCTCTGACCGATATCAACTGCTCAAAATTAGTCGGTATTGAAGATTTAGGCGTTTCTGATGATGTGATTTCACCTGCAGATGAAACTGATGACAGTAACCCGTTCAAAGGGGTTGCCGATGAATCATTTCGAAAAGCACTGGTTGAATCAATAAAACAGCTTCCAGAGCGTGAAGCTTTGGTACTTTCGCTTTATTATGATGAAGAACTCAATTTGAAAGAAATTGGCGATGTGTTAGGCGTAAGCGAATCTCGCGTAAGTCAAATACTGAGTCAAGCGATGCAACGTTTGCGCACCAAGCTCAGTGCGTGGACACAAAATGACTAAAAACACTGATTTTACGATTCAGTGGAGGCAATTTTGAATAAAAACATGAAGATCCTTATTGTTGATGATTTCTCAACAATGCGCCGTATTGTTAAAAACCTGCTTCGTGACTTGGGTTTCAATAACACTCAAGAAGCGGACGATGGTTTAACCGCATTACCAATGCTGAAAAAAGGTGACTTCGATTTTGTTGTAACTGACTGGAACATGCCAGGTATGCAAGGCATCGATTTGCTTAAACACATCCGCGCGGATGCAGAACTTAAGCATTTGCCAGTTCTAATGATCACGGCTGAAGCGAAGCGTGAGCAGATCATTGAAGCTGCTCAAGCAGGCGTAAACGGCTACATTGTTAAGCCATTTACTGCTGCAACATTAAAAGAAAAATTAGATAAAATTTTCGAGCGTTTATAACTCTCTCTTTTTCTCTTTGTTATTCGAGTCATTCATACCAATTATTAAATACCTATTAAATGACTCGTTTAGCGTTTTTAAAGTGATAAGAAGAACTAAACGTAAAAGGGTCTATTCAGAATGATCTCACTAGAGCAGGCGAAGTCACTCGTTCAAATGCTAGAAAACGGGGAACAAGACCAAGCCAATATGCTTGTTGCCTCGATCTACGAAGGTGCCGAGAATCCAATGCTGCAAGAAATTGGAGCCTTAACTCGAGACCTTCACGAATCACTCAAGCAGTTCAGTCTCGATCAGCGCATGACCGAAATTGCGAAAGACGAAATCCCTAACGCAAGGGATCGTCTTAATTATGTGATCGAGAAGACAGAGCTAGCAGCCAACAAAACGATGGATGCAGTCGACTGCTGCCTTCCTATCGCTGACAACCTGCATGATTGCCTTCAGAAAGTTCGTCCTCAATGGAATGAACTCATGCACGGGCGCATCGAATTAAGCGAATTCAAAGCACTTTGTCACCGAATCGACGAGCTATTAGTTCAAGTCGAAGGTGACAGTACTGAGTTGCGTGGTCAATTGACCGAAATTCTCATGGCGCAAGACTTCCAAGACCTAACTGGCCAAATTATTCGCCGCGTAATTACGTTGGTAAATGAAGTAGAAGGCCGCTTAGTGGAAATCCTAACCGTATTCTCTGGAAATAAACCTGAAGAACACATTCAAGTTTTGTCAGAACCGGCAGATAAAAAGAATACACAAACAAGCGAAGCCGAAGGCCCGATTCTTCATCCAGAACTGAGAGAAGATGCGGTTTCATCGCAGGACGAAGTCGATGACTTGTTGTCCAGTCTTGGATTTTAAAGGTAACGTATGAGCTACGATTTAGACGAAGATATTCTTCAGGACTTTCTCATTGAGGCTGGGGAAATTCTCGAACTGCTTTCTGAGCAGTTGGTTGAATTGGAAAATAACCCAGAAGACAAAGACTTACTTAATGCAATTTTCCGCGGGTTTCACACCGTAAAAGGCGGTGCTGGCTTCCTGTCTTTGGCAGAGCTAGTCGATACTTGTCATGGTGCGGAGAACGTGTTCGACGTTTTACGAAACGGCCAACGCACGGTCACGCAAAACTTAATGGATACGATGCTAAAAGCGTTGGATACGGTCAATACCCAGTTCCAAGCTGTTCAAGATCGTGAGCCATTGGAAGCTGCGGATCCTGCCCTTCTTGAAGAACTTCATCGTCTATGTAAACCTGAATCAGAAGATGAAGTCGCTGCAACCGTGGTTGAAGAACCAGTGGTTACTCCTGAACCTGTCATTCCTGAGCCTGTTATTGAAGAACCTGCCGCGCCAGCGTCAAGTGTCGGCTCTGTTGATGAAATTACCCAAGACGAATTCGAAAAGCTGCTGGATGAGCTTCATGGTAAAGGCTCAGCTCCAGGCGCTTCAGAACCTGCGACACCAACAACGCCATCAGAGCCTCCTCAATCAAGTGCGCCATCAGTTGAGAGTGGCGATATCACTGACGATGAATTTGAACGTCTACTTGACGAACTTCACGGCGTTGGCAAAAGTCCATCAGCGGCAGAGGCTGCAGCATCTGCACCAGCAGAACCTCCTAAAGCGGCAGAACCAGCTGCGCCAGTTGCATCGTCAGCAAATCAAGATAGTGACTTAATGACGGACGAAGAGTTCGAAAAGTTACTCGACGAGCTACATGGTGCGGGCAAAGGTCCCACGCTGGAAGAACTGGATATGGCAACGAAGCCGGCATCAGCAAACGTAGAGGAAAGCCCTGCGAAACCTGAGCCTACGGTTAAGCCAGCACCAGCAGCGCCAACTCCGGCTCCAGCACCAAAACCAAAACCAGAATCTAAACCTGTCGCGGTGAAAGAAGAGGCGAAAGCGCCAGCGGTTAAAAAGCCTCAGGCCGAGGCAACTGTTCGTGTCGATACCTCGACGCTTGATACCATCATGAACATGGTAGGTGAGCTTGTATTGGTCCGAAACCGTCTATTAAGCCTTGGTTTGAACAGCGACAATGAAGAAATGTCCAAAGCGGTCGCCAACCTTGATGTCGTAACGGCGGATCTGCAAGGCGCGGTAATGAAAACGCGTATGCAGCCAATCAAGAAAGTATTTGGCCGTTTCCCACGCGTTGTCCGTGACTTGGCGCGTAACCTAAATAAAGACATCGTGCTGGAAATGCGCGGTGAAGAGACCGATCTCGATAAAAACCTTGTAGAAGCATTGGCCGATCCATTGATTCACTTGGTTCGTAACTCGGTTGACCACGGTATTGAAATGCCAGACGACCGCGCGAAAGCAGGTAAATCTCGCACAGGTAAAGTGATTTTGTCTGCATCACAAGAAGGGGATCACATTGAGCTATCCATCGTAGATGATGGCGGCGGTATGGACCCGAACAAACTGCGTGGTATCGCGGTTAAGCGCGGCATGATGGACGAAGATGCGGCGGCCCGTTTAACAGACAAAGAGTGCTTCAACCTTATCTTTGCGCCAGGTTTCTCAAGTAAAGATAAAATTTCTGACATCTCTGGCCGTGGCGTTGGCATGGATGTGGTTAAGACGGCGATCAACACCTTAAATGGTTCAATCGATATCGATTCTGAGCTAGGTAAAGGCACTAAGATCACCATCAAAGTACCACTGACGCTTGCGATCCTACCAACACTGATGGTTGGTGTTGGCGGTCATCCGTTTGCGCTGCCACTGGCATCGGTGAGCGAAATTTTCCACTTGGATCTGAGTCGAACAAACGTGGTAGATGGTCAGTTGACGATCATTGTGCGTGAAAAATCTATCCCGCTATTTTACTTACAGAACTGGTTAGCATCCAAATCACAAAACGTCGAAGAGCGTACTGGTCACGGTCATGTGGTGATTGTACAGATCGGTAACCAGCGCGTTGGTTTTGTTGTGGATACGCTTATTGGTCAAGAAGAAGTGGTTATTAAGCCACTCGATAATCTATTGCAAGGCACTCCGGGCATGGCTGGTGCAACAATCACTAGCGATGGCCATATTGCATTAATTCTAGATGTGCCTGATTTACTTAAGCGATATGCTGCGGCTTCACGCCTTTAAGCAAAGCTGACGTTATTAAAAGGAATAAGATGGCGATTAAAGTACTAGTCGTTGATGATTCGAGTTTTTTTCGACGTCGCGTGAGCGAAATCATCAACTCAGAATCGCGCCTAGAAGTGATTGACGTTGCGGTAAATGGCAGAGAGGCGGTTGAGAAAGCCAAATCTCTTAAACCGGACGTCATCACGATGGATATTGAAATGCCAGTGATGGATGGCATTACCGCTGTGCGTGAAATCATGGCAGCGGCTCCAACGCCAATCCTAATGTTTTCGTCCCTGACTCATGACGGGGCGAAAGCCACGCTTGATGCGCTAGATGCGGGCGCATTGGATTTCTTACCGAAAAAGTTTGAAGACATCGCACGTAACCGCGAAGAAGCGGTATCACTGCTTCAGCAACGAGTTATTCAGATTGCTTCGAAGCGCGCTTTTATGCGTCGACCAATCACTCGCGCTGCTGCGAGTACCAGTGCGGCAGCTCGTCCACTAGGCTCAAGAACGGCTTCGCCAGCGACTCCAGCTCCTGCTCGACCGGCTGCGGCAAAGTTCCGAGCCTCTGGTAAGAAGTATCAACTGACCGCAATTGGCACGTCGACTGGTGGTCCGGTTGCTTTGCAAAAAATTCTGACGCGTTTACCGATGAACTACCCGCATCCGATCGTATTGATCCAACATATGCCAGCAACCTTTACTGCTGCATTTGCCAGCCGTTTGAATACCTTGTGTAAGATTCAAGTGAAAGAAGCTCAAGATGGCGACGTCTTGCAGCCAGGTGTGGCATACCTGGCTCCAGGTGGTAAGCAAATGATGGTGGATGGTCGAGCAGGGGCTGCTCGTCTTCGTATCATTGATGGCGGCGACCGCATGAACTACAAACCATGTGTGGATGTGACTTTTGGTTCTGCAGCCAAAGTGTACGGTGACAAAGTGCTCTCTTTAGTACTGACTGGCATGGGTGCAGACGGTCGTGAAGGTGCTCGTATGTTGAAGTCTGCAGGCTCAACTATTTGGGCTCAAGATGAAGAAAGTTGTGTTGTTTATGGTATGCCCCAAGCTGTTGCTAAAGCAGGCATTTCTTCAGAAGATTTACCGCTTGACCGCATTGCAGAACGCATGTTGGTGGAAGTTGGCCTAGCGTAGGATTCATCATGATTGTTTGGAGTGTAGCTAACCAGAAAGGTGGCGTGGGTAAAACCACCTCAACAGTGACATTAGCGGGTTTGCTGAGTCAAAAAGGTCATCGCGTACTGATGGTCGATACTGACCCTCACGCATCACTGACTACCTATCTTGGTTATGATCCTGACGCAGTAACTTCGAGCCTATTTGATTTATTCCAGTTGAAGACATTCTCTCGTGAAACGGTGAGGCCGTTAATCCTAGAGACAAAACTGGAAGGGATGGATATCATTCCCGCGCATATGTCCCTTGCGACGCTTGATCGTGTCATGGGGAATCGCAGTGGGATGGGGCTGATCTTAAAACGAGCTCTACAAGCGGTCTCACAAGACTATGATTATGTGTTGATTGACTGCCCGCCAATTCTTGGTGTGATGATGGTCAACGCACTGGCCGCCAGTGACCGAATTTTGATTCCCGTTCAAACCGAGTTTTTGGCGATGAAAGGCTTGGAACGCATGATGCGCACGTTAACCATTATGCAAAAGTCTCGTCCGGGTGGTTTCAAAGTGACTATCGTTCCAACGATGTATGACAAGCGCACCAAAGCGTCTTTGCAGACATTGATGCAACTGAAGAAAGATTACCCAAATCAAGTATGGACCTCTGCGGTGCCGATTGATACCAAGTTCCGTGATGCTAGTTTAAAGCATTTGCCAGCTTCGCATTTTGCATCTGGTAGTCGTGGTGTGTTTGCGTATAAACAGTTACTGATTTACCTGGAGAGGTTAGCGTTCGATGAGCAGTAACGACGTGCTTTCCAGTGAACAAGCGCTTGATGACTACTTTAATGCGCTATTGGGTGATGAGGCTGAAGCAACGACTCTTGAGGAAGAGCTTGACTTGCTGGCTCAAGAAATATCATCTGCAGAGCCAGAGCCAGAGCCAGAGCCAGAGCCAGAGCCAGAGCCAGAGCCAGAGCCAGAGCCAGAGCCAGAGCCAGAGCCAGAGCCAGAGCCAGAGCCAGAGCCAGAGCCAGAATTGCAGTTTCAATACTCGGAGCCGGAAACTTACCAGTTTCAAGAAGCGTACCCGCCAGAATTGGAAGCCCCAAATCTGGAAGATGTGCAAAGGTTATTAAGTCAGCTTGAAGCAAGCAACCCTGTAGCCGAGTTAGATATTGATAGTATTCTTGAACAAAATACGATTGATATTGCAGCAGAAATAAAAGCGGCTGAGCCAGACGTACAAACCGTTAGTGAGGCGCCCGAGTTACAAACAGTTGAAGAGATACAAGACTGGGTGATTGATGCGCCAGTTTTTGAGGAAACTCAGCCAGAACTGGTTGAACCTCAATCGGTGATTGAGCATGATGTCAATATAGAATCGAACGTTGATACCGAGCTCGATACACAAACAGGTTCCGAAATACCAACTGACTGGGAAAGCACGAAGCGAAGTGAAGATTTTCAAGTGCTTTACTTTGATGTGAATGATGTCACGTTTGCCGTACCGCTTGATGAGTTAGGTGGTATTCATCGCATCAGCGAGCTTAACCATTTGATAGGAAAGCCCGCCTGGTATTTGGGGCTACAAACAAATCGTGAGCAACAGTTTGATGTCGTCGATACCGCGAAATGGGTGATGGCAGATAAGCTTCGCGATGACAGTTACAAAGATAATTACCAATACGTTGTCATGCTTGGAGAGAGCATGTGGGGGCTGGCCAGTAACCAACTAATGGGGACGGAAACGCTCAATATCGACAAGGTTCGCTGGCGTGAACAGGCGGGTAAGCGCCCTTGGCTAGCGGGCATGGTAAAAGAAAAAATGTGCGCCTTAATTCATGTCCAGGCGCTCATTGACATGCTAAACGCCGGTTTAGATGTCAAATCACTGAATTAGATTTAAGTCGGGAACGACATTAACGAGGATTAACTATGTCTCAAGCTTTTGAAGTAGAAGTGAAGAAAGATGCATCGAATGACGAAGTTCTTCAGTGGGTGACGTTCCAGCTAGAAGAAGAAACGTACGGCATCAACGTAATGCAAGTTCGTGAAGTACTTCGTTATACTGAAATTGCACCCGTTCCAGGTGCGCCAGATTATGTTCTGGGTATCATCAACCTGCGTGGTAACGTGGTTACTGTTATCGACACGCGTTCGCGTTTCGGCCTGATGGAAGGCGAAGTTACAGATAATACTCGTATTATTGTGATCGAGTCAGAGCGTCAAGTGATTGGTATTTTGGTAGATAGTGTGGCAGAAGTGGTTTACCTACGTTCTTCTGAAATTGACACGACGCCTTCTGTTGGTACTGATGAAAGCGCGAAGTTCATCCAAGGTGTGAGCAACCGTGACGGCAAACTTCTTATCCTTGTGGATTTGAACAAGCTCCTAACGGATGACGAATGGGACGAGATGGCTCACCTATAATGGGCTGAATAATGATGGCTGAAGAGACTCTTTTATCTGTTCCATTCCTTGCGGGTGGCGTCGCTTTTATCGTGTTGGTGTTGGTTGTTTTGCAACTGCGCATTCGCTCGGGGTTGCAAAAGCAAGTAGACCAGCAACGAGCACAGTCTCGACATGTAGATAAAGAAGTACAAAAGTTGAGTAAGCAGTTACTCGAAGTGCGTTCGGTTGTCGTTGGTCTTGGACAAAAAGTAACGGAACAACAAGACATTATTCAGCACCTAAACGAGAGAATTCGTGAACTCGAGCACGCTGATACTGATGGTCGCTTGTACAGTCGAGCTTCTAAAATGGTACAGCTTGGTGCAGATATCAATGAGCTCATTGAAGAGTGTGAACTGCCAAAAGCTGAAGCGGAATTGATGCTTTCACTACAGAAAAAACTGGCGGGAAAAGAGAAAATTCCACCACTAAGCGGTCAGCCATCAGATGATGCAGAATACCCGACGCGTGGACGTCGTCGACGCTAAAGGTTTTAAAGCGATAAAAAGAGGCGATAAGCCTCTTTTTTTGTGTTCGGTTACTAATTATCTTTTTGCAATACAGCCCTAGATTACCTTAAGCTCTTTTCATTCTTAGCACTCGCTCCCCAAGTTAAAATGAGAGCTTATAACTACTTATAGTTAATTTTATTAAAGTGTGACGATTAATTAACAAAAATACATGAACTTACATACATCCCAGCCCTCTTATCCTGTTTTGTCATAACTAAGCTGTGCTAATATAGCGCTTCGTTCATTTTTTAGTTGAAGCTCTATGTTAGAAGTATCTAACCTGACAGCGATCCGTGATGAGAGGGTCCTGTTTGAAAACCTGCAGTTTGAAATTAGGCCTGGTGAATTGGTCCAGATAGAAGGACGCAATGGTACTGGCAAAACTACGTTACTACGTATTGTGACAGGTTTAGGTGATAGAGAAGAAGGCATCATTAAGTGGAAAGGAGAAGAGGTTGAAAAATCTCGTGATGTTTTCCATCAAGATCTGCTGTTCTTAGGGCATCAAACTGGAGTGAAACGAGAGCTTACCGCACTAGAAAACTTACGTTTTTACCAATCTATTCAAAATAACCGCTCTTCTGACGAAGAAATCTTAACTGCTTTAACTCAAGTTGGTTTGGCCGGTCGAGAAGATGTGCCTGTAGCACAGCTTTCCGCAGGTCAGCAACGACGAGTGGCACTAGCAAGGTTATGGCTCAGTAAGCAAATTTTATGGATTTTAGATGAACCGTTGACCGCCATCGATAAGCAAGGCGTCAAAGTGCTTGAATCTTTGTTCGCAAGTCACGCTGATAATGGTGGTATTGTCGTGTTGACGACGCATCAAGATATGTTTTCGGACAGCCCGAAACTTAGAAAAATAAAGTTGGGTGATTGATATGATTCCATCTATGACCACCATCATTCGCCGCGAGCTATTGATAGCATTTCGCCGTCAGGCAGACATTCTGAACCCGCTTTGGTTCTTTATTATTGTTATTACTCTGTTTCCTCTTAGTATTGGGCCTGAACCAAATTTGTTAGCACGTATTGCAGCGGGCATTGTTTGGGTTGCCGCATTGCTATCCGCCTTATTATCATTAGAGCGTCTATTTCGTGATGATTTTCAAGACGGTGCATTGGAACAAATGATGCTAATGCCGATTCCATTGCAACTTGTAGTGGTTTCAAAGGTCATAGCACATTGGTTGTTAACAGGGTTACCTCTGATCCTAATTAGCCCATTATTGGCGGTTTTACTTTCGCTCGATTTCAATACTTGGCTATCTGTTGTACTAACCTTGATGATCGGTACACCGACACTAAGTTTTATTGGAGCTATTGGCGTGGCTTTGACGGTTGGGTTGCAAAAGGGTGGCGTTCTTTTGAGTTTGCTTATTCTTCCGCTCTACATCCCAATTTTGATTTTCGCAACATCAGCAATTGATGCCGCCGCGCTTGGTATGGCGTATAACGGTCAACTAGCAATTTTAGGTGCGATGCTAATGGGAGCAATGACGTTAACGCCTTTTGCCATTAGTGCCGCATTGAGAGTTAGTGTTAACTAACTCAATAAAGTGCCAATGAAGCGGCGCTTGATCAAAGAATTATTATTAAAGCACTGCTACGGTCTCAACCCTTTAGACAGTGTCCCTGAAGTAAGAGTGAGAACAAAACATGTGGAAATGGCTACATCCTTATGCCAAGCCAGAAACCGCTTACCGTTTGAGTGGTAAGTTTCTGCCTTGGTTTTCTGTATTGGCCCTCGTATGCTTATCGGTTGGTACGGTTTGGGGGCTTGCATTTGCGCCTTCAGATTACCAACAAGGTGACAGTTTCCGAATCATCTACATTCACGTCCCATCAGCTATTTGGTCTATGGGCGTTTATATGTCGATGGCGATTGCGGCATTTATTGGCTTAGTATGGCAAGTACGTCTATCTGATATGGCGGCGCTTGCGATGGCGCCGATTGGTGCGGTATTTACCTTCATTGCTCTACTTACTGGTGCCGTTTGGGGTAAGCCAATGTGGGGTACTTGGTGGGTATGGGACGCCCGTCTTACTTCAGAATTGATTCTTCTATTTCTCTACCTTGGTGTTATTGCGCTTTATCACGCGTTTGACGATCAGAAAACAGCCGCAAAAGCGGCGGGTATTTTAGCGATCGTAGGCGTCGTGAACCTACCTATCATTCACTTTTCCGTAGAATGGTGGAACACGCTTCACCAAGGCGCGACGATCACGAAATTTGAACAACCTTCTATTTCATCCGACATGCTTTGGCCGTTATTGCTAAACATCTTTGGCTTTGCGTTCTTCTTTGGTGCAGTGACGATGGTACGTTTTCGTAACGAAATCATCAGTAAAGAAAGTCACCGCCCTTGGGTGCGCAAACTCGCAACAGAACAAACTCAGTGAGGTAATTGATTATGCATTTTGAATCTCTGAGCGACTTTTTTGCCATGGGTGGCTACGCATCATACGTATGGAGTGCGTTTGGTATTACTTTCTTATCCATGCTGATTCTTCTGATCACTAGCCTTCGCCGCGGTGATGCATTATTGAAAGAAGTGAAAGCAAAAATTGACCGTCAAGCTCGTATCGACGCAGCGAAGAACATGGAGAACACCTTATGAACCCGAGACGTAAAAAGAGGCTAGGTATCGTACTAGCGATCTTTATCGGTATTAGTGCCACCATTGGTTTGATACTTTATGCGCTTAACCAAAATATGGACCTTTTCTACACTCCAACGGAATTGGTTAATGGTAAGCCAGATGGCACCAAGCCAGAAGTAGGCCAGCGTCTGCGTATTGGTGGTATGGTGGTTGTGGGCTCGGTTCGTCGAGATCCTAATTCTTTGAAAGTGAGTTTTGACCTGCACGATGTCGGTCCTAAAGTGACGATTACTTATGACGGTATTCTTCCTGACTTGTTCCGTGAAGGGCAGGGTATTGTGGCTCAAGGTGTACTGAAAGATGCCACGACAGTTGAGGCATTTGAGGTCCTAGCGAAGCACGATGAAGAATACATGCCACCAGAAATTGCAGAAGCGATGAAGAAAACGCATGAACCGCTTCAATACAGCACCGAACAGAAACAAGGAAGCGGCCAATGATTGCTGAAATCGGTCACTTTGCTCTCATTCTTTCGCTTGCAATGGCTGTGCTGCTGAGCGTATTGCCATTGTGGGGAGCATCGAATAATAACACCATGCTCATGAACACAGCGCGACCGCTATCTTGGTCTATGTTCCTGATGCTGTTGTTCTCTTTCGCCATTTTATGTTGGGGATTTTATACCAACGACTTCACGTTACAGTATGTAGCGAGCAACTCGAATAGTCAGCTTCCTTGGTACTACCGTTTAACCGCAGTATGGGGTGCACACGAAGGTTCACTGTTGCTATGGGTTTTAATCCAAGCTGCTTGGACTGTCGCTGTAGCGACATTCAGTCGTGGCATGCCGCAAGAGTCGGTTGCACGTGTACTTGCCGTAATGGGCATGATCTCAGTGGGTTTCCTACTGTTTATCATCTTAACGTCAAACCCATTCTTACGTACGTTGCCTTTCTTCCCGGTTGACGGGCGTGACTTGAACCCTCTGCTTCAAGACCCTGGTTTGATTGTTCACCCGCCAATGCTTTACATGGGCTACGTTGGTTTCTCGGTTGCCTTCTCTTTTGCGATCGCATCCCTAATGACCGGACGCCTTGATACGGCTTGGGCCCGTTGGTCTCGTCCTTGGACAACCGCTGCATGGGTATTTTTAACACTCGGTATCGCACTAGGCTCTTGGTGGGCTTACTACGAACTTGGCTGGGGTGGCTGGTGGTTCTGGGATCCAGTAGAAAACGCATCATTCATGCCTTGGTTAGCGGGTACCGCATTAATGCACTCTCTTGCCGTGACAGAAAAACGCGGCACATTTAAAGCGTGGACGGTACTATTGGCAATCTCTGCATTTTCGTTGAGTTTGTTGGGCACATTCTTAGTCCGTTCCGGTATTTTAGTATCGGTGCACGCGTTCGCGTCTGACCCGTCGCGCGGTATGTTTATTCTAGGCTTCCTCGTTTTCGTTATCGGCGGCTCTTTATTGCTGTTTGCCGTGAAAGGGGCGGCAGTGCGTGTACGAGGTAACTTCGACTTAGTCTCTCGTGAAAACGCGCTCTTAGCCAACAACGTATTACTTATCGCAGCACTTGTTGTGGTGTTAGTGGGGACACTGTTGCCGCTCGTACATAAGCAGCTTGGTTTGGGGTCGGTTTCTATCGGTGCGCCATTCTTCGACATGCTGTTTGCGTGGTTGATGATGCCATTTGCTTTCCTACTTGGTATTGGTCCACTTATCCGTTGGAAGCGAGACAATTTATCTAAACTTGTGAAACCAATGCTCGTTTCAGGTGTGCTTGCTTTTGCTTTGGCCGCGGTATGCGTATACCTGTTTGCCGACTTCTTCTCAACCATGGCTTACATAGGCTGGGTAATGGCGATTTGGATTATTGCAATGCATGGCTTTGAACTATATGAGCGTGCAACGCACCGTCATAGCTTTAGTGAAGGTGTTCGCAAGCTGCAACGTAGCCACTGGGCAATGATGTTGGGTCATGTTGGTCTGGCGGTATCTGTTATCGGTATTGCGATGGTACAGAACTACAGCATCGAGCGTGATGTACGTTTAGCACCTGGCGAACACTTCCAAATTCAAGGTTATGATTTCTACTTCTCAGGCCTGCGTGATAAAGATGGTCCAAACTACGATGGCTACATCGCGGATTTTGAGATCACACATGATGGCAAATACGTGAATACGCTTCACGCTGAGAAGCGCTTCTACCGTACGGCTAAGTCTATGATGACCGAAGCTGCCATTGACCGTGGAATTAGTCGTGACTTATACATTGCAATGGGTGAACGTTTAGACGACAACCGATCTTGGGCTGTTCGTATTTACTATAAACCGTTCGTTCGTTGGATTTGGGCTGGCTCTTTGATTATGGCATTAGGCGGCGCACTAGCGATTTCTGATAAACGCTACCGCTTCCGCAAATCTTCAAAGAAAAACGCGAAGTCAAAAGAGCAGGAGGCATAACATGAATAAGAAAATCTTATTTATTCCGCTCGTCGCTTTCATGATTTTGGCGGGCATTTTCGCAACCCAGTTAATGCGCAACCAAGAGGGCGATGATCCAACGAAATTGGAGTCGGTTTTGGTTGGTAAGCCAGTTCCTGAGTTTCACTTAGAAGACTTAGCTGAACCTGGAAAACAATACGACCAGTCAATTTTTAAAGGTGAGCCGTTGCTCTTGAACGTTTGGGCTACGTGGTGTCCAACGTGTTATGCAGAGCATAAATACTTAAACGAATTGGCGGGTAAGGGCGTTAAGATCATCGGTATGAATTACAAAGATGATCGTAACAAAGCGGTAGGCTGGTTGAATGATCTCGGCAACCCGTACTTGATTAGCCTATTTGATGGTAGCGGTATGCTTGGTCTTGACCTTGGCGTTTATGGTGCACCAGAAACATTCATTATTGATGCAAATGGTGTGATTCGTTATCGCCATGTGGGGGATGTAAACCCACGTAATTGGTCGGAAACACTGGAGCCGCTTTACAACAAATTGGTTGAGGAGGCGAAGCAATGAGAAAGCTGATCCTTGCAGTTTTTGCTGCCATGACATTATCTCTTGCTGCTCACGCTGCCATTGAAGTATACGAGTTCGATAACTTGGAACAAGAACAGCAGTTCAAAGAGTTAAGCCATACGCTCCGTTGCCCTAAATGTCAGAACAACACGATCTCGGATTCTAACGCTGAACTTGCTCAAGACTTACGCCATAAGGTGTACGAAATGACCAAAGAAGGTAAGTCCAAAGATGAGATTGTTGATTACATGATCGCCCGTTACGGTAACTTCGTGACTTACAACCCACCATTTACGGTCGCGACTGCGATCTTGTGGCTAGGGCCACTCGCTGTAGTATTGGGTGGTTTTGGTTTGATTGTACTGCGTAGCCGTAAATCTAGAGTTAAGGCAAAAGCAAGCAGTGACGAGCAATGGGATGAGCAAAAAGAAGCTCGTTTAAAAGCATTGCTTGAAGAAGAGAACAACGGAGATAAGAAGTAATGACACTATTTTGGATTTCCACCGTTGCTCTTACGCTGATTGCTTGTGCGCTGGTGGCTTTGCCGCTGCTTAAACAAAAAGCGAACAATGATGATGTGTTACGCGATGAGCTCAACAAGGCATTTTATAAAGACCGTCTATCTGAGCTTGCAGAAGAAACCGACGAAGGACTGGTTGAAAGCGAAGACGAACTGATTTCTGATCTAAAGCAGTCTCTCCTTGACGATATTCCGGGTGATAAAGCGCAAAAAGAAACCAAGGTTTCACCAATCGCGGTTTTAGTTCCATCGGTAATTCTGACGGTGGCGTTGAGCTATGGCTTGTATTACAAATTTGGCGCGTCAGAAGATATTGTTCAGTGGCAAGAAGTGTCTGCAAATCTACCTGAGTTATCGAAAAAGCTGATGTCGGCTTCTTCTGAGCCGTTGAGTGACGATGAAATGGCGGATTTGACCCTTGCCCTTCGAACTCGCTTACATTACCAGCCGGAAGACTCGACAGGTTGGTTATTGCTAGGTCGTATTGCGTTAGCAAATCGTGATGTCACGACTGCTATCGATGCGATGGAAAAGTCATATCGCCTAGAGCCCAAAGATCCTGATGTGATGTTGGGTTATGCACAAGCTCTGATGCTGTCTCAAGAGGAAATGGATCAAGCGACGGCTCGCTCATTACTCGGCAAGCTGATGCAGCAAGACTATGTCGATCTGCGTGTGTTTTCTTTGTTAGCGTTCGATGCGTTTGAGCGTCAAGACTTTCCGGCAGCGATCAAGTACTGGGGAATCATGCAGCAAATGATTGGTCCAGAAGATAGCCGCTACGAGATGTTGTCACGCAGTATTGAGAGCGCTCGTAAGCAAATGGGCGAAGCGGTTTCACCGGATAAGAGTGTCGCTGTGACAATTAATGTGGCCCCAAATGCTCAGTTAGATCCAAACGCAGTTCTCATTGTATCGGTACATCGTGCAGATGGCTCACCAATGCCTGTTGCGGCAGCTCGCTATCCGCTGGGTACTTTCCCTCGTACAGTCGTATTAGATGATGGTAATGCCATGATGCAGGGGCAAAAACTATCTTCACTCGACAAGCTCATTGTGCGTGTGCGTGTAGACTCTGACGGTAACGTAGCAACGCGTGACCAAGATTGGCACGGAGAGAGTGACGTCGTTGAATTTGGCACGCCGGTTGAAGTGACCATTGACCAGCAATATTAATCGTTAACGTCTGTCTCTGAAATATGACAACGGGGTAGAGTCTGTTGCCTTTAGTGGTATGACTCTAAACGATCGAGTAGAATACCGAAGGCCAGCGACTGCTGGCCTTTATTTATTCCCATATCTGAGTCATCTTTACTACGTATACTGCTCAACATACGTACAACTGTTCATTGGGTGACTTAGGTACATTAATAGTCGTTATGGAAAATAAAATGTATAACAAGGGTAAATCTACCTTCTTGTTACTGCTTGCAGTTGGACTGGTTGGCTGTTCAACTGCGCCTGATGAAGCAGTAACAGGACAAGAAACAAATCAAACGACTTCTGATGTGTATGACCCGTTGGAAGGCTTTAACCGAACCATGTGGGAAATCAACTACGAATATTTAGATCCGTATTTGGTTCGTCCTGTATCACTTGCGTATGTGGAATACACGCCAGTTCCTATTCGTTCCGGTATTGCTAACTTCTTGTCGAACTTAGATGAGCCAGCCAGCATGGTTAATAACTTAGTCATGGGTAACGGTACGAAAGCCGTGGACCACTTTAACCGTTTTTGGATTAACTCGACGTTTGGTATTTTCGGTTTATTCGATATTGCAAGTGCCGCGGGTATTACGAAATACGACGAGAAAGCGTTCAGTGATGCAGTAGGTCATTATGGTGTTGGAAATGGCCCTTACTTCATGATTCCAGGTTATGGCCCGTATACCTTACGTGAAGTGACAGATACCGTAGATAGTACGTATTTACCCCTCTCTTACCTCAACTTCTGGGCGAGTTTGGGCAAGTGGGCGTTTGAAGGCATGGAGAAGCGTGCTTTATTAGTACCGCAAGAAGCACAGTTAGACTCGTCGCCGGATCCATATATTCTTACTCGCGATGTTTATATTCAGCGTCAAAACTTTAAAGCAGAAGTTGAAACCGTTGAAGAAGTTAACATCGAAGAAGAAGAGTATTTAGACGAATACCTAGAAGACTTTTAAGCGCTGTTCTTTACAATATACAAATAAAAAAGGCTTAGCTGATGCTAAGCCTTTTTTGTATTTTTGCTGTTTGGTTAGAAACGGTAGTTTGCTTGAACACCGATTAGCCAAACATTACCCGTAGTTTCGCCTACGAATTGGCCGCCGACTTGTTCCGCAGCGTCGTCTGACTTATAACCACGAGACTCAACGATTGGCGCGTCTTTCGCGAAAATATAGGTGAAGCCAGCGTCTAGGCTGAAGTCTTTCGTCCAATCGTACGTTGCGCCAATACTTAGCCAAGTACGGTCAGTTTCTGGGATAGTGATCGTACGGTTTTTGTCGCTTACCGCTGAAGTATCGTACGCAATACCAGTACGTAGCGCTAGCTTAGGATCAAGCTGGTAAGTGGCACCAACAGCAAAGCGGTAGTTATCTTCCCAGTTTTCTACTTTAACCATATGCGTGCCAGCGGTATCTAGACGTGCTTCCAATTTCTCGAAAGAGCTCCAATCCGTCCAGTTAAAGCTTGCGTGTAACGCAAGTTGGTCTGTTACTTGGTGGAAGCTTGCCAACTCAGCCGTTGCAGGCAGGTTTAGGTACATGTAGCCGTTGTCACGTAGTTGTGAAAGCTTAGTACCGAAGCCAAAACCTAGACCTTCAGCATGGCCTTCAAGCTTCAGTTCAACTTCAGATTTGTACGCGAAGCCGATACGGTTATTTTCATTGATCTGCCATGCAGTACCAACTTGCCAGCCCCAAGCGGTATCGTCACCTTCCATGTATTTTAGAGCGGTACCTTGAGGAACACTGATAGGATCGCCAGTGACAGGGTGCTTTCCTACAACGTTATTCTTAGGAGCTGCTGCGCCAAAGCTGCCTTCGCCGATGATGTAACGGATACCACCACCAACGCTGATTGATTCATTGACTTTGTAAGCTGCGTTTAAGTTCGCTTCCATTGTCGTTACGCTTGCTTCGTTACCGAAGTGCGATGCACCAAAGCCTTTACCTAAATCGGTTTCCATGCCGTAGTTGGTGCCAAATGCCAAACCAATCGCGAATTTCTCATTGTATTGGTGTGATAGGTAGAAGTTTGGAATGATTGCATCATGGGCGAAATCATCTGAAGATGCAGAAGAAGTGCTACCGTGGAAGTTTACATCACCTTCAATATCAATATTTGGGTTCACATAGATTGCACCAACGGACACTTGAGTGCCTTCCAAATAAGTTAGCATTGCTGGGTTACGCCATTGTGCACTTGCGTTGTCAGCCATTGCTGCTTCACCAGCATATGCTCGACCTAGGCCTGTTGCAGAATATTCAGCAAGTTGGAAACCTGCTGCGTTAGCCATGCCCGTTGTGCCAAGTAGGCTTAATGCCACTGCTGTTGATAGAAGAGTCTTGTTGGTTTTCATTCGAATGTTCGCTGATTTGTTTATAACGTGGGACGAAAGTTTAAAGGTAGAGTTTTTACTTTAGAAATGAAAATCCAGCACAAGCAGTAATTTGGAATATTATGCTTTCAAGTGTTGTTTGGGTGGTTTAATAATCTAACTGTGAAGGGCTTGTAAATGGAATTCAGCGAACAGCTGTGCGTCCTAATTGTGAGATTTAGATACACGTGTTCACTCAAATTGAGTGGGCAATAAATCGCAGATATGAAAAAAGGCTGGAAATCCAGCCTTTTATATAAAGTATTTTTCTACTAACTAACAGCGAAGCGCTTAGAAGCTACGGCTGTATTGTAAGCCGAATAGAATTGCGTCAGCATGAGTTGTTGCTGTTACACCGGTAGAAAGACCAGGAGCTAATTGAGTATTCTCATTAACTTTTACATCTTCACCTAACAAGTATGTGAAGCCAAAATCGATGTTTGAGCTATTATCAATATGGTAAGAGAAACCTGTTGAGAACCACTGGCGATCTGAATCTGGTACCGAGATAGACGTTACTTTATCTTGAGCGCTTGTGTCGTACATGTAACCAGCACGAAGTGTCCAGTTGTTGTTTAGGTAGTAAGTACCACCAATTGCGTAGTGCCAGCCATCTTGCCATTGATAGTCTTTCGAGTAACCACCTTTAAGTAAACCCTGATTTAGGTTCTCAAAATCAATTTGGTCGAAATCTTTCCAACCGATGTATTGGATGCTGTAGTGTACAGCAAACTTAGTGTCTTGGATTTTGTGGAAACCAGAAAACTCGGCCATATCTGGTAGAGGTAGCGTGATTTCCTGACCTTTGTCGTCTTTCGCCGTAAATTCAGGGCTGTAACGATACGCTAGACCAAAACGGTTGTTTTCATCTAGTTCGTACACAGTACCAACGTTGAAACCAACAGCCCAACCATCAGCTTTATCTACGTCCAGAATTTTTTGACCGCCAACCCCTGGGACTGAAGAGCTAGTCGTACGCTTCATTGTGCCTTGGCCGTAGATTAAATCTAAACCAGCACCAAAGCTCCATTGTTCGTTTAAACGGTAAGAACCCGCAAAGCCAAAGTTGAAGCTTTTTACATCCGTAAGACCACCGTACTCGGTTGCGGTGTAGTTATCTGAAAATTCAGTTTTAGTGCCGAAATTAGAGTATGCGTTTACGCCCCATGCAAACTTGTCATTTACTGGAACGATTAAGTGAATGTTTGGAGCTATTGACGTATCACCCACATCATCAGTGTCAGCAACATTTACAGTACTGGAACCCAAAGGAGTATTAACGTTATATTTCGCATCTTTCACTTCAATCATTGAAGTAATGCTTTCGAAACCTAGCGAAAGCTCCATTTTGTCAAATAGAGCCATTGCTGCTGGGTTACGAGCCATTACCGCGGCGTTATCTGCGATTACTGCATCACCAGCAAATGCACGGCCGATGCCAGTTGCTGATTGAGCGTTGATTTGGAAACCCGCTGCCATCGATTGACCTGAGGCAAAAGCTACCGTTACTGCTAGGAGAGTCTTTTTAAACAGACGCGTGTTCTGAGTCATTTGTTTTTCCTTATTAGATTCGTCTCTTTGGACGATAAATTGAGCTTTTGCTCAGTGGCGCAGATAGTAGTATCAATAGTTGCTTGGACAAATCCGACCATTGGATAAAATTGAATAAAAATTGCAGAAATGATGTCTAAAAGACGGGAAATTGCACTTAAAATGCATAATTTAGAGTTTAAGCTCTAAATGCTATAGCGATGGTGAATGTTTTGTGTTCTATTTATACAAAAATGCCGCTAAATAAGATCATTTAGCGGCATTTAACCTTTTGAAGGCTGGAAATCGTCGAAGTTATTACATCGGTTTAATCATTGATGCAAGAGTCGTAGCGATAGCATCAATATTTTCACCTTCTTCTCCGACTAAAATCAGGCTTGAACTCCCGACGGGCTGAACGATTCCGGTCATGCCATCCTTATTAAAGTCGGTACTTTGTTCGCTAGGAATACCAGTAATAAATAACGTTACTTTACCTTTTGGACCTTGGAATACCATATGCACCGCATTGGATTCGCCAAAACCGCAGTGGTTTAGGTAGTAAACGTGATATGGAAAGTTTTCACTAAACTGGTAATGAAATGGCGACATTTTCGCATTAATTTGCGAGCTCGGTACATCCTCATCAAGATGACGAACAAAAGGTTCTTCATGAATAACGTGTTTCATCGCGGTATCAGCTAAACTGGCTTGTGCTGGAGACACCAAAACATTTCCCCAGTTTACTTGACCAACTAATAATCCTGCGGTGAACGCAATAGAAGCGGCAAGTGCCATTGCTTTGCGCACAAAGTTTGGTCTGACGACCTTCTCTTCATCAAGTGCACTCGACGTCTGACTAAATAAAATCTTATCAGCGAGATCTTCAGGTACATCCACATTCATGGCTTGTTTAATTTTTACGTCGAGATCCAAAACGTCATCAACAAACTTATTGTTGGCGTCGCTACCAGCTAAAGCTTGCAGAATCTCTTCATCCTTTTGTTTTGGATCCGACAAAATACGACGACGAAATTCTAAATCATCCATTCTTTTGTCCTCTCTTAGTATCTTGAGAATCCAACATCTCTTTGAGTTGATTACGAGCGCGAAATAATCGAGTCATCACTGTATTTTTATTTAAATCAAGAATGTCGCCAATCTCTTCTCCGCTGAAACCACCGACAACTTGGAGAAATAAAGGCTCGCGGTATTCAACATCGAGTTTCATGATCTGTGCTTGCAGCCATTCTTGCTGATGATGTGGGTCATCGCTGACTTTAGCATCATTGCCGTAATCATCGATATCAACTAAATCAAATTGTTTACGTTCGAAGCGGCGCGCATTTTCTCGTCTCAATATTGTGATGAGCCAAGACTTGGCAGCTTTTTCGTCCTGAAGGCTATCGAGTGACTTCCAAGCTCTAAGACAGGTTTCCTGAACTAGATCTTCCGCTATCGCTTTATCTTTGCACAACCAGTATGCGTAGCGATATAAGTCACGATGGTACCCTCGGACGAGCGCTTCGTATTTTCTTTGCTTGTCCATATCAGAGTTGACCGGACTGTTGGAATTTTTCTTTCCAAACATTTTTAATATGGCCACAGGAGCCTCCATCCTCGCTCTGTGAGTTTTTTATTTGTTCTGAGCATGACTTTACTTTTCAATAGCCTCGCGGTTTCGGTTGAGCGTGTGTCGTAGATAACCTCTGACACAATAAGCTATGTGGTTACTTAAAAGTGTATACGCAAATGCCAAATATCATCGAACATGAATTGGTAAAGATTGTTAACAATATCATCATTAGTAATCAATGGTTTGGATAAGTTCATTCGATGGGACATAAAAAGAGACTGCTAGCGGTGAATTTTTGAATAGGTTTGCATCGCTGAGCCTTTTAGATGTGCTTAAAGCTCGTAAAATCACTATAAAATTGATCTATTTCAAAATATCAAGCAGTGAAGGGGTTATAGTACATCTTGTCATCTCGTTAGTCATTGCGACTAACATGTTGAGCAAGATGACACTTCCTTTTGAAGGCTGACTTTACTTTCTCCTAATCAGGAAACTGATTAATTTTCAATTGGCGTAAGTTAATTGTTTTATAGATATTCCGACCACACAGTTATGTGTGGTTTTTTTTTGCTTCGATTTTACCTTCCGTATACCTCTTACCGTTTTAACTCTCTATAGTTAATCATTATTAATCGCATAAGAATCAAAGAAGTAGAGTAATTGATCTACTTGCTTCACGTTTATTTAAACGCACGTTTGATAAATTTAACAAATTCATTACAATGCATCAGGTCAGACCTCTTGTATTTAAGGAGAAACAATGGGCAAGCAGGAAGTAAAAACACGCAATGGTGAGCGTGTCGCTATTGTCGCGGGGCTTCGAACTCCCTTTGCTCGTCAAAGCACGGAATTTAGCCAAGTGCCAGCGGTCGATTTAGGGAAAATGGTAGTAAGCGAAATGCTTGCTCGAACAGATATTGATCCGAAGTTAATCGAACAAGTGGTATTTGGACAAGTAGTACAAATGCCTGAAGCGCCAAACATCGCACGAGAAATCGTGTTAGGCACCGGTATGAACATTCATACTGATGCTTACAGTGTGACTCGTGCGTGTGCAACGAGTTTTCAAGCGGCGGTCAATGTCGCAGAAAGCATCATGGCGGGAACCATCGATATCGGTATTGCTGGTGGTGCAGACTCTTCTTCCGTCCTGCCTATTGGCGTATCTAAGAAACTGGCCGCTAATCTGCTTGCTCTAAGTAAGACAAAAACAATGGGTCAGAAGCTTAGCATCCTCAAAAACTTGAGCTTTAAAGACCTTATGCCAGTGCCTCCTGCAGTAGCCGAGTACTCGACGGGCTTGTCGATGGGACAAACTGCGGAGCAAATGGCAAAGACGCATGGTATTTCTCGTGCAGAGCAGGATGCGCTAGCACATCGCTCTCATATGCTGGCTTCCCAAGCTTGGAAAGAAGGTAAGATCCAAGGTGAAGTGATGACGGCTTTTCCCGAACCATACAAAAAATGGATTTCGGAAGACAACAATGTCCGTCACGACTCAACCGTAGAAGGGTACGCGAAACTTCGACCTGCCTTTGATCGCCAGTATGGCAGTGTTACGGCAGCGAACAGTACGCCACTGACTGATGGTGGTGCGGCAGTGATGTTGATGCGCGAAGGTAAAGCGAAAGAGCTTGGCATGGAGATTCTTGGCTACATCCGCGGCTATGCATTTTCAGCGATCGGTGTGGAAAAGGACATGCTGATGGGACCGACTTATGCCACAGCGAAAGTGCTAGAAAATACAGGATTGGAACTGTCTGATCTGACGTTGATCGACATGCACGAAGCGTTTGCTGCGCAAGCATTGGCGAATGTGAAGATGTTTGCTTCAGATAAGTTTGCTCAAAAAAATCTAGGTCGTTCGAAAGCGATTGGTGAAATCGACATGGATAAGTTTAACGTTCTTGGTGGCTCAATCGCTTACGGTCACCCATTCGCGGCGACAGGTGCACGAATGATGACGCAAACTCTACGTGAACTGAAACGCCGTGGCGGCGGTATTGCGTTGAATACCGCATGTGCAGCAGGCGGTCTTGGCGCAGCAATGATTCTGGAGGTTGAGTAATGAGCGAGCAAAAAGCATTTAGTCTAAAAGTTGATGAGCAGAATATTGCTTGGTTAGCGATTGACGTACCTAATGAAAAAATGAACACGCTACAGGCGGCTTTTGCTGATGAAATGAAAGAAATCTTTGCTCAGCTAAAAGACGCCAGTGGCATCAAAGGGATGATCATTCATTCCCTCAAACCGGACAACTTCGTCGCGGGGGCCGATGTTCGCATGCTAGAAGCGTGCACGACCGCAAGTGAAGCAGAAGCATTAGCGAGGCAAGGTCAAGAGCTATTCCAGCAGCTATCGGACTTACCATATCCTGTGGTTGCCGCTATTCACGGTCCATGTTTAGGCGGTGGCTTAGAGCTTGCTCTTGCATGTGATTATCGTGTTTGTACGGATTCAGATAAAACGCGTTTAGGCCTGCCAGAAGTACAGCTTGGATTGCTGCCAGGTTCCGGCGGTACTCAGCGTCTGCCACGTTTGATTGGCCTGTTACCGTCATTGGACTTGATCCTGACGGGTAAACAACTTCGCGCAAAGAAAGCTAAAAAGCTGGGTGTTGTGGACGCCTGTGTCCCTGACACCATTTTGCTCGACGTAGCAAAACAGTTTATCGACAAAGGTAAAAACAAGGGTACGAAAAAGCTATCGACGAAAGAAAAAGTGATGTCGGGTAGCGGGTTAGGGCGCAAGTTTGTGTTTGAACAAGCAGCGAAGAAAACCAATCAGAAAACTCGTGGTAACTATCCTGCAACGGTCGCGATTTTAGACGTTATTCAGCATGGTTTAGAGAAAGGTTTCGCCCAAGGACAAGAGCTTGAAGCGAAACGCTTCGGTGAGCTTGTGATGAGCTCAGAGTCAAAAGCGCTTCGTTCTATCTTCTTTGCGACAACGGAAATGAAGAAAGAAAATGGTACGGATGCGAAACCCGCGCCAGTTCATAAAGTTGGCGTGCTTGGCGGTGGCTTGATGGGCGCAGGAATCAGCCATGTGTCTGTTGCAAAAGCGAAGGTGCCTGTCCGCATCAAAGACGTCAGCAACGATGGCGTTCTAAACGCACTCAACTACAACTACAAGTTATTTGAGAAACAGCGTAAACGTCGCATTCTATCAAAAGCCGATCTGCAAGCGAAAATGTTGCAACTGTCTGGCGGTGTCGACTTTACCAGCTTTAATCATATTGATGTCGTAATTGAAGCTGTTTTTGAAGACTTAGATCTTAAACAAAAAATGGTGGCGGATATTGAAGCGAATGCCAAGCCGGAAACCATCTTTGCGACCAATACCTCTTCGTTACCAATCCACAGAATTGCAGAAAAAGCGGAGCGTCCAGAAAACGTAGTGGGTTTGCATTACTTCAGCCCGGTAGAAAAAATGCCGTTGGTGGAAGTGATTCCGCATGAAACGACATCAGATGAAACCATTTCAACAGTCGTTGCACTTGCTAAAAAGCAAGGAAAAACCCCGATCGTAGTGAAAGACAAAGCGGGCTTTTACGTGAACCGCATTCTTGCGCCATACATGAACGAAGCGGCGCATATTCTGCTGGCTAACGAACCGATCGAAAAGATTGATACGGCGTTGCTTGATTTTGGTTTCCCTGTTGGCCCGATTACCTTACTGGATGAAGTCGGTGTCGACATTGGCGCGAAGATCATGCCGATTCTAGTCAATGAGTTAGGTGAGCGATTCAAAGGCCCGGACGTGTTCGATATCTTATTGAATGACGGTCGCAAAGGACGTAAGAGCGGGAAAGGTTTCTACACTTACAAAGGTAAGAAGAAAGAAGTCGATAAATCTATCTACAAGCTGCTTAAGCTCGATCCTGAATCTAAGCTGAGCGATAACGATATTGCGTTGCGCTGTGTACTACCAATGCTGAATGAAGCGGTACGTTGTTTGGATGACGGCATCATTCGCTCGCCACGTGATGGTGATATTGGTGCAATATTTGGCATTGGTTTCCCTCCATTCTTGGGCGGTCCATTCCGTTATATGGAGCAGTTTGGCATTAAAGAACTGGTTGAGAAAATGAATGAGTTTGCATCGAAGTATGGCGATCGTTACGCACCGTGTGATGGTTTGCTTACTCGAGCTGGAGAAGGAACCACATTCTATTAAACGTTGCTTCGGTAAAGAAAAAGGCTTGCCAGTGGCAAGCCTTTTTCATAAATAAGAAATAGTTACTTCTTCTTGTCTTTCTTATCTTTATTGTGGCCTTTACCTGGGTTGTCGTCCCCGTGAACGCTGCTGTTGCCTTTGTTGTCTTTATCTTTCCACTGTTTTGAAGAGCAATCATCTGATTTGATAGAAACATTGTCTCCGCTTAGGCGGACACAGTCGTTACTTAGCTCAAAGCCATCACCTTTCACCGAGATTTCAGCGTGTACAGATGCCAGTGGCAGTAAAATAGCCGCAAGTAGTAGTGCTTTTTTCATGATTACCTCATTAATTTATTTTTAGTGTGGTAATTAGAGCATAAGCCGCAATGGCGTAATTTCAATTTTCTGCCAATTATGGTGTCGATTCTATTTATGAGACCCACAACCTCATTGGTTTGTAGGTATATACTTACTAATCGATAATTTTATTACTGCGCAATTAGATCATCCTAAGCCGCAATCTTTTGGCCTAAGTTGGAACTCTTCTATCGATCCAATTTCTTGCCCTAAGTGGATGCGCGGAGCGTCTGAATGTGATTGCCCTTGAGAGTGCATGACCAATCGGTTTGCCGTGCGAGGTTTCAACTCATTAACGACAAAGCGAATCATGTCTGCTCGGGTCAATTTCTTCAGTTCAGCAAGTACCTTGTCACGTTGGTTAAACTCGGTGTCTTTGTTTCCTATTGCAACCCAAAGACGCTGAGCACGACCTCGCAGTGTGGTGTCCGGCGTCGCTATTTGATTCCACAAGCCGCGCTTACTGCTATGCCACTGGTAATCGTTCAGTTCTAACAGCACCATATAAAAGGCATTTAAGAACTCATCGATTGAGGTAACCAGCTCGGCAGGTGCTGCATTGGGTGACTGCACATAAAGCACAATACCCGGATGACGATTAAGTGGCATATTGCCAGTGCCCACCATGTAACCTAATTGCTGTTTTGTGCGGATCTCGTGGAAAAATGTTGCCGACATGAGATGGTTCGCCAATGAGTATAGAGCAATGCTACGAGGCTCAATATCCTCACACTGGTGGTAAATAACGACCGCCGAATCTTGCTGGTTGCAATGTACTTCACGTTGAAAACTGCCGTTTTTTCCTAGCATGATGAGTGGGCGGAGCGCCTCTTCATAACGCTGCTCTTTTACTCTTAGGGCATCCTTTAAGGTCGTCGCCATGTCATGCGCTTGTTGACGCTGCCAATCTCCGTAAACAAACATTTCAACGTGCAGCTCTGCAAGAATTGATTCTACGAATACCGAGAGTTCATCGACTTCGATTTCTTCTAGCGCTTCGACTAAGGTTGCGAAAGGCGGGTTATTGGGTTGAAGCAACCCAGTAAGTGCGTTAAACAGCTGCGAAATAGGACGATCTTGTGAAGCATTTCTCCAGTTACGTAACAGTTGCTGCTTGATGGTTTCAAAGCGTGCAGGGCTGAAATCTCGAGAAGCAAAACGGTGCAGGATCATTTCCAACAATTGAGGCAGTTTTTGGCTGAACCCTGAGAGGGTTAAGGTAACCCCGCCTTGGTGAGCGTACATGTTGTAACCCATCCCTGCGATTTCAGCTTGATAGGTTTCTTTTGCTAGCGAGTCGAGGAACATCTCGACACATAGGCGAGTTTTGACAATGTTCTTCGGTGATGCAACAGCATGAGAGCTGTCGATAGCGACATATACAACGCCTTTTGGCACGCGAAATTCATCATCTTGTAAATGCCAAAGTCGGAAGCCTTCGAGATCTTCAATTAACTCTGGTAGTGAACCACCATTTTCGAACGGCATGGGATCGAGATCGTAGCAAATATAAGGGTTCTTTTCTGGTAAGACGAACTGCCAGCTTGGATCGATTTGTTGATAGAAGCGGCGTTGCTCATCACTAAAAGGCGTGACGGAATACGGAGTAAAGTACCATTCGGCAGTACGGTTGTATTCCAGTCCTTTTGCAATCAGGGTTACGCGGACATTATCGATGGTTAAGTATTGCAGCAACGAACGCTGCAGTTGTTCATCATAGCCCGCCATTTTGTAGTCGCCATAAATGGTATCGTCTGGCTGATAATGCTGCATATTGATAACAAGATGGCTAACCAAATCCATTGGTCGAGATGGTTCCTGGAAACGAAACGCCGACTCAAGCACCGCTTGTTTTTCGAGATAGCGCCATTCATCTAGGCCGTCTTGTTTGATCATCGAGAGGTATTGAAAAACCGCTTGGATGATGTCGTCAACGTGGTTGAGACCCTGTGGGGTCAGTGTGCAGCTAACCGTAAAATCTCGATAGTTGCTACCACTTGCGCCGCCTCCCGCAGAAAGCGACGTAATCCAGCCCTCATTTTTTAGCTGGAGCATTAAGCTGCCTTCGCCTTCATAGCCGAGTAAATGCGCGAAGTAAGAGAGTGGTTTAACGCCGTAGTGCTTATCCATTCCCGGCATTGGGAAGGTGAGAATGAGTTTTCGAAATTCTTTGATTGGTTCAACTTGAACTAAAATCCCGGTACTTTCTTTGGTGCTAATGGGGACATCAATCGATTTTCCACGAAGGTGGTGGTTTGGGATATTGGCAAACATGGCTTCTACCCACGCTTGCTGATCATCGAGCGACTGTGGCCCAAAGAGCGTCAACGTCATGAGATCGGCAGAGTATTGAGAGTGGTGAAACTCGACAATTTCGTCGCGGATGGACTTACCCTCTCGGTCACCTAATGTATCTAGGTTGCCGACTGAGAACTTAGAGAAAGGGTGCTCTGGATTGATGACTTCTTTATTGACTTGATACAGGCGGCGAGAATCGTCATTAAGTTTGAGTTTATATTCGGAGTCGACAGCCTGGCGTTCTTTGTCTAAAGCTTCTTCGTTAAACAATGGTGCGGTAAAGAATTGGCTAAATCGATCTAAGGCATTTTCAAAGGCATTCGGAGTAACATCAAAAAAGAAACAAGTGTGCTCAGTACCCGTCCAAGCGTTATTTGTTCCTCCATGCTGGCTAATATAACTTTGAAACTCGCCCACTTTAGGGTATTTTTCCGTACCCAAAAAAAGCATATGTTCTAAATAGTGTGCCAGACCTTGGCGATCGTTTGGGTCGTCGAAGTGTCCAACGTTCACTGCTAGAGCAGCTGCTGACTGTTGAGCTGTCTCGGAATGAATCAGCAGTACACGCAGATCATTGCTCAAGGTAATGTAGCGGTATTGATTTGAATCGTTAGGACTTAGATGCACGATGCGTCTCCAGATTTCGCATTACAGTAATTATGAACCCCTAGCTAGGGGGCGCAAAGTTTGCGTTTCGACAAATACTGCTTGCCGTATTTTTGTTATTCGTAGACTTCTGCACAGGCCCATCGCGTTTGCGTATGGGGAAGAACTGTTTGAATGAATGCTCTGAACTCATAGCACAGTTAAATACTGTGATGAACTGAGTACATTCTTTTTAATAGATTGTTAAGAAAGTCGCTATCTTTAGCAAGCGAATTGGTATAATGAACAGATAATTATATCAGTATTTTTGTTTCATCATTATTAAAGTTAGCCCCGTCTATCTAATAAAGATAGCAGTCAACCTTTTGGTAGCGTTAGCTATCCCTAGGAAATAACATGAAAATATTCATCATGCGTCACGGCGAAGCCGAGCATTTTGCAGATTCAGACGCAGCACGACAATTGACCCCAAGAGGCAGAGTCGAATCAGAAGCGGTTGCGAGAGCCTGTAAAGAACAAGGTTTTGCGCAATTCGATAAAGTGTTGGTGAGTCCGTACATTAGAGCTCAACAAACTTGGCAAGAGATCAGCGAGTATTTTGCTGCAAAAAGCATCGAAACTTGTGAAGATATTACACCTTACGGTCAATCTGAGCATGTATTTGATTTTGCAAGTGCATTGATTGAAGTGGAAAAACTAGACTCGCTTCTGCTTGTCTCTCACTTGCCTTTGGTTGGTTATCTCACTTCAGAGTTTGTAAAAGACATGGCACCACCGATGTTTCCTACATCAGGTCTAGTGTGTATTGAATACGATCTACAAACGCAAAACGGTGAAGTGCTGTGGCATATTACGCCATAAGCGTCGAAACCAAATAAGCATTTAAACATTAGATATAGAATGAAGAAAGGCAGGAAATTTCCTGCCTTTTTGTTTAATTGCTTCTACAGTGAGCTAGTTACTTTTCTGGAATCGAGAGCAAAACTAACAACGCACCATCACCGCCGAATTCTAGTGGCGCTTGGTGGAAAGCCATTACGTCTGGGTGTTGTGCTAACCAAAGTGGCGCTTTCTGTTTCAGGATGTGTTTACCAATGCCATGTTGCACACACGCACAGTGAATCTCGTTTTTGACGCAGTAGGCGATCATCGCACCAAGTTCACGCTTAGCTTCTTGTTGTGTCATGCCGTGCATATCGAGGAATACGTCCGGTACATACACGCCGCGACGTAGACGTTTAACTTCATAAGTGGAGACGTCGTCACGTGCATAACGAGTTGGGCCTTCTTCATTTAAGAGAGGGACAAACTCGTCGGAGAAGTAAAACTCAGAATCACTCGCTTCACGGTTGGAGCGCTTGATTTCTTTTTGCTTAGTATTTTTTTTTGGTTGCTGGATTATGGTATCCTGTCGCAACTTTTTTACGCCCTGTACTGCTTCCTGAAACAAGGCGAAATCGTCATCGTGTTCGGTGTCTTTTTTGCTCATTAGGTAAACAATTTCATTAATAAACTTTTATTGGCAGTATTGTAGCGCTTTTCGGAGGCAATTTTGGATAAGATTTTTGTAGAAGAAGCGGTATCGGAGCTGCATACCCTTCAAGATATGATTCGTTGGACGGTAAGCCGCTTTAACGCAGCGAACCTGTTTTACGGTCATGGTACTGATAATGCGTGGGATGAAGCGGTTCAGCTTATCCTGCCAACCTTATACTTGCCGATTGATGTGCCTCCGCACGTATTAAACTCTCGCCTAACGACCAGCGAGCGTCTGCGTATTGTTGAGCGTGTAGTAAAACGTATCAATGAACGTACACCAACTGCATACCTAACCAACAAAGCTTGGTTCTGCGGTCTTGAGTTCTTCGTTGACGAGCGTGTACTCGTGCCACGTTCTCCAATTGGTGAGTTGATTCAAGCTGAATTCCAACCTTGGTTGGTGGAAGAGCCAGCGCGCATCATGGACTTATGCACAGGCAGCGGCTGTATCGCAATTGCATGTGCTCACGCGTTCCCTGAAGCTGAAGTGGATGCGATTGATATCTCAACGGACGCACTACAAGTCGCGGAGCAAAACGTACAAGATCACGGCATGGAGCAGCAAGTATTCCCAATTCGCTCTGACTTGTTCCGCGACCTACCAAAAGAGAAGTACAACCTGATCGTGTCTAACCCACCATATGTGGATGAAGAAGACATGAACAGCCTGCCAGACGAGTTCACACACGAACCTGAGCTTGGTTTAGCAGCGGGTACGGATGGCCTAAAACTTGTGCGTCGTATTCTTGCAAATGCACCAGACTACCTAACAGATAACGGCATTCTTATCTGTGAAGTCGGCAACTCAATGATTCATATGATGGAACAGTACCCAGAGATTCCTTTCACTTGGATTGAGTTCGAGAACGGCGGTCACGGCGTATTCATGCTAACGCGTGACCAGCTGGTTGAGTGTGCAGAAGAGTTTAAACTGTACAAAGACTAATAGGGTCTTGCACTAAACGTCAAAACACCGAGCTTTATGCTCGGTGTTTTTTTATACATAACTCGCCGATATTAACTCTTTACATCAAAACGTAATAAAGCCACTATGAATCCACGAAGAATTGGAAAGCAGTTGCGCTCTGGTTTGAGAGGGCGTAGCGATAAAAACTTGAGGAAGTAATGGCAGGAAACAGTATCGGACAACATTTCCGAGTGACGACATTCGGGGAAAGTCACGGTATCGCACTGGGATGTATCGTAGACGGATGTCCTCCGGGGTTAGAAATTACAGAAGCAGATCTGCAAATCGATCTCGACCGCCGTCGTCCAGGCACATCACGTTACACCACACAACGTCGTGAACCGGATGAAGTTAAAATTCTTTCTGGTGTTTTTGAAGGCCAAACCACAGGCACATCGATCGGTTTGCTAATTGAAAACACCGATCAGCGCTCAAAAGATTACTCGGACATCAAAGATAAATTCCGTCCGGGTCATGCTGATTATACTTACCACCAAAAGTATGGCATCCGTGACTATCGAGGTGGCGGCCGTTCGTCTGCTCGTGAAACCGCAATGCGTGTGGCGGCGGGTGCAATCGCGAAGAAATACTTGAAAGATGAGTTTGGTGTTGAGATTCGCGCGTACTTGTCACAAATGGGTGATGTTTCTATCGACAAGGTAGATTGGAACGAAATCGAAAACAATGCGTTTTTTTGCCCAGATGTGGACAAAGTAGAAGCGTTTGACCAACTTATCCGTGACCTGAAAAAAGAAGGCGACTCAATTGGCGCGAAAATTCAGGTTGTGGCAACTAACGTGCCTGTTGGTCTTGGTGAACCTGTATTTGATCGTCTTGATGCCGACATTGCACACGCGCTAATGAGCATTAATGCGGTGAAAGGCGTTGAGATTGGTGATGGCTTTGATGTGGTAAACCAAAAAGGCAGTCAACACCGTGATACGCTTGCTCCTGAAGGTTTTGGCAGTAATCACGCGGGCGGTATTCTTGGCGGTATCTCAACTGGTCAAGACATTGTGGCTAACATTGCGCTTAAGCCAACATCAAGCATCACAGTTCCGGGTGAGACCATCACAAAAGAAGGTGAGCCAACTCAGTTGATCACCAAAGGCCGTCATGATCCTTGTGTGGGTATTCGTGCCGTACCAATAGCTGAAGCGATGCTAGCGATTGTGGTGATGGATCATTTGCTGCGTCATCGTGGTCAAAACCATGGCGTAACAACTGAAACACCGAAGATTTAAGAGCTTTGTGTCATTCCAGCGAGCTATAGCGAGACTAGGAATCTAATTTCAGCGCGATGAAAAGAGAAAGAAACATCTCTGACAACAGAGTGCTCGGATAATAGATCCTGAATCATGCTCCTTCGTCGCTGTTCAGGATGACTGAATATAAAATTATGCCACTCACTTAATCGCGGGTGGCACAATTTTATCAGGCAACCTTTTTTGTTTAAGTAGTTTTTGCTTAATGGAGTGAGCCTTCCGTTTCCAAATTGAAAGAAGGGAGACGCCACTTAAAACGTACCGCGGCCATACGCAGCATATAACCGGTGATCAGTGTAATGATAGTGGCTGTTACATCGGGAACATTAAATTCTAATAGCGCTAAGTACATTCCTGATGCGATAAGAGCGACAGAAGCGTAAAGTTCTTCATGCAGTACCAACGGTGTTTGGCGACAGATTAAGTCGCGGAGTAGCCCACCGAATACACCCGTTACTAGCGCTGAAACCATACAGATCCCAGGGTGTAAGCCCATGCCCATCGCAATCTTAGTTCCGATGATGCTGAATACGATTAGACCTAACGCATCAAGGCGGATGAATAGACCTTTTAGCTTAATCACCCATTTCGCTAAGCCTGTGGTAAGTACACCCGCAATACACGTGATTGCTAGGAACTCTGGGTTTTTTACCCAACCAAGAGGGTAGTGTCCCAGTAAAATGTCACGTACGGTGCCACCACCAATGGCCGTTGCACTGGCCACCAACATAACACCAAACCAGTCCATTTTTCTTCTACCAGCACTCAACGCACCTGTCATGGCTTCAGCCGTGATACCAATGATATACAACACACTTAGCAACATAGGGAGACACTCAACGTAAAAAGTCACTACGTTCTACGTGAATCATCGTAGGCGCAGCAACAACACTTACAAAAGGTTTCATCATTCTTAAAAAGTGATTAAAACCAGCAACATGCCTGTAATCAAACCGCTTAAAAAACAGCAGTTTGAGCAGCATCAAAATAAGGCGAGAGTGTAGTAGCAAATGAGTACGCTGACGAATGAGAAATTATATGGAGAAAGCGATGTTCAGATAAATTCAACTAATAACCAAAACTGTGGGAGTATCTTTACCTTATAGATAAAAACAGCGACAATACCCAGCGCATGTCAAACTGAAGTACAAACTCGACGATGACCCACGAATACCAAGACCTTATCACTATTTTTAATGACACCTTTTTAGACCAATTTAATACGAAATTGGAGTTAGGTGGTGATGAGCCTATTTATCTTCCTGCTGATGATGAACATCCTCATCATCGGATTATTTTTGCTCGGGGTTTTTATGCCTCCGCATTACACGAAATCTCGCATTGGTGTGTGGCAGGGCCAGAGCGTCGTTTGCTGGAAGATTTTGGCTATTGGTATGAACCCGATGGGCGCACGGCAGAAGTTCAAGCGGAGTTTGAGAAAGTTGAAGTGCGTCCGCAAGCTTATGAATGGATTCTGGCACAAAGTGCTGGCTTCCCTTTTACGGTGAGTTGTGACAATCTACACGGCGATTTTGAACCAGATAGGCTCGGCTTTATGCAGAAAGTGCATAAAGAAGTGTTAGGTATTTTGGAAGCTGGCTTGCCTTTGCGAGTGAAAATGCTTTCGGATGCTCTGCGTGCGTTTTACCAAACCAAGCCGCTGGAAGCGTCAGACTTTTGCGTTAAATAACCTCAAATAACCTCAGAGATACACCATGATTATTGAATTTGAAGAAAAACTACTGGAACTGATTGATGCTCGAATTGAAACAGCATCTGACGATGAATTGTTTGCTGGTGGTTATCTACGTGGTCACATCTCTTTGTCTGCGGCATCTTGTGAAGAAGAAGGCATTAGCGATATTACTGAGCTGAAGTCACGCATTGAGAGCAGTTTGGAAGACGCTCGTACCGAGTTAAGCCCAGCTGATCGCGCGATCGTCAGTGACTTGTGGCAAGAACTGCAGGCTCAGGCTTAATCTCCGAACGTCGTTCTCCATTTATTAGTCCAAATCATTTACTACTTCGAAAAATTCGAACCTCTCCATAAAATTTTTGTGGTTGTAGCGAAACTGTTCAACTTTTATTCTGGTTAGCATAAAACGTGAACAAAGGATTACAACCATGAAAATTGTCGCATTTGGTGCTTCTACCAGCTCTACCTCAATCAACAAATTACTTGCTACATACGCAGCAAACCAAGTCGAAGACGCTCAAGTGAACGTTTTAGACTTAAACAATTATCAAGTACCGATGTTTAGCGAAGACAAAGAGAAAGAAATTGGTCAAGCTGAAGGTGCAGTCGCATTTTTACGTGATTTGGCTGAGGCTGACGCTATTGTTGTTTCCTTCGCAGAGCATAACGGTTCATACCCAGCAGCGTATAAAAACCTATTTGATTGGGCGACGCGCATTGAGCGCAACGTATTCCAAAACAAGCCAGTCGTTTACTTAGCAACTTCTCCTGGTCCGGGTGGCGCACAGAGCGTTCTTGCAGCGGCAACAGGTTCCGCGCAATTTTTCGGAGCAGATGTGAAAGCATCGCTATCTGTACCGAGCTTCTACGAGAACTTTGATGTGGAGTCTGGTGAGGCGGTAAATCCGGAAGTAGCAGAGCAAGTGAAACAGGCAGTTGCACAGCTACAGTAATCTCAGCACGAGCGATTTAATGAGCCAGCGATTCCCGACACGTATCGGTGTCGGGAATGTAAACGAGAGAATACTCTTACAGCTCGGTAATGGCTTTGCCTTTTCTTAGTTTACGAACCCACATTCGACTTGGGTGAAGTTCGGTCAATACATCAACAGGTAATGGCAGCGGGTCTCCACAGATTTGCGAGGCCAACACTTCAGCTAACAATGGTGCAGAGCTCAGCCCACGAGATCCTAAACCTAAGAAGCAGAATAAGTTAGTGAACTGATGAACGATTTCTACCTCTTCTGCTTTTTGATTTTGTAAGTTGGCGTATTGCGTTTTTATCGTCTCAAAGTCACCCACATTTCCGACAAATGGTAAGTGATCTCGGCTCACGCAGCGAATACCTTGGCGAGATCGATTGCCACTGATATCTACCTCTTTTGGCCATTCTTGGTTCGATACGCACTTAACTAGTTTTTCTGCGTTATCCTTCTGAGCGTTTTCATCAAATTCGTAGTCTAGGTGACTGCGATCGTAGCTTGCGCCTATGCACAGGTGCTGATTGTTTGGGTTAACAGGCGTCATGTAGCCGTCGTAACACAATACCGTTTTCAATTGACTCAGCGTTTCGGTTGCCGGAGCATGACTGACTTGCCCTTTCACCTGTCCCATCGGCAGGGAAGCGGTTTGGCTCAATGTCTGGAACTCATGGCCATTCGCAATCACAACGGTTGAGTGCTCAAATGTTTGACCATTGACCGTTAGTGTCCAAAGCTGATGCTCTTCATCCCAATTTAATGCTTCAACGTGATGTTCAAACTTCGTTGAGAGTAACGATGTCTGTTCTAACTGTTTGATTAACCCACGAGTTAGCTCGGCAGGGCACAACCAACCTCCCATTGGGTAGTGCACAGACGACATATCGATAGGTAATCCGATAGTATTCGCAGTTTCCTCGGCGGACAGTTTTTGAATCAATTCAGAAGGAAAATTACCCGCAAGCATCTTTTCCAGCTTATCAGCAGATTTTTCATCCCACATTAGCTGAGTTACACCACACCAATCGTGATCGAATGTAACCGACTCCGCAGCTTGTTCAATAAATTGTCTTGCAAACAAAAATGCAGGTGCAAAAACACGCGAAACACCAGTATGAGGACCGTTCAACAATGGATACACGGCCCCTTGACGATTCCCCGACGCTCCTTCGGCTGGTTGAGTGTCTTTGCAGTAAAGCGTGACGTTTTGGCCACGACGAACCAACGTTTTCGCTAACGTCGCGCTGGCAATACCGCCTCCGATTATGGCAATCGAATCAAGATTGCTGGACGCCGTGCGATTGAACCACGGAAGATGATTCGACTGCTTTTCGCGTTGTTCCATCGAACCTGCGATCATTTCACGCTTGGTGCCAAAGCCTTTGACTTTTTTCATTGCAAAGCCTGCTTCGTTCAATCCTCGACGCACAAAGCCCGCTGCGGTAAAAGTGGCAACTGTACAGTCTTGCTTGGCTAACTTAGCCATGTTGTTGAACAGATTTTGGTTCCACATCTCTGGGTTTTTGCTTGGCGCGAATCCATCTAAGAACCAAGCGTCAATCAAACCTTGTTCGTTGTATGGGACTTGCGGCATGCAGTCTTTGATGTCGCCAAACCAAAGGTCGAGCGTGATTGCGCCGTCTTCTAAAATAATGCGATGACATTCTGGCACGGCGGCAGGGTAGTGCTTTTGTAACTTTTCCGCGTACTCAGCTAGCTCAGGCCAAGCTTCATGCGCCTTCTTTAAATCCGCTTGGCTTAGCGGGTATTTTTCAAAGCTAATAAAATGCAGCTCTTTCAATGCTGCGTCTGGATGCTGACGACGAAACTCACTAAACCACTGGCATACTGCTAAGAAGTTTAATCCCGTGCCAAATCCTGTTTCACCAATGACAAAACGTCTTTGGTCAAATTCCTGCCATCTTTCTGGGAGATGATTTTGTTTTAAGAAAACGTAGCGTGTCTCTTCAAGACCGTTTACGTTAGAGAAGTAAACATCATCAAATTGGTCTGAAACCGGAGTACCAGCTTCGTTCCAACCAAGTTCTGCGTTTTTTATTGAAGTCATAATGGTGCAAATTTGTGATTTGGCGCGGTAAGAATGGGGCGATTGTACGAATTTATGGGAAAGCTGACCACTTTTGTTGACTATCTTAGTTATCATCTAGCGGATTTTTGAATTATAGGAATGTCATAATGAAACGAGTCGTAATCACCGGTATGGGTATTGTTTCAAGTATCGGTAACAACGTCGAAGAAGTTCTAGCGTCTCTTAAAGCGGGCAAATCTGGCATCACTGCATCTGAGCAGTTCAAAGAACACGGTCTTCGTTCGCAAGTATGGGGTGACCTAAAAATCAACCCGGCGGAACACATCGACCGTAAGCAGATGCGCTTTATGGGTGATGCGGCTGCTTATGCATACCTATCAATGGAGCAGGCAATCGCAGACGCTGGTCTTACAGAGGATCAGGTTTCAAACGATCGTACCGGTATCGTTGCGGGTTCTGGCGGTGCTTCTGCATATAACCAAACGGTAGCGACAGACACGATGCGCGCAAAAGGCGTAAAACGAGTTGGCCCTTACATGGTTCCTCGTACTATGTCTTCTACGGTTTCCGCTTGTCTTGCTACGCCATTTAAGATTCGTGGTGTGAACTACTCAATGAGCTCTGCATGTGCTACTTCTGCACACTGTATCGGTCACGCGATGGAGCTTATTCAACTTGGTAAACAAGACATTGTTTTTGCTGGTGGCGGTGAAGAGCTTGATTGGTCTCAAACCATGATGTTTGACGCTATGGGTGCGCTGTCAACGAAATACAACGACACTCCAGACAAAGCATCTCGTACGTATGATGCGGACCGTGATGGTTTCGTTATCTCTGGCGGTGGCGGCATGCTGGTTATCGAAGAACTTGAGCACGCTCTAGCACGTGGCGCGAAAATCTACGGTGAGATCGTAGGTTACGGTGCGACATCAGATGGCTACGACATGGTAGCACCATCAGGTGAAGGCGCGATCCGTTGTATGAAGATGGCGATGCAAGACGTTGACGGTGTGGATTACATCAACACGCACGGCACGTCGACACCAGTTGGTGACGTGAAAGAGCTTGGTGCGATCCAACAATTGTTTGGTGAGAACAGCCCAGCAATCTCTGCAACAAAAGCAATGACTGGTCACGCACTAGGCGCCGCTGGTGTGCACGAAGCGATTTACTCAACACTTATGCTAGACAAAAACTTCATTGCTCCAAGCATCAATATTGAAAACTTGGACGAAGCAGCTCAAGGTCTGGACATCGTGACAGAAGCACGTGATGCAGAGTTAACAACCGTAATGTCAAACAGCTTTGGCTTTGGCGGCACAAACGCAACTTTGGTTATTAAAAAGTACCAAGGTTAACTGAATTTGTTGGCGCGCCACGTGAGTGAGTACAGCGTCAACAATCCAGTTTCCAGAGCTTGATCAGTCACACTGATCGAACAGACGCAGACTCTATCCCATGGAGAGCGGGATAGGATCCTTTTGTTCTGGAACTTTGCCCGGCTATTTAGCCGGGCTTTTTCTTTTCTCAATTTCTGCTTTTTACATTGCTTCCCGTTAAACGATTTCTTTGGAACTAATCTCCTTGAGGTTTATTAGGGTTATTTCTTGAGATTTTTCGGGAAAAGGGCACAATCGCTTTAGTTTCGCATCTTGCGAATAAACGAACTCATACAAATGGATGTTAAAACGCTGGCGCTATGAAAATTATTGTTGATGAAAATATGCCGTACGCTGAAGAGCTATTCAGCCAACTCGGTAACGTAATTCTAAAACCAGGTCGTACACTGACGGCTGATGATTTAGTGGATGTTGATGCCCTAATGATTCGCTCAGTCACCAAAGTGAATGCTGACCTGATCAGCAAAGCAAACAAGCTGAAGTTTGTTGGTACGGCAACAGCAGGTATGGATCATGTTGACCAAGCACTTTTAAAAGAGAAAGGCATTTTCTTCACTGCGGCGCCAGGGTGTAACAAAGTGGGGGTGGCGGAATACGCGTTCAGCGTGATGATGGTGCTCGCTCAGCAACAAGGCTTCTCGGTATTTGACAAGACGGTAGGTATTATTGGTGCAGGCCAAGTAGGTAGCTACCTAGAGAAATGTTTGAAAGGCATGGGGATTAAAGTTCTCATCAATGACCCATTCAAACAAGAGGCTGGTGATCCTCGTAGCTTTACTCCGTTGACAGAACTGATTGAAAGCTCAGACATCATTACACTACATACGCCAATCACCAAAGATGGCCCATATCCAACTCATCATTTAATTGATGAAACGGTTTTAAACTCGCTTCGTGGTGATCAGATTTTGATTAACGCCGCGCGAGGTCCAATCGTTGATAACGAGGCATTGAAGCAACGTCTTTTGAAAAACGACGGTTTTACCGCAGCGCTTGACGTATTTGAATTTGAACCAGAGGTTGATATGGAGCTTCTGCCTCTGCTAGCATTCGCAACCCCTCACGTTGCAGGCTATGGCTTGGAAGGGAAAGCTCGCGGTACGACGATGATTTTCAACAGCTACTGTGAGTTCTTAAATAACGAATTACGTGCGCATGCCAGCGATTTACTGCCAACCGCGCCTGTTCCTACTATGGTATTGGACAGAGCTTGGGATGAAGCAACACTGCATAACATCACGCAGTTAATCTATGATGTGCGTAGAGATGACGCTCTTTTCCGTCGTGAGATCAGTAAGCCAGGTGCTTTTGACCTGATGCGTAAAAACTACTGGGATCGCCGTGAATACAGCGCTGTCACGCTAGTGGGTAACAAAACATGTAACCTTGCTCCATTAGCAGAACTAGGTTTTCAGATTGAGGTAAGTCAATGAGCCAGCAATATAATGTTGCCATTTTAGGTGCGACCGGTGCGGTCGGTGAAACAATTTTAGAAGTGCTTCAAGAACGTAAATTCCCAGTGGGTGACATTCACTTATTGGCAAGTGAGCGTAGCGAAGGCAAGACTTATCGCTTTAATGGCAAAACGGTTCGTGTACAGAACGTTGAAGAGTTTGATTGGTCTCAAGCTCATATTGCGTTGTTCTCTGCTGGTGGTGAGCTATCTGAAAAATGGGCGCCAATCGCGGCAGATGAAGGTGTTATCGTTATCGACAACACTTCACACTTCCGTTATGAGTACGACATTCCTCTTGTTGTGCCAGAAGTAAACCCAGAAGCGATTGCAGAGTTTCGTAACCGTAACATCATCGCGAACCCAAACTGTTCGACCATTCAAATGCTGGTGGCACTAAAACCAATTCACGATGCAGTGGGTATTGAGCGTATTAACGTATCTACATACCAATCCGTATCTGGTGCGGGTAAAGCGGGCATTGACGAACTAGCAGGTCAAACGGCTAAGCTTCTAAACGGTCTGCCAGCGGATAAGAAGCAATTCTCTCAACAGATTGCGTTTAACTGTATTCCGCAAATCGATCAGATGATGGAAAATGGCTACACCAAAGAAGAAATGAAAATGGTGTGGGAAACACAGAAGATCTTTAACGATCCATCAATCACAGTAAACCCAACGTGTGTGCGTGTGCCGGTATTCTATGGTCATGCTGAAGCGCTTCACATTGAGACTCGCTCTCCAATCGATGCACAAGAAGTTGTTAACTTGCTTGAGCAAACAGAAGGCATTGAAGTCTTCCACGGTGATGACTTCCCGACACAAGTGCGTGATGCGGGCGGTAAAGATCATGTTATGGTTGGTCGAATCCGCAACGATATCAGCCACCACAGTGGTGTAAACTTGTGGGTTGTGGCGGATAACGTGCGTAAAGGCGCAGCAACTAACGCGGTACAAATCGCTGAAGTTCTGATCCGCGATTACTACTAAGTCACTTACCAGTTCATTTCAAAGCCTCGCACTGTGCGAGGCTTTTTTGTACGAACGGAACAAAATAGTGTGAGATTAGTACGAATATGGCGAGAGCCACACATTTTTTATTCTCAACGCTATAGTTTTGCATGTGATATCCGATATATTTAACCGATCACCATTTCAAATTGTATTTAGCACAAAACTGAGCCTTCTATGCGTCAAAATTATAAGCGTTTGTTAGCAGCCCTTGTGTTGATGAGCGCGACTCAGACATCATCAGTGGTTCAAGCCGAAGGAATTCGTCTTGTTGGACCGTCTGGTGAAGTGCAATCATCTCCGAGCTATGCTGAAGATATTGAGCGAGCATTACCTGCTCCTCCTGCAAATACTCAGCCGTCACGTTTCTTTGGTCCGACTGGTGAAAATCAAACACTATGGTCGATCGCTTCAGAATTACGACCTTCACGCGGTGTTACCGTTCAACAAACGCTTCTTGCCATTTATCGAATTAACCCTCAAGCGTTTGAGAACCAAAACATTCATGAGTTGATCCCAGGGAGTCGACTACGAGTACCGTCTCTAGAGCAAGTGCAAAGCGCGACTACAGAGCAAGCTGTTGCGATTATGAAGGCGCACGAGGCTAAGTTAAAACAGCCGAAGCCGACAAATAGAGCCACGCCAGCGCAACGCGTCACCGAGCAACCAAAGCCACAAATAAAAGTAGAACCCAAGCCTGTTGCTCCTAAGCCAGAAACTACTGTAGCTGCGGAACCAAAACCGGTTCAAAAAACAATACCAGTTATTCCTGCGCCACCTGTGAACACCTCTCCGCAGGGTGAAAAGCAGGTCAGTGCGTTAAAAGACAAACTTCAAGGCTCACAAAGTGAATTAGAGTCATTGGAAGAGAAGAACCATCGTCTTCGCTTAATGTTGTCAGAAGTGCAAAGCGAAGTTGAAACCTTGAAAAATGAGCTGAATGACGAAGAACGCATTCGCTCGGAAGTCGAGAAACTGCTTGCTGAAGAGCGCCAACGCCTTGCTGAGCAACAACGCATGCAGCCAAGTACGATTGACAAGATTTTGTCTAATGGTTGGCTTGTCGGCTTAGCGGCGCTTATTCCAGGTGCATTGCTAGCACTGTTGGTTGTGATGTTGCTTGGTCGCCGTTCTAAAAACAAAGAGGAAGAGCCTGCTGCGCAATCGCCGCAGGAAACCGATCCATTAGCTGCGCCAATTGGTTTAGCGGCGACGGACGAGCTGGATGAAGAACTCACACTTGATGATGAGTTGTTCGCAGATGAAGATATAAATACTCAGGCTACACAAGAAGAGAAGCCAGACTTAGAAGAAGACGTCTTTGCCAACCTTGACGATGAAGAACTTGATTTCAATCTAGAAGGGGATGATGACCCATTTGCGGGTATCGGTGATGACGGCGACCTGGATGTTGGTCTGGATGAGTTTGAGTCATCGAACAATGGTATCCAAGTTAACGGCGAAGAAAAAGCGCTTGGTTTAGAAGAGATGGAGCGAGCCTTAGATGAGGTTGCTCCAGAACTAGAAGTGCTCGATGACGATGAGGCTGGCTTCGATCTTTCAGATGATACGAACGAGAAAGCAGACTCGCTTTCAGACGACGCGTTTGCGGAACTACTTGCAGCAGATGAGCCGTCAGAAGAGTTACCAAGTGACACTGTCGATCAGGATATGCTTGATGACTTGTTTGCGGAACTTGGCAATGACGACTTCGACCTAGATACCGATGAACCTGAACTAAAACAGCCCGTATCGGATGATGATTTCAGCGCAGGAGAGGCATCTGATGACGATATCGATAAGCTATTAGCTCAATACGAGCAGCCTGTTACTGAGTCGACAGAAGTTGAAGGTGACGTCAGCGAAGACGCCGTTCTAGATGAAAACAGTACGGACTTACTCGATGAACTGATCGATTTTGACGAAGATGAAACAGACGACGAGTTTGACCCACTGAATGAGCTAGAAGCACTCTCTGGTTTTGAAGGTGATGACTCGATTGAAGAGTTAGATGCAGATAGCACAGATTTACTGGATGAACTCATTGATGACGTCACATCCGAACTGGATGAAGAGACAGGAACTGAGACAGAGTTAGACCCGTTTGATGATCTGATTCGAGAGGACGAAAGCCCTGCACAGAATAAATCGGAAGAGGAAGAGTTACTCGCTTCACTTGGTTTTGGCGAACCAGACGGCGAAGAAAAGCCATCTTCAATAGCTGAGTCAGAGCCAACCCATGAAGAGCCGGAAATTGAGTCTGGTTTGGACATCGACGCTTTATTAAGTGACAGTCAACCAGACCCGCAACAAACAGCGCCAGAGCAACCATTAACCGAGCCAAAAACTGCTTCAGAGCCATTTAGCAGCGATGAGTTTCTGGGTGATTTAGAGGACCTCTCACCAGAGAACGATCCTTTAATGAGCGAGCTAGACGACTTGTTTGAGTCAGACAGTGAAGAGCTTCAGCCTACAGAGCAAGAAAAAGCGGACTTTTCTGCTGAACTGGATGCGCTATTTGATACTGAAGATGATTTAGCGCAACAACAAGTTGAAGAGCCGCAAGCTGAGATAGAGGAATCTTCGCCACAACAAGAAGAGGATGCCAGTTCTAAGTCAACGCAAGATGCATCAGTAGAGCCTGATGCTAAAGTGCCGCCTCAAGTTGAGACAGAAGAAGACGCTCCGGCGTTCACTCCGACACCAAATACAGTAGAAAATGAATTTGGTGTTCCACAAGAAGAGGATTGGCTACTGGATGAGCCTGAACTAGAAAGTGAAACTCAACCAGAACAAGAACAAAACTCGGGTAACAAAAGTGAGCCAGAAAGTTCAGAACTAGCATCAGAAACTGAGTCGGCAACCAATGCAGAAGAAGAGTTCGATTTTGATGAACTCGATCTACCAGAGTTCAGTGAAGAAGACGCACTGGCGTCCATGGCGGACGAACCTGCGTTTGATGACCCAGAGTCTATCGAGCCTGAGCGCTCTGAAGTTGAGTTGGCGACTGAAGCAGAAGAAGAACTCAATTTTGATGAACTCGATCTACCAGAGTTCAGCGAAGAGGACGCATTGGCGTCTATGGCGGGCGAACCTGCGTTAGATGACCCAGAATCTATCGAGCCTGAGCGCTCTGAAGCTGAGTCGGCGACTGAAGCAGAAGAAGAGTTCGATTTCGATGAACTCGAACTGCCAGAGTTTAGTGAAGAGGATGCATTGGCGTCCATGGCAGGCGAACCTACGTTAGATGAACCAGAATCTATCGAGCCTGAGCGCTCTGAAGCTGAGTCGGCGACTGAAGCAGAAGAAGAGTTCGATTTCGACGAACTCGAACTGCCAGAGTTCAGCGAAGAGGACGCATTGGCGTCCATGGCAGGCGAACCTACGTTAGATGAACCAGAATCTATCGAGCCTGAGCGCTCTGAAGCTGAGTCGGCGACTGAAGCAGAAGAAGAGTTCGATTTCGATGAACTCGAACTGCCAGAATTCAGTGAAGAAGACGCCTTGGCATCTATGGAAGAAGAACCAGAATTACCGAGCTCTGAGACTGCAGATATAGAACCAATCTCCGGTGAGGATGAAGAGCTAAGTTTTGACGACCAAGATCTTCCTGAGTTCAATGAGGAAGATGTTCTCGCATCAATGAATGAGAGTGCGCCAGAGACTCCTAATGTTGAAACTGAGACATCGAGACCAACTCTTCAAGCCGATAACGATCATGATGCTTTGTTTGAAGTCTTTGCGCAGCAAAACGGTTTTGATACTGAACCAGAAGTGCAGCCAACGGCGACAGAGGGTGAGCCGCTAAGTGACTTAGATGATGAATCTTCAATGGCTAACCTTCTTGCTGAAGACGCAAGTTCAGAGGTGTTTGAAGGTCAGTTAGACAGTGATACCATCGCAAGCGCAGGTATGGATTTTGAAACCATGCTTGATGTTGGAGATGATTGGGATGGCTTTAAACCCGCTGCCGATAGCGTAAGTTCTACGGAAGATGTGCCTGAGGACCAGCGTGATGTTTGGAATTCGAGTGACGCACTAAGTCAGCCAGAGATCGCGCAAGAAAACTGGGCAGAGCAAAGCGACTTGGATGACTTTGACCCGAAGAAAAATCAATTTATGACGATTGATGAATTGATGGCTCAGGTCGATAAAGAAGGTGGTGAGTTCGAAGAGGAAGATCTGAAGCTTGATGTCGGATTGAACGAGTTTCCAGATGTTATCGGTGAGATTGGCGATGTTGACGTAGATAGCAACGCTGAAGCTGCTGGAAAACTGGACCTTGCTAAAATCTATCTCGAGATGAACGATTCTCAAGGGGCGATAAAGCTACTAGAAGAGGCGATTGTTTACGGTGAAGATGATATTCGCCGCGAAGCAAAGAGCCTGATTGATGCCATTAATGGCCGATAAATCGAAAAGGGTAGCGTTGGCTACCCTTTTTGTGTCTCGCTAGTATGATGCTACCTCTACGTCATCCTTGTTGAAACTGGCAACTTGAGGTGACTTGAGTATATACTTCCCGCCCCATTTTAGAGTTCGAAGGTTAAGATGAGAATCGCATTAGGTATCGAGTACAACGGTACAAACTACTTTGGTTGGCAGCGCCAAAGAGAAGTGAAAAGTGTCCAAGAAGAGCTAGAGAAAGCATTGTCCGTTATTGCTAATCACCCAGTTGAAGTGCAGTGTGCTGGTCGGACAGACGCTGGCGTGCATGGCACAGGACAAGTTGTGCACTTTGATACCAACGTTACTCGAAAAATGGTAGCTTGGACCATGGGCGCAAACGCGAACATGCCGAGTGATATAGCGGTTCGTTGGGCTAAGGAAGTCCCAGATGATTTCCATGCACGATTCTCAGCGACAGCGCGCCGTTATCGTTACATTATTTTCAATCATGCTTTACGACCTGGCATCTTAAACTCTGGTGTGAGCCACTATCATGGTGAGCTCGACGAGAAAAAAATGCATGAGGCAGGGCAGTATCTGCTTGGTGAAAATGATTTTACGTCGTTTCGTGCGGCGCATTGTCAGTCTCGTAGCCCATTTCGAAACTTGATGCATCTGAACGTTACGCGCCATGGGAACTATGTGGTTATTGATATTAAAGCCAATGCGTTCGTGCATCATATGGTTCGTAACATCACGGGTAGCTTGATAAAGGTTGGACGTGGTGAAGAGAGCCCTGAATGGATCAAATGGTTGCTAGAGGCTAAAGATCGCAAACTAGCGGGTGCGACAGCGAAAGCGGAAGGTCTGTACCTGGTAGATGTAGACTATCCAGAAGAATTTGGGTTACCTGAAGTGCCGATCGGTCCACTGTTTTTGCCAGATAATTTGAACTAATTTTACAAACTTATTTCAAAATATCGGTAGTGTTTACATTGAATGTGAGCAGAAAACATACGCTATTTATGATATCAAAAATAGGTACAACCAGTTTTTTATCTACAGTAGCTGCAAGATATGGTTTAATCCGTCGGTATTATGTCGAATTTATATCTTTCGCAATGAAGCGGAAGAGTTGAGAGAAAAGGTCTTCCATGAGTTGGCTTGAAAAGATTTTAGAGAAAAGCAACCTAGTAAGTTCACGCAAAGCTTCTATCCCAGAAGGTGTGTGGACTAAATGTACCTCTTGTGAACAGGTTTTATACCATGCTGAACTAGAGCGTAACCTAGAAGTTTGTCCAAAGTGTAACCATCACATGCGCATGAAAGCGCGTCGTCGTTTGGAAACGTTTTTAGATGAAGGCAATCGAGTTGAATTAGGTACCGAACTTGAGCCACAGGATAAACTGAAATTTAAAGATTCTAAGCGATACAAAGAGCGTATCTCTGCAGCACAAAAAAACAGCGGAGAGAAAGATGCGCTAGTTGTGATGCAAGGTGAACTGCTTGGTCTACCCCTTGTGGCGTGTGCGTTTGAATTCTCCTTTATGGGCGGTTCAATGGGTTCAGTTGTTGGTGCTCGCTTCGTAAAAGCGGTGGATGCAGCAATTGAAAACAATTGTGCACTTGTTTGTTTCTCAGCAAGTGGTGGCGCTCGTATGCAAGAGGCATTGATGTCTCTTATGCAAATGGCAAAAACCAGTGCTGCGCTTGAGCGTCTATCAGAAAAAGGTCTGCCGTTTATTTCGGTTCTAACTGACCCTACAATGGGTGGTGTATCAGCAAGTTTGGCTATGTTGGGTGATATCAACATCGGTGAACCTAAGGCGCTGATTGGCTTTGCTGGTCGTCGTGTTATCGAGCAAACAGTGCGTGAAGATCTTCCTGAAGGTTTCCAGCGTAGTGAGTTCCTGCTTGATCACGGTGCGATTGATATGATCGTTGACCGTCGTGAAATGCGTCAGCGTGTGGGTGGTCTAATCGCTAAGATGACTAACCACAAGTCTCCTTTGGTGGTTTCGGTTAACGAATCTCCAAATGAAGAGCCATATTCTGTACCAGAAGCGGACGAAAAAGGGTAAAGTATCAACTAACATAAAAACCAAAGAATTTAATGGTTAAAGTTAGATGACCCAAAACCCAATTCCTCAAGCCACATCTTCATTAGAGATGTGGCTTGATTATTTAGCAAATATTCATTCCTCAGCAATTGATCTAGGCTTAGACCGTGTCCAAGCGGTAGCAAACAAAGCCAATCTTACCAAACCAGCTCCAACCGTAATCACCGTTGCCGGCACCAATGGCAAAGGTTCAACGTGTGCGTTAATGGAAGCCATTTTACTCGATGCTGGCTATTCAGTCGGTGTTTACAGCTCTCCGCACCTGATTCGTTACAACGAGCGTGTACGCATTAATGGCGTCGACGTTGTAGATGCAAAGCACTGTGAAGCATTCGACTATGTAGAAAAGCAGCGTGGTGATATCAGCCTTAGCCTCTTTGAATTCGGTACGCTTGCAGCGCTACGTATTTTCCAAGTAGAGAAAGTTGACGTTGTGCTGCTTGAAGTAGGACTTGGCGGCCGTCTAGATGCCACCAACGTTGTTGACCATGATGTTTCTGTTATTACGAGCTTAGCGATCGACCATGTGGATTGGCTTGGTGATGACATCAATGTCATTGGTTTTGAAAAGGCAGGCATTTACCGTCCAGGGAAGCCAGCAATTTGTGGTCAACCAACGCCACCGGCGACCGTGGCAGCTCATGCTGACGATATTGGCTCTGAGTTCTTCCAAGTGGGTATTCAGTATGATTACCAACTAACTAATAATGGTTGGAAGTGGAGCAGTGGCGCATTTGCGTTAGAGGATTTACCTGTCCCATCGTTACCGCTACAAAACGCGGCAACAGCATTGATGGCGTTGGGAGCATCGGAATTGCAAATCACTGACATAAACATTGTCAATGGCTTGAATAATGCTCGCCTGGCAGGGCGTATGCAGGTACTGCATCACGAACCTGAAATAGTCCTTGATGTCGCTCATAACCCGCACTCTGCTGAGTATTTGGTAGAGAGAGTGAAGCAACAATATCTGGGTAAGAATATCCATATTGTGGTTGCAATGCTGCATGACAAAGACATTAAAGCAACCATTGAAGCGCTAACTCCAGTTGCAACACAATGGTATCCAGCGTCGCTTACTGGACCGAGAGCGGCGACAGCTGATGAATTGTGCCAATACTTACCTGATGGGCAAGTTCATTTTGAAAACCCTGTTGACGCCTTCGAGAGTGCGAGAAGCCACGCAAAGACAGGAGACGTTATTCTGGTGGTTGGCTCATTCCATACCGTCGGAGAGGTATTTGAACATTGGCAATCAAATAATAAATAAGTAAAGGTATTTTGATGGCAAGTAAATTCCAAAGTCGTTTAGTCGGCACCATCATTCTAGTCGCAGTCGGAGTGATTGTTCTTCCCGATGTGCTAGATGGTAAGAAACTGCACTACAAAGAAGAATTTGCCAGTATTCCTATCAAACCTGAACTTGATAGTGATGTGGAAAACTTCGAAATATTAGAGCCAGTGGAAGACGACATAGCGTTACCGGACTCTCCAGTTGAAGCGGTGGTGCAGGAGCAAGAGGGCGCCCAAGTGCCTGCTTCTGAGCCTGACCCAACGCCTAAACCAGAGGTCATCAAACAGCCAGAGCAAGTTGAGGTGGCCGCTCGTCCTGTGCAAGAAAAAAATCAATATGAAGATTCTGCTTGGATCATTCAGTTGATGGCGCTTAAGAATCACGAAAATGCGGTCGCGCTTGTCGCTGATTTGCAAAAGCGTGGCTATCAAGCTCATACAAAGAAAGAAAACGAGTTTACGAGAGTGATTGTTGGTCCTGATGTGTCAAAAAGTAAACTTGAACGACAAGTCAAGGAATTACAAAAAATTACAGGCTCAAAAGGTCAATTGCTTAAATTTAAGCCATTAAATCCATAAGAAAACGTTTGCGTCAGCATTTTTTCTGTTAAAATGCGCGCCAACTTAAGATGAAGAAAACATGAATTGGATAGATTTTATCATTTTAGGTGTGATCGGATTTTCAGCTCTGATCAGTTTAGTTCGCGGTTTTGCTAAAGAAGCTTTGTCTTTGGTGATTTGGTTTGGAGCGTTTTTTATCTCCAGCAACTACTACGCCAAATTGGCGGTGTACTTCACCAACATCGAAGATGACATGTTTCGTAACGGAGCGGCGATTGCGGCTTTATTTGTCGCGACCTTGGTAGTTGGTGCAGTGGTGAATTACGTCATTGGTCAACTGGTACAAAAAACAGGGCTATCAGGTACGGATCGAATTCTTGGGATTGTATTTGGTGGTCTACGCGGAGTCTTAATTGTTTCTGCGGTGCTGTTTTTTATGGATGCGTTTACTGCATTCCCAAGCTCGGATTGGTGGAAAGATTCACAGTTGATCCCTGAGTTCAGCCGTATCATCGCCCCATTCTTCGAGCATTTACAAGCAACATCAAGTTTTCTGTCTGGCACTATCTAGTAGTGCCAGCTACTGTCGCAAATCGAGGATTAGGACATGTGTGGTATTGTTGGAATCGTGGGCACAACGCCTGTAAACCAGTCTATTTATGACGCGTTAACGGTGTTACAGCATCGTGGCCAAGATGCCGCTGGTATTTGTACCATAGAAAGCAATCGTTTTCGTCTGCGCAAGGCGAACGGTTTAGTCAAGGATGTATTTGAAGCAAGACATATGCAGCGCCTGCAAGGCGAGGTCGGAATTGGTCATGTTCGTTACCCAACAGCAGGCAGTTCAAGCGCTTCAGAAGCTCAACCTTTCTACGTAAACTCTCCTTTCGGTATTACACTTGCCCACAATGGCAACTTGACCAACGCTAACGAAGTTCGTCAAAAGCTGTTTGAAAAAGATCGCCGTCATATCAATACCACTTCAGACTCCGAAGTATTACTAAATGTACTGGCGCACGAAATTGACTCAGTAAAAGGAAATGTCACGACAGAAGACGTATTCCGTGCAGTCACCAATGTGCATCGCACAATTCGTGGTGCTTACGCTGTGACTGCCATGATTATCGGTCATGGTATGATTGCCTTTCGTGACCCACACGGTATTCGCCCTCTATGTTTAGGTAAGCGTGAAGTTAATGGCAGAGCGGAGTACATGGTTGCGTCTGAATCGGTAGCATTGGATGCCGTCGGTTTTGATTTTGTCCGTGATGTTGCACCTGGTGAGGCAATCTACGCAACGTTTGACGGTGAACTGTACACGAAGCAGTGTGCAGACAATCCTAAGCTGAACCCTTGTATTTTCGAGTTCGTGTACTTTGCTCGTCCAGACTCGTTCATCGATAAAATTTCGGTATACAGCGCTCGCGTTGAAATGGGTAAAAAGTTAGGCGAACGTATTCGTGAAGACTACGCAAATCTTGATATTGATGTCGTTATTCCTATCCCTGAAACGTCGTGCGACATCGCACTTCAAATCGCTCAAGCGATCGATATCCCTTACCGCCAAGGCTTCGTGAAAAACCGTTACGTGGGGCGTACGTTTATCATGCCTGGTCAGCAACAACGTAAGAAATCTGTACGTCGCAAGTTGAATGCAATTCGTTCGGAGTTCAAAGATAAGAATGTGTTGCTGGTGGATGACTCTATCGTTCGTGGTACTACGTCAGAACAAATCATCGAAATGGCACGTGATTCTGGTGCGAAGAAAGTGTACATGGTATCAGCAGCACCAGAAGTTCGATTCCCGAACGTGTACGGCATTGATATGCCAAGTGCTACCGAGCTTATTGCTCATGGCCGTGACAACGATACAATTTGTAAGCAGATTGGTGCTGATGCATTGATTTATCAACGTCTAGAAGATTTGGTTGAGGCAGTCGGTCTTGGAAACCAAGATATTACTCAGTTCGATACATCCGTGTTTAACGGCGAATACGTAACGGGTGATATCGACCAACAATATTTAGACTTCTTAGATGGTCTTCGTAACGATGATGCGAAAACACAACTTGAAATCCAACAAGATTTAGCAAACCTAGAGCTGCATAACGAAGGCGCATAATAGGCGTTTTCTTGAGGCGTAAAAAAAACCAGAGCTCCGGCTCTGGTTTTTTGTATTCGCTATCGAATTAGTGAATGTTGTAAGCGATCACAAAGTCGATAAAGAGACGAACTTTCTCTGGCAGGTGATCTTTGTGGTTGTAAAGCATATAAATGTCGCGCGGGTTTGCACTCCAATCTGGCAGTATGCGTACCAAATCGCCGCTTTCGATGTATTCTTTGATCATGACATCTGGCATTAGCGTGATGCCTAAACCTTCGGAACAAGCACTGCGTACTACATTTAGTGCATTCGCCTGAAAGCGACCACGATCAACGTTTACGACAGACTCGCCTTTGCTATTAATTAAGGTCCACTTGATAAGAGGGTAGCCTTTTAGCAATGAATGGTTAGAGAGCTCTTCTGCGTGGTTTGGTGCCGGATTCGAGGCAAGGTAGTCAGGACTTGCGACAAGAATATCCTTCACTTCGCCAATCTTGCGTGCGATCAGGCTAGAATCACGTTGGGGCCCCACTCGAAAAATGACATCCCATTCAGTAGGGTCAAGCTTGTCTGCATTATTTTCTGTCGTTAGTTCGATATTGATGTCCGGATACTGCTTCATAAAGCTGTTGAACATCGGCATCATCATGCGCTTAGTTAAGTTATAAGGCGCCGATATCTTAATCTTGCCTGATGCTCCTCGGCAGTCGTCAGTGATTTCCTCTGCTGCCGTGGTTAGCCTTTGTAGCAAAGGGGAGCACTCATGGTAAAAACGTTCCCCGGCTTCTGTAAGCGAGAGTTTGCGAGCGTGACGGTTCAATAGTCGAAGATTGACAGAGTCTTCTAGCGCTTGAATGCGTCGGGTGATGGTCGCAACCGGGATCATGGTTTTTCGCGAAGTTGCGGTGTAGCTCCCATTTTCGACAACCAGTCGAAACAGGTTTAAGTCATCTAATTTCATATTTCCAGACACATTAAATTACCGATTACGGCTAATTTATAATTAACTTTGTGATCAAAGCTTGCTTTAAGTCAACATGTTGCATCATTTGAACACAGCAACCCTGTTTGAGTAAATACTGTTATACCCCGTAATATTTGTATAAACGCCGTTTTCAAGCTACGTTTTATAACAAGGCGGAACGGCCTCAAGTCTTGCTGCGCAACGTTTCGCCGGATGTAAACACAACAAAAATAATGACTTAATAATAAATCTGTTTTTTGACTTAGCTTTGTGAGGTGTAAAGGTATGTTTAAGACTCACAGTCAAACGGCAATGGTCTCGGCACAGGAAGTGGTTAATCAAAAACTAATTATGTTGGTGGATGATGATCCAATATTTCGTAAAGTAACCAATGCTTATTTAGAAAGTCAGGGTTTTAAAGTAGTAGAAGCTGAAAACGGCCTAGAGGCGCTTCAACAACTCAGGGAATGCCAACCCGATCTTATCTTGTGTGATTTATCGATGCCGGTATTAGATGGCATTGAATTCGTCGAAGAAGTCAGTCTTGAATATCCATACTTGCCGCTTATCGTGGTATCCGGCACGGATGAAATGTCCGATGTCGCGAAAGCGTTGCGATTTGGTATTAAAGATTTTCTTCCTAAACCGATAGGTAATTATGAGCACCTATCTCAGGCGATAGACAATACGCTCGAAGATACCGATAGCCATTTCTCAGAACAGCGAGACTTTTCAAGTCAGTGGTTCCGAGTCGATGACGGTGGCGAAATCCCAGATGAGCAAGAGCTTCACTGGCATCTAGAGTATTTGCAGCAGAACCCGAGTGCTGCAAGAGATTTACTGCATGCTCTATTGCCAGAGAAAGATGCTTCTCAAGGTGATTGGCGCTGCTCATACCGTTTATTGCAATCGACGGACGTTATGCCACTGGTGTTCGATTATCGTTGGTTAATGAACGGGCAATTTGCGTTCTATCTCGTTGACTCTGCTTCCCAGAGTAATGATGGTGTCGCGACGACATTGCTTGTTAGGGCTTTGTTTGACGATTACCTGCGTAATTTGAAGAGTTTCAGTGCTGATCTGAAGGATATGGTAGGGATCATTGAAAAAGGAATCGAGTGTTCAGAGTGTGCTGGTGCGGTTAATGCTGTATTTGGTGTCGCTGATCTGGCTTCGTCCTCCGTTTCTATCCTGCCTGCGGGTTTAGATAGCCATTGGTCTGACGGAAATACTAATCAACATATCGCGGCAGGTAACTGTTTAGGGGCAGGAAGTATGAAAAACTTCATAACCCGAGATTTACCGCTAGGTGTTGCTGGTCAGTTATCCATCGGTTGTTTAGGCTCTTCAAGTTTTAGCTTAAATATTGCCCGGAAATCAAGACTGGTATAATTCTGACTTCATAACACAATAAGCAGCGTCTCGGCGCTGCTTATTGTCTTTTTAGAACCACAAAAAACAACAAATGCCCGAACAATAACCTTACTTTTTGCTGGTGTTTAGATTTGGCTGTTTAAGGTATAGTCAACGCCTAAAACAATAATGACCCATTTGTGCAACGATAATTTAACGCTGTGCCTTGGGAGAAGCAAAGTCAACTAGTGAGAAGATACATCATGGCAGACAAAGATTTTAAAGAGCCTTATAATATTTTTTACTTTTTAGGTTTCATTGCAGTACTTTTAATTCCAACACTACCTGCAACGCTAACCTGGCTTCGTGTAATGAATGGTTACGCAGGCTTTTAATCTAGCTATTTTGTACCGGAGTTCACCATTCGTATTAAGCGTTACTTTTTCAATACCGTTGGTGGACTCTGTATTGTGCTCGGCATTGCCGGCATAGCCCTTCCGCTTTTACCCACCACTCCTTTCATTCTACTTGCTAGTGCATGTTTTATGCGTGGTAGCCCCGCATTTCATCATTGGCTACATAACCACAAAACGTTTGGACCGATTCTCGATAATTGGCATAAGCACCGGGCTGTTACTTCAAAAGTAAAACAGCGTGGCGCCATTTTTATTGCACTTAGTTTCATGGTTTCAATCGTCGTTGTTCCCCTTGTTTGGGTGAAAATTGGTCTTTTAGTGATGCTAATCGTTTTACTCGGCTGGTTTATGCGTCTGCCTGTGATTGAGTTGGTTGCTGACAGAGAAGAAAATCACTAAGATTGTAGAGAATAGTGTGCCCGCTCTTCGAGTGGGCGTTTGTATTTTCAGCGCCTGTGACTGTTACGAAAATAAGCACATAGTGGTGAAAACCTATTGTTCGTTGCCCTCGTGATACTGCGATTAGAGAGGGCGATGAGCCAATCTAAGTAAATCGGTATTATGACTACAGAAACAATTTCACTGATCAAATCTAGCATCAAAAGCATCCAAGACTACCCAAAGCCAGGCATTCTATTTCGTGATGTAACGAGCCTTCTTGAAGACGCAAAAGCATACCAAGCGACGATCAACCTTCTTGTTGAACGTTACAAAGATATGGGCTTTACCAAGGTTGTGGGTACGGAAGCTCGTGGCTTTTTATTTGGTGCGCCTTTAGCGCTTGAGCTAGGTGTTGGTTTTGTACCAGTGCGTAAACCAGGCAAGCTACCACGTCCTACTGTTGCTCAATCTTATGAGCTTGAATACGGCGTTGACACACTAGAAATCCATACAGATGCCATCGTTGAAGGCGACAAAGTACTGGTTGTCGACGATTTATTGGCAACGGGCGGTACTATTGAAGCGACGACTAAGCTGATTCGCCAACTGGGCGGTGAAGTTGAGCACGCTGCGTTCGTTATCAACCTACCAGAAATCGGTGGTGATAAACGTTTAGAAGCACTAGGTCTAAACGTATACAGCATTTGCGATTTTGAAGGACATTAATACATTCAATGAGTTATTTAGCTTTAGCGCGAAAATGGCGTCCTAATCAGTTTGACCAAGTTGTCGGACAAAAACATGTCCTGACGGCGTTGGAAAACGCACTGGCGCAAAACCGTTTACACCATGCTTATCTGTTCAGCGGGACTCGTGGTGTGGGTAAAACGAGTATCGGTAGGTTGTTTGCCAAAGGCTTGAACTGCGAAACCGGTATTACCGCGACACCTTGTGGTAAGTGCGATACTTGTCGTGAAATTGATGAAGGTCGCTTTGTCGATCTTCTTGAAATCGACGCGGCATCACGTACTAAAGTTGAAGACACTCGCGAACTGTTAGACAACGTTCAATACAAACCTGCTCGTGGACGGTTTAAAGTGTACCTCATCGATGAGGTGCACATGCTATCGCGTCACTCTTTCAATGCGTTGTTGAAAACCCTGGAAGAGCCGCCAGAGTATGTGAAGTTCTTACTCGCGACAACCGATCCACAAAAGCTGCCTGTTACTATATTGTCGCGTTGTCTACAGTTCCATCTCAAACCGATCAGCGTTGATGATATTCATCAGCAACTTGACTACATTTTGGGTCAAGAGCAAGTATCGGCAGAACCAAAAGCACTGGGTATGATTTCACATGCTGCAGATGGCAGTATGCGTGATGCTCTCAGCTTGACCGATCAAGCAATTGCTTTAGGTAACGGTACGGTGCAAACCGATATTGTCAGCCACATGTTGGGGACGATTGATACCGACCAAGCGATTCACTTACTGGAGTCAATCAGCAGCAAGCAACCTCAACAAGCCATGGATAAAATCCAGCAATTAGCAGCAAATGGTGTTGAGTGGGATGGTTTGTTGCAGCAAGTCGCAACACAGCTTCATCGAATTGCGATGTATCAAGCGCTGCCAGCGTCGCTAGACCGAGCGCAGCCAGATGCAGAAAAAATCGAGTTGTTGAGTAAAGCACTAAGTCCGCAAGACGTTCAGCTTTACTACCAAATTGCATTGAAAGGTCGTGAAGATTTGACTCTCTCGCCAAATGGGCGAGTCGGTCTGGAAATGATTGTGCTGCGTATGATGGCGTTCCGCCCATCAAATAACAGTGGGGCAAATATTGTTTCTAGTAACTGCGAACAAGCTTCAGCCCCAGTTCAAAGTGCCAGTCAACCAAAGACTGCACCAGCTCATACAGTAGCTGCTCCTCGAACTCAGCAGCCGAGTCCAGCGCAAAGCACACCACAAGTGGCGCCTCAACCTTCATCTAATTCACAACCTGAGTATCACGCGAGTGGATATGAAACGGTTCCGCCACAGTATGATATGGCGCCGCCGATGAGCGAAAACCCAGCGCCGCAGCATGAAACGCCACCTCAGCAAGTGAAAGAGAGCGTTTCAACACCGGCGCGCGGTGGTCTAAGCGGTTTACGTCACCAATTACGTTCTCAGCGTCAAGGCCTACAACAGAACACTCCTCAAAATGGTGGCTCAAAAAAGCCTAAAGCGGCATCTGCACAACCAGAATCGGTTATCGACCGAGTAGCGCAATTGCATGGCAATTCCGCGCAGGTGTCGCCAAACTCAGCTCCGAAGTCGACGGAGCCACAAGTTGAGGAAGCGTATCGCTGGCGTCCAAGCAAGCCTGTTGAGACAAAAGTGAATACAAAACTGACACCTACGCAGCTCAAGCAGGCACTTGAGCATGAGAAAACGCCTGAAATGGCACAAAAGCTCATCGATGAATCGTTAGAACATAATGAATGGGCGAAGCTAATCAGCTTAATGGAGATCCCTAAGCTGGTAGAGCAACTTGCGCTAAACTCTCATTATAGTAAGGAAGGAACAACCGTTTCGTTACTATTGAGAAGCAGCCAAGCTCATTTGAATACTGATAGAGCTCAAGCGGAATTGCTTAAAGCACTTAATACCGTGTTAGGAGAAGAGTGCCACATGAGCATCGAAATAGGGGAGAGTGGAGAAACACCACTTGAACTTAGAGATAGGCTCTATCAAGAGAAGTTACAGCAAGCTCTGAATAGTTTAGAAAACGATCCAAATGTTCAATTTATTGAACGTCGTTTTGCTGCAGAGCTTGATAAAGATAGTGTGCGCCCTATCTAATAATCGAATGGAATGGGGTTGAAAACCTAAGGTTATAACCCCATTAATTGATGCAACACCTCATTAAACCAGAGAGATAAACATGTTTGGTAAAGGCGGTATGGGCAACCTAATGAAGCAAGCCCAGCAAATGCAAGATCGCATGCAAAAGCTTCAAGAAGAAATCGCGAATATGGAAGTAACTGGCGAGTCTGGTGCTGGCCTAGTAAAAGTTACTATCACTGGTAGTCACAGCGTACGTCGTGTTGACATCGATGAAAGTTTGATGGAAGACGACAAAGAAATGCTTGAAGATTTGATCGCTGCGGCGTTCAACGATGCGGCCCGTCGTGTTGAAGAAACTCAAAAAGAGAAAATGGCTTCTGTAACTGGCGGTATGCAACTACCACCAGGTATGAAAATGCCATTCTAATCTGCTGATATTTAATTAAGCGGACTTTTAATGCGTACCAGTCATATGCTGGAGCAATTGATGGAGGCCTTACGTTGTCTACCTGGGGTTGGCCCCAAGTCGGCGCAGCGTATGGCCTTTCATTTGTTACAGCGCGATAGAAAAGGCGGTTTGCAACTTGCAGATGCGCTTAGCCAGGCAATGACAGAAATCGGTCATTGTACTGAGTGTCGAACCTTCACCGAAGAAGAAGTCTGTCATATTTGTACTAACCCAAAACGCCAAGAAAATGGTCAAATTTGTGTGGTAGAAAGCCCGGCAGACATTGCTGCAGTCGAAGCAACGGGCCAGTATTCTGGTCGATACTTTGTTCTTATGGGACATTTGTCACCACTAGACGGTATTGGTCCAAGTGATATTGGACTGGATGTGCTTGATTACCGCTTACGTCGCGGTGATATAGCCGAAGTGATTTTAGCAACAAACCCGACGGTTGAAGGCGAAGCCACTGCACATTACATCGCAGAGCTATGTAAAGAACACCAAGTTGATGCCAGCCGCATCGCGCATGGTGTGCCTGTCGGTGGAGAACTTGAGCTTGTCGATGGCACGACGTTGTCACACTCGCTGTTAGGTCGACACAGAATTTAATAAATAGCCGCTGAATTCAGCGGCTTTTTTGATTTTGGGAGTTGGGAACGATTAATCGTTCGATTCTTTACCAAGAAGGTTTTTGTAGATGACTGCACCAAGTACACCACCCAAAATAGGCGCAACCCAGAACAGCCATAATTGAGAAACTGCCCAGTCACCCACATACATTGCGACTGCTGTACTACGAGCCGGGTTTACTGAGGTATTTGTGACAGGAATGCTTATCAGGTGAATAAGAGTCAGACACAAACCAATCGCAATAGGTGCAAAACCTTGAGGTGCACGTTTATCTGTCGCCCCCATGATTACGATAAGGAACATCATCGTCATTACAACTTCAGAAACTAGCGCAGCGAGCATGGAGTACTGACCCGGCGAGTGTTCACCATAACCATTGGCGGCAAAACCAGAACCCACAACATCGAATCCAGCTTGTCCTGTCGCGATGACATAAAGAATGCCACCAGCGATCAGCCCGCCGAGCACTTGTGCGATGATGTAAGGCGCAACGTCTTTTGTCTCAAAACGACCACCAGCCCAAAGACCAACCGTCACTGCCGGGTTCAAGTGACAACCTGAAATATGACCGATTGCAAATGCCATGGTTAAAACGGTTAAACCAAAGGCCAGAGCAACGCCCAGCAGACCAATACCCACGTCTGGGAAACCTGCAGCCAACACTGCGCTACCGCAACCGCCTAATACTAGCCAGAACGTACCAAAAGCCTCTGCTAAATACTTGTTCATGTTATTTCCTAATTTCTACTTAAATGACCCGCTGAACATAGTTGAGAATTGTCAATTAAGTGTGAGGGAGATCGCGTAAAGACTGCAAATGGGACGGTATGTGGCAAGAGTTCTCAAGGATGAGAGAAAAGCAGGGAGAGGAGAGGTTGAATCTTAAGGTTGCCTTGGCCATCACTACCTGAGTAACAGCCAAGGCAAAGTAGGTTTTAGCTAAATGCGACGAAAGGTGATACGCACAACAAAATACCAGTCGCAATAATCAAGTAAAGCGACGTGCCTTTGTATTTGTGTAAAGAAGGCACTTGGTAGACAAGGTAAGCTGGAATCAAACAGCCAATCAAACCAAAGATAGGGCTACATACTGATGTGAAGCTCAGAACTGGTAGATTCAATACAATTGCACCCCACGCCATGAGAATCGCAAAGAGAATGATTCCCTTGGTGACTAAGTCTTTATTGATCTTATCTTCAGGCATGACCTTTTTTAGAGCCAGCATCGCTAGACCTTGGCAAGAATCGCGGAAACCTAAGTACACGCCAAAAAACGCAGTCATTACTGAGAAAATATTCAGCATCAAACTCATTAGTTTTAGCGTCGTGCCGTCCATACCTTGCGCAACCATCGCAAGAGCAGAGATGTTCTCTTCTGCTGCTTTAACCGCTTGTTCATGTGACATCGCAAGCGTAAAGGAAATCGCGTAGAAGAAGACGGTCACAAACAAGATACCGAAAGCAATTTTCATTGCGCGCATGGCTTTAAAGCGAGCAACCTCAATCGATTTTTCTTTTGATCGGTACGAGATCACCATTGGGCTCAAGCTTTGAATGAAGAGAATAGACGTTAGAGTAAACGGCAGTAGCTCAATTGCATCTTTCAAACCAGCGCCTGTTTCTGGAATCGCACCGACATTCGCTACATCCCATTTCTCGATCATCATGACGCCAAGTAATGCAACGGTACAAAGTTTAATCAGTACAAGACCAGTACTGACCTTAAACAAAATCTTTTCACCACGAGATGCAATAGCGACCAGCGCGCACACTAAAGCCAGACCATATAGCGGGTTTTCAGACAATAAATCTTCCGTGATGCCAAAACTATGTAGGAAAGATGCCGAGTCATTGTTGATAGCTGTTGAGTAAACAAAGACCCAAATCACCAACATGATGAAGTAGAGCACACCTAATAACGCCCCCCATTTGTTACCAAGGTAGCCGGAAATGACGCCAGCGTAATCTTGGCACTTTGGTGAACTTGAGAGAGTGTTGATGAAAAGGCGTTGGAATAAGTACATTGCTGGGTAGCCGATCACGGCAGAGGCCAAGAATACCCAAAGGCCCAATACGCCTACTTTTACTGGTAAAAAGACAATACCGGCACCGATTGCCATGCCGATACTCATGATCACCCATCCCCAGTCTGTGCTATCAAACTTGATCGCGGCTTTCCACTCGTCTAGGGCCATGCCTGCTTTTACGTGCGGTGGCTCTTTACCGATAGGTAAGGTTTGTGTAGGTGCTGTCACGCTCATTTTATTGTTTCTCTTGTTAGTATGAATTTTTCTCAAATTTAATTGAGAAAATGTATATCACCAATTTTTTTGTGGAAAATTCAGATAAATTTGAGATCTTGGCGAAGAAGTTTAAATAAATTGGAGTTTTTAACGAATTTTGTGATCTGATCTAGTTGTTTAATTCATATTTAATTGAAAAAATAACGCTAATACGGAAGTTGAATTAGAAACTTCTTAATAAAAAATAAAATTTATGTGAGGATTTGAAAATGAAAAAATTGATTTCATCTGAACACGCGCCTGCTGCTATCGGACCTTATTCACATGGCACTAGCTATGGCGATTTGATTTTTACTTCTGGCCAATTACCCGTTGATAAGGCAACAGGAAAAGTCGTTGAAGGCGGCATCAGTGCACAAAGTCATCAATCTCTTACTAACTTGAAGCACGTTTTAGAGGCTGGTGGTGGCAGTGTCGATACTGTTTTAAAAACAACGTGTTACCTATCGAATATTAATGACTTTGCCGAGTTTAACAAGGTCTACGCAGAGTTTTTCCAACAAGATTGTCCGGCACGCAGTTGCTTCGCAGTGAAAGATTTGCCTCTTGGCGTGTTAATTGAAGTCGAAGCGATTGCTCATAAAAAGTAATACGGAGAACAGAGCATGAACCAGCAATGGACACAATATATCCAAATCATTAAGCAAGTTGTGAAACCTGCATTAGGATGTACAGAACCCATTGCTGCTGCGTACGCGGCAGCAGTTGCTAGAAAAGAGTTAGGCACATCCGATATTGATGCGATAGAGGTGCGTGTTTCAGACAACCTATTTAAAAACTCGATGGGTGTTTTCGTACCTGGAACGGGCAAGATAGGCCTCAAAATTGCCGCCTCAGTTGGTGCATTAGCCGGTGACCCAACAGCAGAACTGGAAGTGTTGGCTCGGATTAATAAGCAGGATGTTGCTGCTGCGCAACAATTGATAGATGAAGAGCGGGTAACTGTAGCGCGCATGGATACGCAAGAATTCATTTATTGCAGCGTAACGCTCACCTCTGGTGACGATGTTGTTTCGGTCACGATCAGTGGCGGTCACACCAACATTATCCAGATCATGCGCAATGGCGACGTGATTTTTGATGCTCCACCGCAGCAACGCGTTGCAACCGCTTCTGTTTGTGAAGGTGTGGATATTTCGATCAAACAAATCTATGAGTTTGCCACTCAGGCGCCTTTTGAAGAGATCAAATTCATTCTCCAAGCTGCAGAGCTTAATACCTTGCTGGCTCAAGAGGGTATCGACCGAGGTTACGGCCTAGAAATTGGACGCACGCTAAAAGGCAACATCGAGCAAGGCTTATTGGGCAATGACTTAATGAGTCGTATACAGATGATGACATCAGCGGCGTCTGATGCTCGCATGGGAGGGGCGACGTTGCCAGCCATGAGCAATTTCGGCAGTGGGAACCAAGGTATTGCCGCTACAATGCCAGTTGTAGTTGCCGCAGAAGCATTTCAAAACGACGAAGAACAGCTGGCTCGCGCGTTGATCATGAGTCATTTAGGGGCTATTTACATCAAATCTTATTACCCACCGTTATCCGCATTTTGTGGCAACACTGTTACCAGTGCGGCGGCATCTATGGCGCTGGTGTATTTAGCTGGTGGTACATTCGAGCAATCATGCTACGCCATTCAAAACGTCATCAGCGACAGTTCAGGTATGGTGTGCGATGGTGCGAAGTCCTCTTGTGCGATGAAAGTGTGTACTTCATCGACAACGGCGGTGCGCTCATATTTGATGGCGATGGGTAACCACAGTGTTAAGAATCAAGGTATAGTAGGCGAAGAAGTTGAGCAAACGATAAGAAATGTTGGCTCAATGGTTCGTTTCGGTATGCCGTATACTGACAAATCTATTATCGATATTATGTCGGCCTAACCTCCAGTTTTTGCTAAGGGAAGTAACATTGCTACTAAAGAAACTCACCAAGAGTGATCTCGATATTTTGAACTCTATGAAAAACGTCGTGGATGGCATTGCACGTATGTATGGTGAACACACTGAAGTGGTTCTCCACAGCTTAGATGCCGAAGCGCCGGAAATCATCAAAATCGCAAACGGGCACGTGACGGAACGCAGTGAAGGTGCCCCAATTACCAACTTAGCGAGAATGAAGTTAAGAGAGGGCAAGGACGTTTCTGATTCGTACCTGACGAAAACGTCGAACGGAAAGACCTTGCACTCCATTACGACAATTGTCAGAAATCCAAAAAACAAACCGATTGGTTTGCTGTGTATCAACGTGGATATGGATGCACCGATGCAGGCGTTTTTAAAGGCAATGCTGCCTAAGCAACACACCGAGTGTTGTGTTGGTGGTGCTCGCTCACCAGAAACGTTTGCGCGTAATATCGATGAAACCATCATCAGCACGATAGAAACCGTGCAAACAGAAGTGTGGGAAAATGAAGCCATTGCGCCTTCTAAACGTAACCGTGAACTGGTGACGCGACTGCACGGCTTAGGCATTTTTAAATACAAAGATGCTGTTTTAATGGTTGCAAACCATCTTGGCATCTCGCGCGATACCATCTACTTGTACTTACGAGAGCTTGGTAACGACTAATCGGGGGCTCTGAATAGATTAAGTAAGTTGCTCTAGCTCAGTGATGTTGTCGAGCGCTTCTTGGTTGGTTTTGCCACACACAACCGGACACGGTTTAAAATCGTGACAAACGTTAGGGCGCTCAGGCTTACCAAACAGCTTACACAAATTATCATCGTTGAGTTGCACGCAACGAACACCTGCTGGTTTGCCCTTGGGCATTCCAGGTATCGGTGAAGAGATACTTGGCGCAATACAGCAAGCTCCGCATCCTAATCGACAATCCATAATGTAAACCTCTTAAAAATTGAGGAGGCAATTATGGTCATTTTGACGTGGATTGGAAGAGCAGGAAAAAGAAAAAATAAAAGGGAGTGTTCAATGCCACGCTCCCTTTTAACTTTTTTGTTTTTAAATCATCGTGATTATCTTAAGAAACGGTTATATACAAACAGCAGAATAAATGCGCCCAGCGTTGCGGTAATGATGCTGCCGATGTTTACGCCAGTTGCCCCGCCGAAACCCAGAATACCGCCAAGAAAGCCGCCGACAAATGCACCGGCAATACCGAGTAGCATTGTCGCAATCCAGCCACCCCCATCTTTTCCTGGCATGAGCCATTTTGCGAGTGCACCGGCGATTAAGCCCAAAATAATCCAAGAAATAATACCCATGAAAACTCCTTAATGCCTTCTTGATCAATTGAGTAATGGAAACTTGTTTAAGGATAGAACAGTAAAGCGAAAGTAGTTGAATATCTCTACTGTTATGTGTGAATGATTCGAGATCTTCTCAAAACTTGAACTTTTGCGTCGAGAGGGGTATAAATCGCCCCCTAAATTCCCTTGGTGAGACCTGAAGTATGAGCACTCCATTTTGGCAAAGTAAATCGTTAGAGCAGATGACAGAAGAGGAATGGGAATCTCTCTGTGATGGTTGTGGTAAATGTTGCCTGCATAAGCTAATGGACGAAGATACCGACGAAATCTATTACACCAATGTGGCCTGTAGCTGGCTAAATAGCAAAACGTGTTCTTGTAAGGATTACCCAAATCGTTTTACTTCGGGTGAAGAGTGCACCAAGCTGACGCGCGAAGACATCGACGATTTTACTTGGCTGCCGCATACGTGCGCTTATCGCCTGTTGGCTGAAAAGCAGCCTTTACCAGAATGGCATCCGTTGATTACGGGCTCGAAATCTGCGATGCACGCGGCGGGCGAAAGTGTCCGCAATAAAGTGGTATACGAGATTGATGTGGTGGATTGGGAAGACCACATTCTGAATCACCCCAATCGCCCGTAGTTAAATGTACACAAGCCTTTCATCTAATAATGAAAGGCTTGTTTGTTATTGGGTTTCTCAACTTTGACGCCCAACTAACGAAATGCTGCTCAGTTTATTATTTAGTGTTGTAAACTTAGGTATATAATTTCAAGGCTTTACACTTCTATTCTTGGTCGTTTTGATCAGAACTGTTCCCTAAGAGGTAAACATGACGTTTCATTTCCCCCAGAAAATACGCCTGACATCTTGGGTGGCATTATTCACGCTTATCCTCGGTATGATGGCCCCGATGGTCATCAATGCGAAAGATATTCAGGATACGCCAGAGCCCTCTGCTGCCGAAACTTCTATTGATAACTTGAATCGAGAAATTGTGGATTTATCCCAAGGTCTCTCGCAAGCGAGTGGTGATGAGCGCGACGCGCTTCAACTGCAGCTGTTCCAAAAAAATGAAGAGTTAAGAAGTCAGTTAGCATCAGCGATTGAACGTGAAACTATCCCTCGCGACAAATTGATCTCCTTGGTTAAAAAGCAGGAAAAATACTCTGAGGACGCCACAAACTATCTGTCGGAAAAAATAAAGAAAGTCGTTGAAGATTTAAATAAAGCCAAGGATGAAGAGAAACTTGCTCTTGTTAATGATTACCGAGAGTTACAGCATTACCTCGATGTCAGCTTCGATTCAAGTTGGCAAAACCTTGCTTGGCTGAAAGAGTTAGGGGCTCAAAATGAGCGCGCAGAAGCGGAACTAAAGGATAAAGTTGATAAACGCATGCGTTTGCTGTCTGCCTCAATTGAGTACTTGAGTCAGCAAAGTGAGATCATCGGCTCTCAACTTTCGTCAAGCCCTGAATCGGAAAAAGCGTCACTGCAGCTAAGTCAGCTTATTACTAAGCAAAGACTGAATATTGCGACGGAAAGCCTACGCAATTTAATTTCGATTGGCGATAAAGTCGGTTTAGAAACGTCCGAATATAAACGCCAAATTTTCGAAGTGACAGGAAATATCACCCACGATTTACTGAATACTAAAGTAGTGTGGTCAATACTGAGCCATTGGTCCAACTCGGCACTAGACTGGTTTGCCGAAAATGCGCCACAGCACATTTTCCAGTTGTTTGTATTTGCGCTGATTTTATTGATAGCTCGTGGGCTTGCGAAGTTAACGCGCAAAGTGGTCAGCAAGGCGGTTTCATCGAAAAACTTAAAACTCTCACACTTGATGCAGGACTTCTTTATCTCAATGTCCGGCAAATTCGTGTGGGTGATTGGTATCATGGTGGGCCTATCTCAGCTCGGATTGAACCTAGCACCGATCCTAACCGGTTTTGGTATTGCTGGTGTGATTATCGGCTTCGCCTTACAAGACACCTTGTCCAACTTCGCGGCGGGTATGATGTTGCTTATTTACCGCCCATTTGATGTTGGTGACTTTGTGTATGCTGGTGGCGTGGATGGTAAGGTAAGCCATATGAGTTTGGTGAACACCACAATCCGTACGTTTGATAACCAAATTATTATTGTACCTAACAGTAAAATTTGGGGAGATGTCATTAAGAACGTCACACACGAGCGCATTCGCCGTGTGGATATGGTGTTTGGCATTGGCTATGCGGATGACTTGCTGAAAGCCGAGTCAGTGCTGTCTGATATCATTACTTCTCACCCTGCAGTACTTCGTACACCAGAGCCGATGATCAAAGTGCATACGTTAAACACATCATCTGTAGACTTTATTGTTCGTCCTTGGGTAAAAACTGATGATTATTGGGACGTGTATTGGGATGTGACAAAAGAAGTGAAACTGCGCTTTGACCGAGAAGGCATTTCGATTCCTTTCCCACAACAAGATGTGCATTTGCACATGGTAGAGAAACAAGACGTGTAATCACAGCCACAACAGTACGAAAAGGCACTCTAGAAAGAGTGCCTTTTTATTTGCATTAAGCGGTGTTTTTACAGTTCGTTAAAGAACACCAATTTCGGTTCGCATTCTAACAAGTTGCCGATTTGGCTAATCAAAAGAGCAAAGTGTTCTGTTTCACCATGAAGATCGAACGCTTGTTGGTCTTTAAATTGCTCTTGAAAAACGAAGTGGCACGCATTGTCTTTATCTTGGAATAACTGATAACGAACACAACCTTCCTCATTGCGAGTGGGTTCAAGTGCTCGGGTGAGCACTACTTTCAGTTCCTGTTCTTTTCCCGGTTGTGCGTGAAAGGTAGCAGTCAAGTGAATCATGATGTTTACTCTTTTTGTTATAGGTAACGCCCTTGGCGTTGTAAGAACTCAATTTTGTAACCATCAGGATCAGTCACAAAAAAGAACGTTGCCAAATGCTTTTGTTGGTGATCAAAAGCTTTGATGTCACCCGCTTCAATACCGAGAGATTTAATGCGCTTGTGAGTTTGTTCGATGTCCTCTACGCTGACAGCAAGGTGACCGTAGCCTGAGCCGTGAGTGTAAGGCTCAGTTTGATCGTGATTGTGTGTTAGCTCTAATTCAAAGCCAGTTTCTTCGTTGGCTAGATAGGTCAGAGAAAAACCATCAAAGATGTATTGGTCTTTGATTTCTAGCTCAAGTACGTCGCGGTAAAATTGTAGAGAACGGTCCAGATCGCTGACTCGGATCATGGTGTGAATCATTTTTGTCATGGGTACTCCTTGATAGTCCGCATAGGTTAGCGAGTTCAAAAGGAGTCTGGGTAGTACTCTAGTACGACAAATTAGAACATGCTCAATGGCTTACAACTCTGTTGCATAGCCTATGAGGGTTATTGGTAGGTTGGTCGGTGGTTGGTTGTTATTAAGTGTTTAGTTGTGTCAGTGCTTGACGAATCGTCTCTTTAGGCTGGCGAGCGTAAGTGAGACAGGCGCAGCGGAGTAGGGAGGCAAAGTTGTTTACTTCACCATTGTATTCGAGCGCTTCTTGATAGACCGTACTAATAAACTTAGGAACAGTCATGTTTTGAGCGTTAGCAATTTCCTCAAGAATCGTCCAAAAGCTCGCTTCAAGTTTTACACTTGTGGCGTGACCATCAATACGGATAGAGCGGGTGATGAACTGATAGTTGTCTTGGGGCTGCTTAGCAAATATTTCGCACATTTTCTTCATTCATATAATCAAAGACCTATAATTATTGAGGTTTATTGTTTAAAACGTCAACTATTTTCATGCATAAAAAAACGCTCCCTTAAGAGAGCGTTTGAACATCACGAGTCGTGAAGTAAGTGCAAGCCGATTATTTGATTTGTTGCTTTAAGTACTCGCCTAACTGAGAGTGGTGCATGATTTTTGATACCGGAAGGATAGTTTCTGCCGGTCCCCAAGCAAATACGTTGACTGGGGTATGCGTATGAGTACCCGTTCCCCATACTGTGTTTTGCTTTGTTGCATGCTCACGAGCTAGCAAGTTGCCACGGTCGTTGTAAGGAAAGAACGCATCAAAGTCATTGATTGTAGGAACGTTCTCTTCGCTTAAGTATTTGTGTCCAGCGAGTCGGTATGGATTTGGTTTACTTGCTAATACGCGTTCTGCTTGCTCAGGCGTAATCGAAAAAGCGCTATTTGCATTCACAATTTCTACAAACTTCTCTGGTGTTTGAGCTTTCTTATCAAGCGCTTGGAATTCGCTGATCATACCGTAGTAGCTTTTCTTCTGGTTGTATAAACCATCGAGGATTTCGAACTGACCAAAGTTGAAGTTTGGCGCGTAATCTTGATTTTTGAATGCTTCGCCGTCGCGTTTTTGCGGTTTAGGCAAGTTTGCTGATGAGTAACTAAAGCCGAAAGAACCGGTCTCGTGGTCAGCGGTAACAATGATCAGTGTGTCATCACGGCCTTTTGCCCACTCATAAACCGAGTCTACCGCTTCGTCGAACTTGATCATTTCATGCAGCATCGTACCCGCATCGTTACTGTGGCCAGCCCAGTCAATTTGACCGCCTTCAACCATTAAGAAAAAGCCGTCTTTGTCTTTTGAAAGGATGTCGATTGCTTTGGTGGTCATTTCTTTCAGTGATGGCTGCGTACGTTTTGGATCGTTTTTGCTTTGGCTGTAGGCAATACCATCGTTCATGCCCGAGTAAGCAAAAAGTCCAAGTAATTTGTCACCTTTAGCTTGTGTGAGCATATCGCGGCTGAAAGCCAGGTTGTAACCTTGGTCTTGCGCCTCAGTAAGCAAGTTGCGCTCATCTTTACGTTTCGACTTTAGGTAGACATTACCTTCAGTGAGCTTTTCAAGTTGCTCGTATGTCTCTCCCTTGTCGTTTGTCGACTTTGGAATCCAATGACGAAGTCCGCCAGACATCATCACGTCAACGCCAGTTTCTAGCATGTCCGCCGCAATACTGTTTTCTAGAGAACGGTGTGGTTGATGAGCGGCAAATGCGGCTGGCGTTGCATGAGTCATACGTGTATCAGAGACGAGACCCGTAGCCTTACCTTTGCTTTTGGCTTTTTCCAAAATGGTTTCAACGTGGTTGCCTTGGCTATCAATGCCAATGACTTCAGAAGCGGTAGGTATTCCTGTTGCTAGCATCGTTGCGGAGCACGCAGAGTCGACGACAATCGCGTCTTCTGGATTGGTCAGTGATGATCCAATCACACCTTCTTGAGCGAGTTTATACAAAGCGGTAGTTTCGCCTTGGTAAATCGAGTTAGGTGCGTGTTTGGCGTAAGTCTCTAGTAGACCAACTTGTTGAGGCCCCATGCCATCGCCGATCATCAAAATAACGTTTTTGATTTCGGCCGAGAGTGCATTAAAAGAGAGGGTTGATGCTGCCACTGCGGTAACGATTGGAGATACTAAGCGCTTCATTATATTTTCCTTGTTCATTGAAAGCGCTGGCATTAAAACAATGATTTATGAAGATTTTGTGTCGGTAATAAAAGTTTAACTAAATTGTCGTCTTTGCTTGGGTTTGTAGAAAAAGTGAATCAACCTCTAACGTTTGTGAATTTAGAAAGAAGAAAGCCCACAAACGTGGGCTTGGATTACGCTTAGGAGTTGAAAGCATGGACTAAAGTTATCCATTCAGTGCCTTCACAAGAAACCTAGTTTAGGGAGCAATAAACGAGTATGCGTTCTAAGGTCATAAGAGCGGTCGAATTGAGGAGTATATAACCTACGTTTACGACATATCGTTCTTTGACGTATCAAATTATGGGCTGCAGTTAGTGATTTATTCAAATAGGATTTATTGTCGTAACGATTATTAGACCAACGCTAATATGATGCCACCGACAGTGAGGGCCGCAGAAAGGTATTGACCCGCAGAGTATGAGCCGTCTTCTTCTTCCTCGATTTTGTCAGGGTGATCCATGCCAAGTGCACCATGTGTGAAGGACTCCACTTTTTCACCAACAGATTTATCTTCTGCTTCTACTCTCTTACTGTCGTGTTCGATTTGCTGTAGAGCGGCGAGGAGCGCTTTGCCCTCCGTAGACAGTGTCACCTTATTGTGTTCGACTTTTAGCGGCGAAGCGTTGCCTTCCTCTTGTGCAATAGTTGTTTGCTTAGAGGCGACAGATTGTTTGGCATAGTTATTAACAGAAGTGCTTCCTACTGGATTCATCGAATACTCCTTGGAACATCGACACTCGGTCACTGAGTGCGGTAAAAAGCAGTTATATTACTATCGGCGGCAAAGTCTATTTCTGAAGCTATTTGGATAAAAACAGGTCTGCTTTTGCCGCTTCTGGTTTCTATTCGTGATCATTAGCAAAAAATAGACCAGCAGTAAGCAGACCGTTGTCACTCTATGAACTCGGAGCAGTGTGATGATGCAACGCAACGACAAGGTAGTAACTTAAATTGAAGACCAGCTACTTACATTGAAGGTCGCTATTGCGCTTAGTGAGGTGTTGATATGCCGCCATGCGGTGAGCATCTTGTACATACCGTACTGGTGGTGCAAGAACCTCTAACTGATAATCAGTATTATCAGCAAGCACATTATCTGTTGGGCTAATTACAACAACTTTTAAGCTCGGGTTGCGGCTTAAGATGGATGCAGCTGTACCTAACCCTTGCTCGGTATGAAACTTACCCGCGACATGAACAACCTGAGCACCTGGTTTGGCGTTTAGGTAGTTAACAATAGACTCTGCCATGGTTTCATCCCAAGTTACTTGAGCTGCAAACTGTTTCTCGGTTTGTTCTGGCTTCCCATGATGCATGGATGCCATAAACTTCTCTTTGTATGGACTACTGGCCGTGTTGATGGATTCTGCAATAAACGTTCGCTGCTCATCATCGAGCTTGTTAACGTAGTCTATCCCCTGACGACCAATACATCGGACAATGCCCTTTGGTGCATTCGCTGCAATCACCGGGAGATTTTTCTGCTTAGCAAACTCAACGAGAGGGCGATAGTCGCTCTCATAATTGGGCCAAGCATTGGCTTGTTTCATCAAGTACCGTTCACCGGTTTCCCCACGCAGGTAAGCGTCAACAACAGGTTGTTTGTCGCGGGTAAATTGTTCCATTGATAACGCGAGTGGGCGGTCATAAGATGAAAGTTGTTTGAGCATATCGGTTTGAAAGCGATGAACGCCGGCATGTGTGTGCCATTCACCAATAAGAATAACATCTGCTTGTCGCAGCTCTTTTGGTAGTTTGCTTAGAGCGATGTGCTCGCCAGAAGGGGTGTAAAGTTGGTAGTCGTAAAAAGTAGTGACTTCCGCAGAGGTAGGGTGAGAGTTGGTTGATGGAACAGAAGAACAACCAGTAAGTAAGCCAGCAAAGAGCAAGCTTAAAATAGAAAAGCGCATTGAAAAGCCTCCAAAAATGTCCGGATGATATTAATGGAGGCTGAGCAATGAATCAATATAAATGATAACTATTTGCGTTTGTTGGTTACCACTATTATTACTGAGTGGACTTTTTGCGATATACGCGCAGCATAAAATCAGCCTCACACTGATAGAGTGTAGCGGACTTCAACTCTTCACGAAGTGCATCGGTTGCTTTCCATGCGAATGGCGTCATTTGCAATAAATCGAATGCGGCCCCGTCCTTCAAATTCATAACATAGTTAAGATGTTGTTGATGCTCTAATTCATATCCTTCAATGTGTTCTGGCTCTTCACTGTGAAGACGAACATCTTGATAAATGCGTTCACGTAGTTGGTATAAGTGACGGCTTGCAGGTGTCACCGTGATGACCACACCGTTCTCTTTTACAACGCGCTGAAGCTCTTCTGCTTTGCAAGGGGCATAAATGCGCAAAATAGCATCTAAGGATTCATTCGCGAAAGGAAGCCGATGGCTAGAAGCGACGCTAAAGTGACACTGTGTGTAGCGCTTCGCCGCATAACGAATCGCAACTTTTGAAATGTCCAATCCATATATCGTCGCATCGTCCGTTTGCGTTTGTATCGTTTTCTGCACTTGATCCGTGTAGTAACCCTCGCCGCAACCAATATCTAATAATTGATGATCGGTTCCCTCTGTGTATTTCGCACACAGCTGCGCAACCTCTTGGCGCATTGGGTTGTAGTAATTCCCCTCAAGGAATCGACGACGAGCTTGCATCATCTCTTTATTGTCACCAGGATCTTTAGAACGTTTGTGGTGCGCTGGCATCAAGTTAACGTAGCCTTCTTTTGCTAAGTCAAACTGATGATTGTTTTCGCACTTAAACGTTTTTTCATTTAACGCTAGAGCTTGGTGGCATAAAGGGCATTGATAGTTCATGACGATCTCGAACAGAAAGTAGGGCGGCAAATTCTATCAAAAAGCGTGGTCTCAAGTGAAACAAAAAGAGCCGATGGAATCGGCTCATATTCAGTATTAGTGGAAGAAGTCGACTTGCTCTTTCAAGTTCCGAGCTTGTTGTTGCAGTTCAATGGCACTTTGCGAGGTTTTCGCGCTGGTGTCGCGGCTTTCTCGGTTTAGCTCACTGATAGAATGGGCATTTGCAGCAATTTCTTGGGATACTTGCGCTTGCTCTTCTGAGGTCGCAGCAATGGCGTCGGCTTGAGACGCTATCGACTGGACTTGTACTGCGATAGCTTCTAATGCTGTACCTGCGTCTTGTGCTTTGTCTAAGACCTGATTGGCACTGCGTTGGCTGTCGGTCATCATATTAACTGCATTGTGAGTAGAGCCTTTTAGCTTCTCAATAATTTCAACTACATCCTGAACTGAGCTTTGTGTACGGTGCGCAAGTGTACGCACTTCATCTGCTACAACTGCGAAGCCACGACCTTGCTCACCTGCTCGTGCGGCTTCAATGGCTGCATTCAACGCAAGTAGGTTGGTTTGCTCTGCAATCTCATCAATCATCTTCGTGACGGTTTGAATACTCTCACTATCGCGATTGACTTGCTCGATAGCCGCTGCTGATTGATCCAATTGATCGTTAAGTTGAGCAACATCGATACATACGCCTTCTACAATCGCGAGACCAGATTGACTATCGGTATTCGCTGAGCGTACGTTTTCCGCAATGCTTTCGACTTGTTGGGCAACCGATTGAGCAGAAGAGGCCATCTCTTCGATTGCTGTTACCACTTGTTCTACTTCTTCTTGTTGGCGGTCAGCTTGGGTTAAATTGCTATGGGCATCATTGGCAACGCTGGTGGAGTTGCTCTCTACTAAGTCGCTTGTGGAACGGATCTTACCAACAAGTTCATTGAGTTGACTTGCCATACTTGCGACACCCGTATTCAGGTTCGTAATTTCATTTTTTGATGCCTTACGAGACGATGGGACGTTCAAGCTGACCTCGCCGCCCGCCAAGCGAGTCATATAGGAGTTTAGAACGGTCAGAGGTTGTAAGCTGCGATTCAAGAAAAGTGTCAGTACAACAAAAGTAATGATTGCCGCTACCGAAGAAATGATGGCGATAAGTTTGAGTAGTGTATCACTGCCTTTGGTCACTTCTTTGATGAACGTACCACCCAGTAGTTTCCAGTTCCAGCCTGGTACTTCGGTAAACACTAAGTACTTTTCGCCGACTGTTGAGCCGAATTGGTAAGGGTAGAGAATTAATCCGCTCTTTTGTTCAAAAATTTTATGGAAAGGCTTATTACCCTCGTAGTCACGAACTTCTGTGATTGAAGGGTCGGTTGCACTTTTGGTCGGATGGAGTAGGTACTTACCAAGATTGTTGTCGTCGTTGTCGACAATGATGGTATAGCCAGTATCGCCCCATTTAATCTCTTCTAGCGCATCGAATAGCGTTTGTGTTGCTTGATCTACGGGTAAACCAATAAACGATAACCCTGCAACTTTTCCTGTTGCATCTTTAATTGGAGAGTAATAGGTAATGTAGCGTTCGCCGTACAACTTTATTTGAGCGTAATATGGCTGACCAGCTTTTAGTTGCTGATAACCTGGGTGGTCGAGACCTAGTGTGGTTCCCACTGCTCGTTGACCTTGAGGATCTTTTAGTGAGGTAGATACACGGATAAAGTCATCTCCCAAAGGCGCGAATAAAGTCGCGATAGCACCGGTATCACGTGTGAAGCTATCGACCAGCTTTGTGTCGTTAATTAAGCTTTCACTGTATTGAGTGATGTTTGGTATTTCATGACCCATGAAATCAACGGTATAGTTTTCGACATAAACACCGGCAAGGTAGCCATTACGAAAAGTGGACTCGAGCACTTTAGCGGTATGCAGATAAGCATCGAATTGGCCAGCAATGGTTTTAGCCATCGACTCTACTTTAGATTGGTGCTCTTTAAGGGTGCTTTCCAATAGAACATCGGAAGCGTTACGGTAAACAAGCGCAGCAATACTGCTGAAAGCAATGAATAGACACAAAGTGATAACCAGCTTTAACTGGAATCCGACACTTTGATTTCGGTATCTCTCTAACATAGATCAGTTCCTGATATTTTTATTATTTATGAGTTTTGTATCGGCATGCTATCGGTTTATATGATCGAATTTTTTGATATTTATTAATGAAATAGTCAAAAGTGACTGATAACCAATAAGTTAGTTGAGAGAGGACCATCTAGTCGGGGCTTTTATTACAAAAAAGGTCGGGTATTCCCGACCTTTGATCTGGTTATAACTACTGCACTGAAATTACAGTGACAAGTTCATGAGTCTCACCTGGCTGGAGCGTTTTACCTTGCTCGATACTTGGAGCGTGAACAGTAGATTCAACACACAGCATGGTTTGGTAACCATCGTCAGCCATATCAGCCATACCTTGTGCACCTTCTGCCCAAGGGTTCCAAAGTACCGCGGAGTTATGACCATGGTTTTCCACGCTTAATGTACGATTCAGTTCCGGATCTTTTACCAAAATTTTCGCTTCTGGTTGCGTGTAAACGCGATCAATGGTGTCTGTGAGTTGCAGAACATCACCACCTTGGCATACCGCATCAGCTTTCAAGCTATCAATGTACTCGGCACCCATGCCTGTTGTTTGTGCTTGCTTAATGTCTCCAACGTTTAGGTAAGTATGTAACGCGCCAGAGAAGGTCCAAGCTTCGTCATCGATGTTCATGACTTTGAGTGTCACTTTTAGCTCATCGCCAACTTCAACCACTAAACGAGCGTCAAACATATGTGGCCAAATATCGTGGATTTCTTCTGTCGGGAACAGAGCAAGTTCAACAATCACGCCGTTATCGTTCTCGCGATGTTCAACCAGCTCCCATTCAGCAGTACGTGCGAAACCATGAGCCGGTGCTGCAATACGCCCAAACCATGGCCAGCAAACGGGAATGCCGCCTCGCAGAGCTTTTTTCCCGTCGAAAATTGCCTTCTCGCTCATCCAAATCAAATCTTCATGACCAGCAGGAGTGAACGAAACAACGTGACCACCATGTAAGGAGATGCCTGCTGTCGCTTTCTCATGAATAACACGTACTACTTTGACCTGATCAATTTCAACGACAGTAACGTTATCAGATAACACGGTTAGAGCTGGGAGAGTTTTTAAATCCATGTGCTGTTTCCTATCATTGGGGAAAGTAGGGTTTCGACATCCGTCGCAAATACAATGCAACAGCGCCGAGGTATTCTCTCAAATTCCAGATACAAAAAAGGCGACTCTAGAGCCGCCTTTTCTTTAACGAAGTTATTCGCTAATTGCTAACTATCTAATTACTTAGAGATGTGAGCGATTAGGTCTAGAACTTTGTTTGAGTAACCGATTTCGTTGTCGTACCAAGATACAACTTTAACGAAGTTATCAGTTAGAGCGATACCAGCTTTAGCATCGAATACAGAAGTTTGAACTTCACCGATGAAGTCTTGAGATACTACTGCATCTTCAGTGTAACCTAGAACACCTTTTAGCTCGCCTTCAGAAGCTTCTTTCATTGCTGCACAGATAGCTTCGTAAGATGCGCCTTCTTTTAGGTTAACTGTTAGGTCAACTACAGAAACGTTAGCTGTTGGTACGCGGAAAGCCATACCAGTTAGTTTGCCGTTTAGTTCTGGAAGAACAACGCCTACAGCTTTAGCAGCACCAGTTGAAGATGGGATGATGTTTTGAGAAGCACCACGACCACCGCGCCAGTCTTTAGCAGAAGGACCGTCTACAGTTTTTTGAGTTGCTGTAGTAGCGTGAACTGTAGTCATAAGACCAGATTCGATACCGAACTTGTCGTTAAGAACTTTAGCGATAGGCGCTAGACAGTTAGTAGTACAAGAAGCGTTAGAAACGATGTCTTGACCAGCGTAAGTAGCGTGGTTAACGCCCATTACGAACATTGGAGTAGCGTCTTTTGAAGGACCAGTTAGAACAACTTTCTTCGCGCCAGCTTCGATGTGCTTACGTGCAGTCTCGTCAGTTAGGAAAAGACCAGTTGCTTCTGCAACAACGTCAACACCGATTTCGTCCCACTTAAGGTCCGCTGGGTTGCGCTCTGCAGTAACACGTACAGTTTTACCGTTAACGATTAGGTTACCGCCTTCAACTTCAACAGTACCGTTGAAACGGCCGTGAGTTGAGTCGTACTTAAGCATGTATGCCATGTAATCTACGTCGATAAGGTCGTTGATACCTACAACTTCGATGTCAGCACGCTCTTGCGCTGCACGGAATACGAAACGACCGATACGGCCAAAACCGTTAATACCTACTTTGATAGTCATTATAGTTGCTCCACAACTTAATTTCTGATTAAAGATAACTGGTAGTAAAATTACAGAATCCAGTAAACATCTGCAAGTGATAATCGGACTTAACTTGTTTAAAGTCAAAAAAAAGCGACGCTTTTTTTAACAATTCTTCGCAAATGTTCGTTTTTTAAACTTTTAACTGATTCTTCTGTAGTCCAGTTGGCGTAATATAACTGGTGAGATAAGTGCTCTTATCAAATTAATTACGCATGGTGTCCTGGTGAGAAAGTATGTGCTACAACTGTTAAGAGAAGCAAGTTTTTTGCTAAAAAAGTCAATACCAAAAACAGTAAAGAAGGAGCAGAAAGTCGTGGAACAAAACGGGAAAAAAGTGGCGAAGTCAGATGAGCAGTGGCGTGAGCAACTTTCTGAAGAAGAGTTTCGTGTCTGCCGAGAGCAAGGTACAGAACCGCCTTTCAGCGGTAAACTACTGCATAATAAAGAGACGGGTGTTTATGCTTGTACCTGTTGCAATGCCCCTCTCTTTGTCTCTGATAACAAGTATGACTCTGGCTGTGGTTGGCCAAGTTTTGATGCGCCCATCAATGATCAAGCGGTGCGCTATTTAGAAGATCTGAGTCACGGAATGGTACGTACAGAGATTCGTTGTGCCGCATGTGATAGCCATCTAGGGCACGTTTTTGAAGATGGCCCACAGACCACGGGTGAGCGTTTTTGTGTTAATTCAGTGTCGTTAATTTTCAACAAATCAGAACAATAACGACAAAATTGTGCTCGATAGTGTTTTATCCTTTCAATACGATTTGTTGTAAGTAGAAAACAGAGTGTAGTTTGACCCAACGAAAAACTCCCGCCAATTGCGGGAGTTTTTTCGTTTATATCTCTTTGGGTATCATTGCTGGAGAGTAGTTCCCGCTCTCTATGGCTTTTGCCACCGATTCAGCTAATTCATCTAGCTGCTGATATTGCTCTGCATGACTAAAATTAAACATACGCTTGAGCTGCTTTTCATCAGCAAGCGGGACGTCGAATCTTTTTGCAACCATTGCCCACAGATACGCGCGCTCTTTTTCTCCAAGCCCTTGATGAATGCTTGCCATTGATTTGAGAATGATCGGATTAAGGTTGTCTTCATCCGATAAAGACAACGCTTTATTCAGCAGTATTAACGTTTTCTTGGCATCTCGATTAGTATAGAAAGTAGCTAATGCATATTGCATCTCAGCAGTATTTAACTTGGGTGAGCCTTCCATTTGTAAAAATGCGCGACGAGCTTGGATGTCACCCGTTTGAGACCACAAAAAATACAAAGTAGCGGGGTCTTCTGAGCCTTTTAACTCGTTTACGATGCGTTCTAGCTCATCAATACTGTGTACCAAAGCGTTAAAACGCTGTCTCTTGAGAGAACTTTGATCAATAGGTGTGATCTGAGAGGCGAGTTCTAAGCATTTCCTATATTCAGCGACCAGAGCGTATTCGATAATTTGACTGGCTTCTGATGGATGTTTCAGTTGCTCAAACCGATGCCATACTAAGTTTGTTCTGGGAACTCGACATTGCCCGTCATCCATATTGAGCTGTTCGCAGCGCAGCTCTGGTGTTTTTTGGCACAACTCTTCGGTTGTCACGTTACCTTCGAAACAGCCCGTTAGTGCGAGACTTGTGAGGCTGAGAAGTAACCAGTGTGTTCTTTTCATGGTTTTGCTTGTGATCCGTTACACCAATTCATTTTCGTATTCTTGACTCAGTTTCTTAACCCGTTATGTTCTGTAAATAGAATGTAATAAGAAGGTACATTATGGACGCAGAACAACTATTACAAGCGATGACTCCAGAAGTTTATGATCGCTTAGTCTATGCAGTAGAAACGGGAAGATGGCCTGAGGGTACAACACTTTCTAAAGAGCAGCGAGATTCGTGTATGCAAGCTGTGATGTTGTATCAATCAAAACATAATACTGATGCGCAGCATATGACGGTTGCGGCAGGTGGTGAAATCAGCTTTAAATCGAAGCAAGAACTTAAAAAACAATTTAGCGGAGAAGAGAGCGACATTGTTCGTGTCAATCCGAACATTGATTAAGTGTAATGTTTGAGTTTTACAGAGTGTCGTTTACCACTTTGACTTTAAAAGAAAAAAGCCCAATAGAGATTGGGCTTTTTAGATCGTAGTAAGCTTGAATTTACAGGCTCATCTCACCACGCAGTACTTGCTGCATTCTCTCTTTCACTTCTTCGTAAGAAAGGTTTTGGCTTAGAAGGTAATGCAGTTTTGCTAGTGCCGCTTCTGGCGTCATGTCAAAGCCGCTGATAACTCCAGAGTCTGCCAGTGCACAACCCGTGGCGTAGCCGCCCATATTCACCTTACCTGCCAAACATTGAGTTAGGTTCACGACAATAACGCCGCGCTCAGAGGCTTCTTTCAGGTGACCAAGCAGCTCAGGGTTTTGAGGCGCGTTGCCCACACCAAAAGTCAGAAGAATCATCGCATTCACGGGCTGACGAAGCGTGTTTCGGATAACTTCGTGTGAAATGCCTGGGTACATGGTGATCACACCGATTGGTTGTGGTGTGATGTTGTGAACCTTAAATTCACCTTCTGGTTGTGCACCAACGGTTACGCTGTTGCTTACTTGAATATTGATCCCGGCTTCCAGTAGTGGAGGAAGGTTTGGTGAAGTAAAGGCATTAAAACCGTCCGCATGAGATTTTGTGCTGCGGTTACCACGCATCAACTGATTATTGAAGAACAAAGTCACTTCGTTGATCGGGTAGTTTGCCGCAATATGTAGCGCGTTTAATAGGTTTGCTTGGCCGTCAGAACGCAGCTCCGCAAGAGGGATTTGTGAACCCGTTACAATCACTGGCTTACCAAGGTTTTCAAGCATGAAAGACAATGCAGATGCTGTGTATGCCATGGTGTCAGTACCATGTAGGATGACGAAACCATCGTATTTGTCATAGTTGTCACGAATATCATCCGCAATCTGCTGCCAGTCGGCAGGCGTCATATCTGATGAGTCAATCAGAGGATCGTATTCGTGGATAGTGTAATCCGGCATTTCAGGACGGTGAAACTCTGGCATGCTTGCTAGTTGCTTTTCCATAAAGCCAGCAACAGGAACATAGCCGTGATCCGATTTTTGCATTCCGATGGTGCCACCGGTGTAAGCGATGTAGATGTGTTTTCTAGTCATCGTTTTTTCTTTCATGTAGGGGAACAGAGGCGGGGATTATATACCTAAATAACCTTGAGATGCGAGGCTATGCGCACAGCATCAGAAAGTCATCTGAGGAGATGTTGAGCGTAATAAAAAGGGCACCTCAAGTAGAGATACCCTTTGTAATATTAATGAAAAAGCTACTGCACTTGGCAGTTCAAACAAAATGCGTATTGACCTTTAGGATCGTTAAAGCTTTGTAGCAAGCTTGCGTCTTGTTCGAACTGTTGAGCTACGGGTTGAAGACTTTTTGGTAGCAAGCTGGTTGCATCAATACCTAGAGAGACTTTCACCTGTTTCATGAACTCTTGTAAAAATAGTTCAGTGGGAGAAAGCGGTTCTTCTACCCAGTAAATGCCGTAATCAGTCACATTCGCCAGTTTCGCCGCTAGTTCTACGGCATCATCAAAGTCACCCATTTGGTCAACAAGACCAAAGGATAGGGCGTCTTGTCCAGTCCAAACTCGACCTTGAGCGACGTTGTCGACTTCCTCTAGAGACATATCGCGATTCTCGCCAACCAATGAAATAAAGCGCTTATAACCGTGCTCGATACCTAATTGGAATACTTGAGACGCGCCGTCAGAGAGGCCAGTGGTAATGCCGTCACCAGAGAACGGCGATGTGCCAACGCCATCAGTATTAATGCCTAACTTACTAAAGCCTTTTTCAAACGTGGTGATGACGCTAAAGATACCAATGGAACCCGTCAGTGTTGTTGGCTGAGCAACGATCTTGTCTGCGCTCATTGAAATCCAATAACCACCAGAAGCGGCTAAACTCGACATGGATACAACAACTGGCTTGCCTGCTTGTTTCAGTGCTTCTACTTCGTTGCGAATCACTTCAGAGGCAAAGGCACTACCCCCAGGGCTATCTACTCGCAACACGACCGCTTTCACCTTTTCATCATTGCGTGCTTGACGCAACAAGCTTGCGACGGTGTCACCTCCGACAGTACCACGAGGTTGTTGACCATCCATAATCGCGCCACTTGCTAGAACAACGGCGATATCGTGCTGAGGTAGTGTGTAATCAGGACGAATCGTTGCAAGGTAGTCGTAGTAACCAATCGCGTTGTAGCTGTCTTTGCCGTCACTACCAAACTGTTTGGCAAATAGAGTGCGAATGTCTTGGCGTGTCGCGAGTTCATCGACCAAGCCCATTTTAACCACGAGCTGAGCAAGATCACCATCCACTGACTTCATTTCGTCAATCAGCTCATCCATGGTTGGGTTAAGCACTTTCGCATCAATATTTCTGTTTGTGGTTACGTCATCAACAAAAGCACTCCACAACTGAGTAACCCAGCGTGTTGCAGACTCTTTCGCGGCATCGGACATGTCATCACGAATAAACGGTTCGATAGCGGATTTATAAGTACCTACGCGAAAAACATGAGTAGAAACATCAAGCTTTTCCAATAACGTTTTGTAGTACATTGAATATGCACTGTAACCTTTAATCAATACGCCGCCATCAGGTGCAAGGTAAACTTTATCAGCGTAACTTGCCAAGTAATATTGGCTTTGGTTGTAGAAATCACCTACGGCGTAAACGGGTTTACCTGACGCTTTAAATTCGTTCAACGCTTTCGCGATGTAACGTAATTTCGTGAGATTTGTTTCTGGCATGTCTCGCAGTGCTAGCACTAATCCAGACACTTTAGGATCGTCTTTCGCATAGCGAATAGTATCAACGATATCGAAAAGGACGTTTTCTTTCGGTAACTCATTGCCCAAAAGGGAACCAGCAAAAGAGTCCATTGGATTTACATAGCGTCTTTGTTCGACAATCGGACCTGAAAGATTCATCACCAATGCCGACTCTTTTTCGACGACGGGTTGACCGTCTCCGGTATAAGTAAAAGCAAAGTAGAAAACGGCAATCATCAGCAAGAAGATCAGGTTTGCCAGTGCAAGTCTGATAAAGGTGATGCTCTTCCATATCCCTTTAAATATCAAACCAATAAATTTGAAGAGTTTTTTCATCTTGTCTCCATAACGAGATAGTTACGCCGAGTCTAACAAAGTATGGGTTCTTATCTCTAAGATCTCAAAAGATAACATTTTTTTAGCTTATCACGACCACTCAATAATTGGCATATTTTCACGCGAGATTGATCGGTGTTACAAAAATGTAAACGCTTGTTTGATTTTTTGGTTGAGCGGGCTTAATCTGGTCAGACCATGATAATAACAATGGATGTTAAGTGATGTCTGCCATGTACCCAAACCTATTAAAGCCACTGGATCTCGGTTTTACACAATTACGAAACCGAGTCCTGATGGGATCAATGCACACGGGCTTAGAAGAGCACAAAGAAGGATTACAGAAGCTCGCCGCTTTCTATGAAGAACGCGTGAAAGGCGGTGTTGGACTGATTGTAACCGGAGGTTTTTCTCCTAACTTACGCGGTCGTTTGCACCCGTTGAGTGCTGAGTTCAGCAAGCCAAAGCATGCCAAGGCCCACAAAGTTGTGACAGAAGCGGTGCACAAGCACGGTGGCAAAATTGCCCTACAAATTCTCCATGCTGGGCGTTATGCCATGCATCCATTCTCGCAAAGTGCGTCTGGCATTAAAGCGCCAATTGCAAAGTTTGCTCCGAGTGAAATGAGCGACCGCCAGATTAAGAAAACCATTGATGCCTTTGCGAACAGCGCTGAGTTAGCCCAGCTTGCTGGTTATGATGGCGTCGAGTTAATGGGCTCGGAAGGTTACCTGATAAACCAATTCTTATGTAAGCGCACGAACATGCGTTACGACGAATGGGGTGGCAGTTACAAAAAACGTATGCGTTTTCCGCTAGAAATTGTCAAAGCGGTTCGTAAGGCGGTGGGTGACAAGTTCATCATCATTTTCCGTCTCTCTATGCTGGATCTTGTCGAGCAGGGCAGCACATTTGAAGACGTTATCGAATTGGCGAAAGCGCTTGAAGAGGCTGGCGTCACGATTATCAATACGGGTATCGGTTGGCACGAGGCTCGAGTTCCTACCATTGCGACTCAAGTACCACGCGGTGCGTTTACGTGGGTTACGGAAAAAGTTAAGCCTCACGTTTCGGTTCCTATCATCACTTGTAACCGAATAAATACGCCAGACGAAGCAGAACGTATTCTATCTTCTGGGCATGCCGATATGGTTTCGATGGCGCGCCCATTCTTGGCTGATCCTTACTTTGTTGCTAAAGCCGAACAGGAAAAAGCGCAGCTTATCAATACGTGTATTGGCTGTAATCAGGCGTGTCTAGATAACGTGTTTAAAGGTAAGCGCGCCAGTTGCTTAGTGAACCCTCTAGCGTGCTATGAAACCGAAATTGTTGTTGAACCAGCCTTTAAGAAGAAAAACATTGCCGTTGTCGGTGCAGGCCCTGCGGGCTTGGCTTGTGCGACTACACTGGCTGAACGTGGCCATAAGGTTGATTTGTTCGAAAAGAACGACCGCATCGGTGGTCAGTTCCGTCTTGCGATGCAGATCCCTGGTAAGGAAGAGTTTCGAGAGACGATACGATATTTCGCTAACCGTATTGATGAAACAGGCGTGAATCTGCACTTATCGACGGAAGCGAACTATGACTTACTCACAGAATACGATGAGATAGTGATGGCATCGGGTGTTGAGCCACGTAAAGTCAATATTGATGGAATTGATAACCCAGAGAAAGTCGTCGACTATCAAACACTCATTCGAGACAAAACGCCAGTCGGTGAGAAAGTGGCTATCGTTGGTGCTGGTGGTATTGGCGTAGATGTCGCGACCATGCTCACAGAGCCAATTGGACAAACGTTGGATGACTGGTTGCATGAATGGGGAATCGACAAAGAGATGTCTCAACCTGGTGGTTTATACCCTTACCCTGATGCGGTCAGCGATAAAGAAGTCTGGATACTTCAGCGTCGTAAAGGTCGTGTAGGTAAAGGTCCGGGTAAAACGACAGGTTGGATCCATAAACGTACCCTTGAAAAACGGGGCGTACATTTAGTCGGTGGCGTGTCTTACGATAAAATTGATGATCAAGGTTTGCACATTCATGTAGATGGAAAAGAACAATTATTGAACGCGGACAAAGTCGTTATTTGTGCGGGGCAAGAGTCTGTTCGTCCATTTGAAGATAAATGGTCTGAACTTGGAGAGAAGATTCATATCATTGGCGGAGCTGACCATGCGGGTGAACTTGATGCTGTGCGTGCGATTCGTCAAGGTGTTAAATTGGCGGTAAAACTCTAGTCTTTCAAGGTGTGTTTACTATGAAAGCTGCGCTTTGAGCGCAGCTTTTTTGTATAGAACTAGTCACTGATTTCTGGCAGTTGTTTGGCCATTACCACGCCAGCAAAAGTAATAAAAGAGAACACTAACACCACTGCTGAAAGGCTCAAAAAGTTCGACATAACACCAAGAGAACTCATTAGAAGCAGCATTATTCCAACCACCGTGTTACTCACGGCTACATAGCTTGTCCGCTTGTCACCTTCTGCGATATCAACTAAGTAGGTTTTTCGTCCGACTCGTATTCCGTCGTGGGCAATACACACACAAAAGTAGAGCAGAGGAATCACGAATAGGAAGCTTTGGCTAGCGGTGACCCACGTATCGTAAACAAATAAAACAACGCCAAGTAGCGCGCTCATCGTTGCGCCGATGACCATAACACTGCGGCTAGATCGATCGGACATTCTTCCCCAGAAAGGACCTGACACAAAGGAGGCCAAGCCACTCGCAAACATAAAGAGAGCTAGAACCCAGAGCTGTCCACCGAGAGGTTGCTGTGCCAGCACAACGTAGTACGGTGCACTCAGCGCAGAACATAAAAATAGTGTCCGCGTGATAACGAATCGACGAAAGGTCACGTCTGTTTTAAGTAACGCGAGTTGTTTAAATGCCTCAAGGACGCCATTTCGACCACCGTCTACCTCACCGGCATACTCATTAATTCGTGCATAAACTAATGCCGCAATAAGCCATATGGCACCCGCTAACCCTAAACTCAGACTGTAAAAGCGCTCTGTCGGCTCTACATCCCATAACCAGGCTAGTGCCAGAAGGCTAGCGAAAAGTAGTGTAACAAGGCCAGCAGCGCTTGAAGACCAGCCGTTGACTTGACCTCGTTGGTTTTTAGGGATGGTTTTGCCCAACACATCTTTTGATGCGACGGAATTTAAACCGCGTGAGAGGCTGAAGATCACAAGACATGCAATTACACCATAACCCGCAGCAGCTCCTGTCAGAGTTAATGCGACCACTCCGATTGCAAATATGGAAAGAGCCTGCAAGATGCTGCCAATTACCCAGACCCATTTTCTTACTGGAATGCGTCGGATGTAGTGCGCGATGCTAAGTTGTGGGATAAGGGAACCTGATTCACGAATAGGAACGAGCCAACCAATTAAGTAAACCGGTGCCCCGAGACTTTGTAGTATCCACGGCAACGTGACTTTGGGGTTGATTAACGCATCGCCGACCTTCGTTAAAAACTGAGCAAGAATGATTTTAAGAAAGTTGCCGGGAACTTGATGACAAGCTGATTCAGGAATCGCCTTACAGGCGCGGGCATCTTCGTCATTAACGATCTTTTCGTAAATGCTGTTTTGTTTATCCTTGTTCATCAACCTGCCTATGTTCAACTTATTCATTTCGCGAATAAATTAACATTAAATCCAGTTTGATGTTAAGTGAAGCACGTTATCAAGCCCACAGAAAACCGGTTGTTATTCGCAGGAGCAGATTGTGCTAAAGTGGCGTAAACAAAATAACAACGATATTCGATAAGGATTCTTTCATGGACGCTCTCGATCTTTTGCTCAATCGCCGATCTATCGCGAAGTTATCTGCGCCTGCACCAGAAGGTAAAGCGCTTGAGAACATCATTCGTGCAGGCCTTCGTGCGCCTGACCATGCGGGATTAACCCCTTGGCGTTTCGTTATCGCACAGGGCGATGGTTTGAAAAAACTGTCAGATATCTTGGTAAAAGCGGCAGAAGCTGAAAATAGTGATGAAGCGGTGGTCGAAAAGGTGAAAAATGCGCCATTTCGTGCGCCAATGGTGATCACGGTGATTGCTAAAGTAACGGAACATGAGAAAGTGCCTGCACTAGAGCAACACTTATCTGCGGGATGTGCCGTACAATCCATGCAGATGGCAGCGGTAGCGCAAGGCTTTCAAGGATTTTGGCGCTCAGGTAAGTGGATGTTCCATCCCGAAGTTCATCAAGCGTTTGGTTTAGAAGGCGACGATGAGATTGTTGGTTTCTTGTACCTAGGTACGCCTGGTTGCACACCGATGAAAGTTCCTGAGCGTGACCTTTCTCAGTTTGTTGAGTTTCTATAACTGAGCATCTAGGTAAATTGACTGTTTATTTATACAGTTTTTCTTGATTTACTAGGGCTACATTCGTTAATGTGGCCCTAATTATATTTATTTCCAAAACGTTATGTCTCGTCTGTTTATTGCTGAAAAACCAAGCTTAGGCCGTGCGATTGCCGCTGCACTGCCAAACCCTCAAAAGAAAGATCAAGGATTCATCCGCTGTGGGAACGGGGATATCGTTACTTGGTGTATCGGCCATTTGCTCGAACAAGTCGAACCTGACGCTTACGATGAGCGTTATAAAAAGTGGAATATGGCAGATTTACCAATTGTTCCGCAGCAATGGCAGCTCAGACCGAGGAAAAGCGCAAGTAAGCAATTAACAGTTATTCGTAAATTGCTCAAAGAAGCTAACGAAGTCATTCATGCAGGAGACCCAGACCGAGAGGGGCAGCTGTTAGTTGATGAAGTTCTCGACTATTGCAAGTTATCTAAAACCAAGAAGGAATCCACACAGCGTTTGCTGATTTCCGACTTGAACTTACCTGCGGTTAAACGCGCACTCAGTTCTATGCGCAGTAATCGCGAGTTTATCCCACTTTCAGTTTCTGCATTGGCCCGCTCTCGGGCTGATTGGCTGTATGGTATGAACATGTCTCGTGCTTATACCTTACTTGGTCAAAAAGCAGGGTATCAAGGTGTTCTCTCGGTAGGGCGAGTGCAAACGCCAGTTCTTGGCTTAGTGGTGCGTCGTGATGAGGAAATCGAAAACTTTGTCCCGAAGGACTATTTTACCCTACATGCTCTGATTCCGTATCAAGATGCCAATGGTACTTTTGATATTCGTGCTCGTTGGAAGCCAAGTGAGGCATGCAAGCCTTGGCAGGATGAAGAAGGGCGAGTGTTAAACCGTAAGTTAGTGGAAAACGTTGCAAACCGTATTGCAAATCAACCCGCTAAAGTGACGGAGTCGGAACAAAAGCAAACCAAGCAATCAGCACCATTACCTTATTCATTATCTGCTTTACAGATCGATGCAGCGAAGCGCTATGGTATGAGTGCGCAACAAGTACTAGATACTTGTCAGGCATTGTATGAAAAGCACAAGCTGATCACTTATCCACGTTCAGATTGTCGCTATTTACCGATGGAACACTACTCACAAGCAGAGATGGTGACAACAGCTATTGCGAATAACGCAAAAGAGCTGCAAGGTGCCGTTCAGGGAGCAGACTTAACATTAAAGTCCAAAGCTTGGAATGATAAAAAAGTGGATGCGCACCATGCGATTATCCCTACACCAAAACAAGCTAATGTGAATGCGCTTTCGGGCAATGAGATGAGGGTGTATCAATTGATTGCGCGCCAGTATCTCATGCAGTTTTATCCGGCGGCGGTTTACGCTGAAGCGAAATTGGTTTTCGATATCGCTGGTGGTATGTTTATCGCGAAAGGTCGCCAGTTAGTTTCGCCGGGTTGGAAAGCGCTAATGGGCAAAACTGACAAGGAAGATGAAGGTATTGATGCCGTACCACCGTTACCAGAAGGCACCGTGTTAACTTGTCGTGAAGGGGAAATAAAAGACCGAAAAACCGAGCCACCAAAGCACTTTACCGAAGCATCGCTGTTGCAAGCGATGACCGGGATCGCCCGTTACGTTGCGGATAAAGAACTGAAAAAAATCCTTCGTGATACTGATGGGCTAGGTACGGAAGCGACTCGTGCTGGTATTTTGGACACGCTGTTCAAACGCCAACTGCTCAAGCGTCAAGGTAAATCAATTCTCAGCTCTCCTGCGGGAAGAGGTCTCATTCATGCCTTGCCACAGGATTCAACGTACCCAGATATGACGGCTCATTGGGAGCACCAGTTACAAGGTATGGCAGAGAGAAATCAGGCATATCAGCCGTTTATGCAAGCACTAGAGCAACGCATTGATGGCTTGATGGCACAAGTAAAAGCAGGGCCGATCCCTGATTCATTGCGTCATCTACCCAAAGTGGAACGTCCTGCGTTTAAACGTAAAAAGCGTAGTTATTCAAAGAGTGGTGGCGCAACTAAATCTGGTGCAGCCAAAGGTAAGCGGGCATAGGACAAGCGCGGCGTAATTAAACTCCGCGCATGCTTGAAAATAGATTACTCGAACAGATCACCGTGGTTTTGGATCGCGCCTCTTACTTCACCTTGAGTTAACACGCGTTTGTCCAGTACCTCTTTCACCTGGTTGCCCAAGTCAACTAATGTATCTCGATTCGCTTGAGTTTGGCGTTTACCAGCACTTCTCAAGCAGTAATTTAGTTCGTGCTCTTCGCTAAAATTAACCAAATCCCTATCTGCTGCCATCGTGCTTTCTCCTTATTTGTTCTACTTTTTCCTAAGTCTGGATTGGATGTAGATAAATTCAAGTTAGATTGCGCGAATTATGCTGGTGGATCACCGGTGAACATTATGTTTGCCAACCAAGTCACGATTATGAAGCCTAGCTTAGGTGTTATTTGGTTTATTGATGGTTGTTTCTTAACGCCTCTACCAAGGCAGCTCAGTACCATCGTAGTTAATAAATCGACCTGAAAGTTGCGGTGTACTCAGCTCTATCACGTTCGCTAGGCCCTGCGCGGAGGTTTGCGTATCGATCAATGCATTTGGCCCGCCCATTGCCGTTTTTACCCAACCAGGATGAAGCGCTAAAACGGTAAATCCTTCAGGTGTTAAATCATTGCTCAAGCTTTTAACAACCGAGTTTAGCGCCGCTTTCGATGAACGATAAATATAACCGCCACCGGACGTATTTTCCGTCATGCTCCCCACTTTTGATGAGATACAAGCAATCTTTTTCATCTTGCCTTGTTGTAAGCGAGGGTAACAGTGCTCAACCAGTTTTAACGGTGCAATGGTGTTTACTTCGAAGACTTTACGCCATTCTTCTACGTCAGTGTTTCCAAAGCCATATCCCTTGGGGCCGTAATATCCCGCATTGTTAATGAGTAAGTCGATGGCGGGGAGCTTATCTGCAAGCAGAGCGACTTGTTCGTAGTGAGTAACATCCAGTTCGTGCAAAACTAGATTGCTGTAATGTGAGGCTAGAGTTTGTAGTTCAGAACTGTTCTCTAAGGAACGGCTAGTAGCGTGTACTTGATGGCCTTGCTTCAGGTACAGCTCAGTTAAGCTAAGGCCAATGCCGCGATTTGCTCCGGTAATAAAGACGGTTTGACTCATACAAACACCTATATTTTTTTGATTTCAGTTGAAAGTCATTGTGTTAGCTAAGCGCAATGAAATCAACCAGCCACCACGCACCAACAACGAAAGATGAAAATAGGGACAGAGCACAAAGAGAGCCAAACAGTGCGCCGAGAATAGCAAAGAAAGTAGAATTCATATGTATATTAAATTTAATTGATATTGAAAATCATTATCAATTAAATTGCATTTTATTCAACCCTTGAAGTTGATACTATTTCGTTACCATTGTTATTAAGAATTTCTCATGCTGCCATTTATCTACCACCCGATTTATTCTCAACTTGAGTTGCCAGAGGGGCATCGTTACCCAATTATGAAGTACCAGTACCTCTATGAATCGGTATTGGTACATATGGAGAAAGATAACTGGAAAGAACACGTGCAGTTTTTCCAGCCAGAAGCATTAACTGTTGAGGAAGTAAAACGTGTTCATGACCAGGAATACGTCGACTTGCTAGTGAATGGAAACATGCCAGCTGCGAAAATGCGCCGAATAGGTTTTCCTTGGAGTGAGTCTCTCATTACCAGAACGCTAACTTCAGCGGCGGGCACGGCTTTGACCGCAAATAAAGCACTTGAGTATGGTGTGGCCATTCATTTGAGTGGCGGGTATCACCACGCACACAAAGAGTTTGGCAGTGGTTTTTGTTTATTTAATGACTTAGTGATCGCGGCCAGGCAAGCGCTCGAAGTCGAGCATGTCGATAAAGTATTGATCATTGATAGTGATGTTCACCATGGGGATGGAACAGCAACTTTGTGTCACGATGAGCCAGATATCATCACGCTTTCTTTCCACTGTGACAAAAACTTCCCGGCTAGAAAGCCTCAGTCTGATCTAGATGTGCCTTTGGTGCGAGGAACAGGTGATGAGGGTTTTTTAATAGCGTTTAAGGAAGTGGTCGATATGGCGCTTAATCTTCATCGTCCTGATTTGGTTATCTACGATGCTGGTGTTGATATACATCAAGACGATGAGCTTGGATATTTTGATGTGTCGACGCAAGGGATTTTAGAGCGTGATAGATTTTTAATGCAAACAATGAAATCGCGAGGTATCCCTGTCGCAGCTGTCGTCGGAGGTGGATATCGAACGAATCATTCAGACCTCGTCCCAATCCATTTACAGCTCATTAATGCCGCTAAAGAAGTTTTTGTTGGTAAGTAAATACAACTAGACGTGAGTATCAACCTGATTCATAACGGGACACTGGAACGAAAAGGGCGCTAATTTTCTAATGGGTTCTTTCTGAATGTGGCGATTGCTTGGCTTGTATTCAAGGAGGGATTTGTACAAATCTTTTCAAATCTGGATATACGAAAAAGCCCGCTAATTTCTTAGCGGGCTTTTTCTAAATGTGGCGGAGAGATAGGGATTTGAACCCTAGATACGCTATTAACGTATGCCGGTTTTCAAGACCGGTGCTTTCAACCACTCAGCCATCTCTCCGTTGTTGAGGCGCATAATATAAGGCTTTGAAAATGTTGTAAACCCCTAGTTGAACTGATTGGATGTTTACTGCGCAAATTTGTGGTTTGTGTTGTTTAAATAAACAAAAACTCCCCAAAAAGGGGAGTTTGAATAGTATATGGATTGCTAGGTATTAATCGTTTTTAGAATAAAAACGCTGTAACTCAGTTAAACCTTGCATCAAAACTGGCAACTTCGGTGCATCATCTCGAAGTCGTTTGTAATTTTTGTCATACAACTTGTAGTTGCCAAACTTATCGATCACTGTGGTTTGTGAGCTAGTAATTAAGGCAAGCTCACGAGTGTCACCCGCTAGGATCCAACGGCGACGACTTTCGTCAAATAGGTTACGACCACTACTGTAATCATATGGGTTGGAAGATACACCGAGCATATCCTGCAACAACGTGACCGAAAGGTCCAAGTGGCTTGTGCTGTGATTAAATTCACCAGCCAACATTCCTGGCCATTGGATGACCATAGGAACTTGTAACTGATAACGGCTGTAGTTGCTGTTTGCGCCCCAGCTGTTCGTATTGGTTTCGTTAAACTCACTACCGTGATTAGAAGTGATAATCACGATGGTGTTTGTTAATAGTCCATTTTTTTCAAGCTCATCAATAATACTAGCGACGGTTTTATCCGCTGATTTCACCGCATATTCATAAGCTTTTTTGAAGCGATCACTTGCGGACATTTCTTCGTCATTATTTGAAGGGATCGATTCAAAATTATCAACGGTGGTGACTTCGATGTAACTAAACCATGGTTGACTCGCTTTCTCTGTTAACCATGTATTCCAGTTCGCGATAGATTGCTTATCGGTATGAGCTTGTGTGCCATCGAGGTCTTCCGCTAGTTTTAAGTCGCGGAAAATAATCTCTGAGTAGAGATCATCTTCAAACCCGCTGCCACTGAATAGGCCGAAGTTGTAACCCTGATCTTTCAGTACATCGAGTAACACTGGCGAAGCACCTTGCGCCTTGATGCTTGAGGCGTAACTGGTTGGTAAGCCGTAGAACAAACCAAAAGCCCCGTAAGTATCATTACTTGAACTGTAATGATTACGGAAGTTCTGATTGTTTTCGGCAAACTCATAGAGGTTAGGCATCTCTTCTGGATTCAGCGCGTCTGCACGCAGGTTATTTACGCTGATCATCAACACGTTGAGCTTATTGACTCGACGGTTAAACTCTAGCTTTTCTAGAGGGTAATTGACTAACTCTACGTTGCCTTCATTTTCCGCTAAGCGTTTTAGGTATTCCTCACGGTCAAGTAGACCATGTTTTTCCATAAAGCTCTTCGCCGTCATCGGATAAGACAATGGGAAGTTTGAACGCTGACTGGTAATTGGATTGTAGAAGTATGCATCTGCCCAAATATAAACCAAATGGCTGGTCATAAAGCTGAGGAAAAATACAGCTGCTAGAGGACGTCCTACGTGCTTATGAGATAGTTTGCGCTGTTTTCGCCATACCCATTCGGATAGAGCGAGCTGAATAAGGAAGATCAGCGGCATTACAACAAACAGATGTTGTAGATCAGTGCTGAGCGCACTTTTATCTTCGCTGAATAGTAACTCCCAAACGACAGGAGTTAAGTGCAAATTGATCGACTGATACGCTTGGGTATCAATCAATAATATGGTTTGCCCAACGGTCGCGAAAATCACTGCCACCAAACGGAACAATTTCCGCGATGGCAGGATAAACGTTAACGGGAATAGAACGAGCAAGTAAAGCGCGAAAACTAGAAAGCCAAAGTGACCAACCCAAGAAACCGCCAGATAAAACTGACCAAGTAACGTCTCGGGCCAAGGAGACTGAACAATGTAGCGTGTGCCTATCAACATCGATGCAACGATATTGAAGAATGCAAACCAGTGACCCCAACCAACCAGTCGAGATACACGTTCGCCGTATGAGTTTCCGCTGTCTACCATGTATGTGTTCTATTGTCCGTTATTAGTGTGTTTTTGGTGTTTCTAAAGAAGACATCAGCGCCTGAGCAAATTTTTCAGCAATCGCTTTGCGTTGTGAAGCAGCAACACGTTGATTTAAGACATTGGTTGCGATATTTCCGGCAATCATTAGCGTCAACTCAGGAGAAGCAGCGTGTTTTTCAAGAACTGTTGCTACTTCAGCAAGAATTTTCTCTACTTGCTCGTCAGTATATTTAGATGTAATCGGCATAAAGACTCTAATAATGATAGTAAAAGCGGCTTATGATAACCTACAATGCCCATCAACTAAAACCTTGTAGCAAGATAAAATCACTATGAGCCTTCATCTTTCAAACGTTATTCTGCATCAACTGTGCAAAAACGATCAGGACGAGCTAGTTGTAAACTTTCGTCCAGCATCATTAGAGAACGATGCATCTACTGAAAACTTAGTCGCTGAGCTTCACCGAGTATTCCATTCTAAAGCTGGTAAAGGTTTTGGCTCTTTCCAGTCAGACAGCGAATTTCAATTTTGGCTTCAAGAAATGCGCAAAGGAGAGCGAGATTTTTACGACTTCTCACAAATTAGTGCAAATCGCTTGAAAGAAGAGTTGATTAAGTACCCATTTGCGGATGAAGGTATTTTGGTTTTCGCTGAGTATCAGAGTTTAGCAACGGACTACTTGTTCATCGGTATCTTACCAATGAACCAAAGTTTAAAAGTGACCGAAGGTTTGGACATCAGTGCGACGGATTACCTAGATATCACCAAAATGGATATTGCGGCCCGCATTGACTTGTCGAGCTACGACACTGACAAGGAATCTAATCGTTACTTGCAATACATCAAGGGACGCGTCGGCCGTAAAGTGGCGGATTTCTTCCTAGATTTCCTGCAAGCGGACATCGGCTTAGATACTAAACAACAAAACTTAGTGTTGATGCAGGCAGTGGATGATTTTTGTGCTGACTCGAAGCTAGAAAAGCAAGAAGTGAACGAGTACAAGAAACAAGTTTACGATTACTGCAATGAGCAAATTAAATCCGGTGATGAGGTTCAAATCTCAGAGCTTTCTGGAGAGCTTCCTCCAAGCCAAGATGGCACAAGCTTTATGGATTTCACCAAAGAGCAAGGGTACGAACTTGAAGAATCTTTCCCAGGTGACCGTGCGACGGTTCGCAAACTGACTAAATTTGTTGGCGCTGGCGGTGGCTTGAATATTAGCTTTGATAGCCTATTGCTTGGCGAGCGTATTTTTTATGACCCAGAGACGGATACCTTAACGATTAAAGGTACGCCACCAAATCTAAAAGATCAGTTGAGTCGCAACTAAAACCATATCGTCAAATTAAGAGAGCCAATGGCTCTCTTTTTTTATGTGAATAAGAAACATCCATAGTATATGCTTGTAATTAATGGAGATATGCGAGGGGCGAGTGTTGCTGAAGCTAAAAGAAGGAATGAGGCGGTTTGTTTGGTTCTGGTTCGTTTTATGGTGTGTTTTAGCGCTAGGGATTTGGTTGCAAGCCAAACAAACGATTCAAACCATTTCAACAGTGAATGAGCTAGGAAGCAAAGTCGAAGAAGTCAGACATTTTTTTAACTTCGATCTGCCTTATCGTGTTAAGCACGTCGACCAAGTTTCACTAAAACTTCAGTTAGCCTATGCAGTTCGCTTACAGCTTGAAAGTGAGTTTTCCGAAGGAAAAATCACACCAGATATTACTCAATTGCTTTATGCGACCGATCGATTTTTAGAAAGTGCTCGAGCCTTTGTAGGAAGTGACAGTGAGCTAGTCTCATTAGCCGAGCAGTTGCGAAGGAGCCGTGCCCGAGCTGAAAACTCTGAGCAAATTCAATCAATGTACTATCGCTTAGGCGCACTTGTTTTGGAGTCTATTTTTAGTGACTCAGCAACGAATAGCGATACTTATCGTGATTTAGACCGACTTTTTATCGAGTCGGACACGCTTTCTCCTCAAGAGCGAAGTGCTTTTCAGCGTCAACTTGCCCAGACTTCAAGCGCGCTATCTGCCAAGGCGCAAGGCAGCTATCTAGTTAATCAACTGCTTAATCCTGATTTCCCGAACCAGTTAACTTCGATAAATGACCAGTTGGAACAAAAGTTGATGACCTTTGTTACTTGGTTGTCAGTAATCAGTGGTTTATTTCTTTCTCTTATTTCATGGGGGCTTTTCTCCCAAAGAACCGTTCAGCCGCTAATACCATCAAGAGCAGAGGATAAAGAGTCTGAGCAAGTTGGTGGGTCTTACGTTGTTTTCTCTGCTCAGTCCGAAATCTCTCAAAGCAGCCAAGTTAACGAACAGAGCCCTAATGAGCCGAACACATCGCAAGTGGAAGTCGTGGAACGTGAGCCGTATATAGATATCAATAAGATGCTGGACTCGCTATCGGGAGATGAAAGCGCGGTGCGAATGTTACTTGAAGTCTTTATTCAGGATCACTCTGGCGATGGTTCAAAAATGTATCGGCTATTAGAAGAGGATAAAGAGCAAGCGCAAAGAGCGGCTCATAGTCTTAAAGGGGTCTCGGGAAGTTTAGGGGCAATGCCATTGCACTGCATTTCGGGTGATATTGAACTGTTGATTAAACAAGGGCAAAAAGTGCCGGAAGAGAAACTGACACGTTTAGATGATGTCCTAAAGCAAACCATACTTTTCGCTAACCACGTTCTCAATAGTGAAAAGATACAAGAAGCGCTAACAGATTGATATTGCTCTGACTTACAATCATCAGAGTTGGGGTATTAAAGGCCCGAACTATATGACTTAGTTCGCTTTATTCCTGTTCCATACAATTTGTTAAAGGTACTTTCATGTCCGTTCGTCGATTGTCTTCAATGATGTTGATAGGGTTGGTTGTGATGCTTTCAGGGTGCTCCCTGTTAGAAGTGAAAATCGAGAGTCAAACCGTCCCTCTTACCAAACAAGAGCTTAATATGCGTCTCCTGACTCGTGAGTATGCGCAACAGTTTTTTGCTCAGGTAGAGCAAGCTGCTGATGCATTGCACGATCAATATGAGCCGCATGATAAAGTCCATCAATCTTATATTTTGCTTTGGAAGATAAATGCTGAAGAAGGTCTTCAAGCAGCAGCATACCAAGTCTCGCCAATGGCAGCACTGATTGATACTTGGACTTTTACGCTACAGATGGATCAATTCTTTACGACTGGCCCTGGTAATGAACTATTTGCGACAGAGGAGGCAAAGTTAGTTTCTGCTCACTTAGCGAAAGAGGTGGATAAACTGGCTCAATCTCTGTTGAAACAAGAGGCGTACATCAAGACACAAGCGTTTGTTGCAGAGTTCGTTAAGCAACATCCATTCGCGGACTTAAGTATGATCAGGACGCCAGCTTACCGTGGGTGGTTAGATGCGAATCAAATTAGCGAGGAAGAGGCAGTGACTACGCTAGGTACAATGCCAGAAGCATTAGGTGATGTCTCGGATCGTCTAAGCCTTGTATCAGAACAGACCCCAAAAATTATGACTTGGAAGGCGCAGTTATTAGCATTAAATAGCTCTGCTAGCATCGAAAAAGTTAATGCTGCGCTAAATAGCTTACAAGTTACGGCAGATTCGATGAAGGACTTTATTGATAACAATCCAGAGTACATGCGCTATTTGGCAGAGCAAATGGCGGTAGAGTTACAACCTTTGGTTGACGATATTGACCAAAAAACGCAAGCGCGTTTATCTCAATTGGGTGAGGAGCGCCAAGCTTTAGAGCTGATGGTAGCCAGAGAGCGCCAAGAAATCGCGCAGATCATTACCCATGAGCGTGAGAAGTTTGCTCAAGATATGGACCGAGTCTCGCAGGAAGTGGTCAGTTTAGCGATGACCAAGCTGATTGAGCTCGTTAAAAGTACCATTATCTACTTCATCTTGTTCATTGCCGTTATATTCTTTGCACCACTTGGCTTGGGCTATTGGTTTGGTAAGCGTGCAGCAGTGAAAACGCAAGTCAAACAAAGTTAACGTTTGGTTGAGATATAAAAAAGAGCGCTAATGCGCTCTTTTTCTTTGTCTTTCACTCGGAAGAGAGATTCTTCCTATCTATGCGAACTCAAGCGGTTTGCTGCTTCAGTTCACCTTCTGCTTGTTCAACTGCTTCCGCTGTTGGTTCGCATTTATCAACAAACCAACCCATGTAGGAGCTGATGATAGTCACGATGATACATACAAAGCTTAGCCACATGAACGGTGCGTAAGATAGTGTCGCAACACCCAGAATACTTGCCATGTAGATACCATTGTCACTCCATGGAACCATACCAGATGTTAATGTGCCGCCGAACTCTGCGTTACGAGACAAGTTCTTACGTTTGTAGCCTAGGCGATCGTAGTTCTTCGCACAGATTTTTGGTGTCAGGATAAGTGAAACGTACATCGCTGAACCAAATACGTTCCCCATAAAGGCTGTACCGATTGTACTTGTTGCCAGTGAACCTGCACTTTGAACGCGTTTTTCAAACAGCTTAGCGATAGTTTCTAACACACCCACTTTATCTAGTAGACCACCAAAACCAAGGCCGAATACGATAACTGCTACCGAGCCAAGCATTGAAGACATGCCGCCACGGTTAAGAATGGAGTCAATGAAATCTACGCCTGAAGAAATCGCAAACGGAGCCCAAGCGGTGTTGAACGCGGTTAGGAAGTCCACATCTTGAATCATTACTGCCCAAATAATACCGAGCAGAGAACCAAAACTGATCACTGGGAATGAAGGCATACGCATTGCTAGAAGTGACAATACGATGATCACAGGAACAAATGAGTAAGGCGTGATGTAGAATTGCTGCTCCATCGCTTTAATTACAGAGTCTACCTGGCTCATGTCAACTTGACCTGCGTAGTGGAAACCAAATGCAGTAAACATAATGCCTGTAATAATGTAGCTAATGAGTGCGATCGGCAGCATGCCTTTAATATGTTCCATTACTTCAACGTTAGACATAGATGAAGCAAGGATGACGGAATCCGATAGAGGCGACATTTTGTCACCAAAGTAACAACCTGAAAGCACCGCACCAGCTGTAATTGGTGCAGGAACGCCAAGGCCTTGGCCAATACCCATCATCGCAATACCAGCAGTACCAGCAGCGCCCCAAGAGGTGCCAGTCGCTAGCGCAGTCAATGAACAGATGATCATGGTTGCGAGCAAAAAGATAGAAGGGTGAATTGCTTTAAGGCCGTAGTAAATGATGGTTGGAACAATACCACCAGAGATCCACGTACCAACAAGCGCGCCAACGGCAAGAAGAATTAAGACGGCTCCAAGTCCATTGGAAATGCCATTTAGTGCAGCTTTTTCCAGATCTTTGTACTGATGACCAAGCTTAATGCCTAATATCATGATAATGAACCAACCGATGTACAGCGCTAGCTGGATCGGTAGGTCTAGCTTGGCAGTGAACGAAAATGCCAGCAGTAGAAATAAACCGAGCGAGATAAATACCTGTATCAAGCTTGGTAGGCGTGGTGTAACTTGCTTCATATGTGCCTCTGTCAATCTTGGAGCAATAGAGGAAGGCGCTCCTTGTTGTAATCGCGCATAACATACATTAACAAAAATTATATTTCGAATATTTGGTGTTTTATCTTGATGTTCGTCGGCAAAAACGTTTGCTTGTGAAATTAACTGTTAGTTTGTTTTAACTTTTTTGGTTTTAAATGTTGTGTAATGTGAAATTATTGTGCTTCATGTGTTATTTTATCACTGAGTGGTAAGACCAATTTGGAGTAACAGGGCTTTCCCTACTTGAAAAATGGCCGAAATCGCAAACCAAACACTAAAAAATCTCGTTTAACACGAATTTTCATAGGAAAAGGTTAAAAAATAGGCTTATTTACAAAATAGGGGTTGAGATTTTGATGCGAAAAATTAACTATGGGGTAGGTTTTTTAATACATGGAGAGTTAATACGATGAGAGTTGGTTTAGTTGGTTGGCGCGGTATGGTTGGTTCAGTCCTTATGCAGCGTATGGTTGAAGAGAAAGACTTCGACCTAATCGAACCAGTATTCTACAGTACTTCTCAAGTTGGTATTCCTGCTCCTAACTTAGGAAAAGACGCAGGCTTACTGCAAGACGCGTATGATATTGAAAGCTTAAAACAGCTTGATGCGGTAATTACATGTCAAGGTGGTAGCTACACAGAAAAAGTTTACCCAGCACTTCGACAAGCCGGTTGGAAAGGCTACTGGATTGACGCAGCATCTACGTTACGTATGGCGGAAGATTCCATCATCACGCTTGATCCTGTGAACTTAAAGCAAATCCAACAAGGCATCCACGGTGGCACGAACACATTTGTTGGTGGTAACTGTACGGTTAGTTTAATGCTAATGGGTCTAGGTGGCTTATTCGAAAAAGGCCTTGTTGAGTGGACAAGCGCGATGACATACCAAGCCGCTTCTGGTGCTGGCGCGCAAAACATGCGTGAACTGATCTCGCAAATGGGCGTTATCAATGACTCTGTAAGTTCCGAACTTGCAAACCCATCAAGCTCTATCCTAGATATTGATAAAAAAGTTGCAGACACAATGCGCAGCGGTTCTTTCCCTACCGATAAATTCGGTGTACCACTAGCTGGCTCGCTTATTCCGTGGATCGATGTGAAACGTGATAACGGTCAGAGTAAAGAAGAGTGGAAAGCGGGCGCAGAGGCAAACAAAATTTTGGGCTCACAAAGCTCGCCTGTACCAATTGATGGTACTTGTGTCCGTATTGGTGCGATGCGCTGTCACTCTCAAGCACTCACTATCAAGCTTAAGCAAAATGTCCCAATGGACGAAATCGAAGAAATCATCGCCACTCATAACGACTGGGTTAAAGTGATTCCTAACGATCGTGACATTACTGCGCAAGAACTTACACCTGCAAAAGTAACGGGCACTATGTCCGTACCAGTGGGTCGTCTACGTAAGATGGCAATGGGTGATGACTTCCTAAATGCTTTCACTGTTGGTGACCAACTACTTTGGGGCGCAGCAGAACCATTGCGTCGTACGTTACGCATTATTCTTTCTGAGAAAGCATAATCACATCAATCTTTGTTTGATGACAAAATAAAAGAGCTCCCTAGGGAGCTCTTTTTTATGCTTCGTCTTCTCCACGAACAACGCGTTTGTCAGGATCGGCCAGTTCACTACCACAGTGTTTACAGTAAGTCGCATCAGAGTCGTGCCCGGCGTGAGAACAGTTCGGACACTTCACTAATACTTTGTGCGATTGCATTTCTTGGTGAAGCTCTGCTGTGAAAATACCAGTAGGGACCGCCAAAATTGAATAACCCAACAACATGGTGAGTGAGGCAAGCCCTTTTCCGAGATCTGTTTGAGGTACCAAGTCACCATATCCAACCGTTGTGATGGTCACAATAGCCCAATAAATACTTTTCGGAATGCTAGTAAATCCGTTTTCAGGCCCCTCAATGACAAAAATCAGTGACCCAAAGATCGTGACCATAATGGCGACAGAGCTAAAGAAGATAAAAATCTTTCTGCGCGCCATCAGTAGAGAGCGTAAGAGGATGTTGGACTCTTGAAGATAGCGGACCAACTTGAGTATGCGGAATATTCGCATGACTCGCAGTGCTCTTATTACACCCATAAAGGAGGCAGAAGGGAAAAACAGTGCTAAGTAAGTAGGTAAAATCGCGAGTAAATCAACGACGCCATAAAAGCTCTTCGCATAGGCCGCTGGTTTTGGAGAGCAGTAAAGTCGGAGAAAATACTCAATAGTGAATAAACCGGTAAAAGTGTACTCCAAGTATTTCAGCTCTTTTGCCCACTCGGCGCGCACGGATGGTATTGAGTCTAAGACCAGTACGATTAGAGAACTGATAATCGCGATAATGAGTGCAATATCGAAGGTTCGACCAGCTTTGGTATGAGTACCAAAAATGGTGACATAAAGAGTATGTTTGAGAGAGTCAGTCGTCATGACAAAGCGATCCATTGTTGAATCGCTCTATCATACAATTTTATAGAAACTCAGGCTAATCCTGGAAATAAGTTGCGTAAACCATTGGCGATAAACTCAATACCCAATGCGCCTAATATCAAACCCATGATACGGGTAATGACGTTGATACCAGTTTGGCCCAAAAATCGCACGATCAGTGGGGCAGAGCGGAACAACAGCCACGAGCATAGACAGAACAAGCCAATTGTAATGCTGATGCCTACCGTATCAAACATGCTTGGGTAGCGTGCACCGTAAACAATAGTCGAACTGATTGCGCCTGGTCCTGCCATTAGCGGCATCGCAAGAGGAACAACACCGATCTGCTCGCGACTCACGTATTCTGATTTTTCCTGTTTGTTTTGTTTATCTTCCCCCAGTTTACCGCTCATCATCGAGAACGCGATGCTAAGCAGCAGTAGCCCACCTGCAACACGAAACGAATCCAGAGAAATGCTGAACATATCTAATAGTAACTGGCCAGCAAAGAGCGAAATGATCAGGATGATCGCAACAGCCACGTTCGCTGTGGTTGCCGTATTGCGCTTTTCGTCTGGTGTCATATGTCCGGTTAGTGACACAAACACAGGCATGATACCAACAGGGTTTACTGCGGCGACCAAACCAAGAAAAAACTGCAAGAAGATAGCAAGTTCAAAAGTTTGCATGTTGCGTACTCATTAAAGTTCACATTAGTGAAAAGGAGAAGGGGTAATTTGGGCGTAATGTAAGGCAAAAGTTGGGTTGGAAGAAATGAAAAAAACTAACGCATTTCCTACTGTTTTAGTGAGAAAAACTAATTCTTTAATAAACTGTATCTAATCTGGAAAAGAATTGTTGCGTATAAAGTTGCTGTCAAAGCGTGCTGTTTTACATAAACGTTAACATTCGCACACTTTTGATAAAAACTAAGGTGGTTTGTAGAGAGATGTATTCGGTTCGATATACTCTCAGTAGCACAAGGAATTGGGCCTACATGTAATTTTGTTGGCTAAAAATGAAACTTTTTTACAGGTTGTTGTAGTTTCTTTTATTTATTTGTCTATTTGCTTCTTTTTTGTTCAATAAAAAGTGAAGATTAATTTATTTGTTTATCAGTGAGTTATGTCGTTTTAGTGTGATGGGGCACCACTTTGGTGGTATTTAGGTCGTGAGAACTGATCCAAGTCAATTTTTTTCACACTCTGAAATATTATACTCAGTCCTGAAAGCAATTTACTAAGACGTTTGTTTTCTAAGTGACTGATAAACAGTAAAAACGATAAGTAATAGCCTTAGTAAAAAGTTTTTAATATTTGTTAATTTTAGGAGATTCCCTATGCCTGTAACTAATATGGCTGAACTAGATGCAATGATTGCTCGCGTTAAGAAAGCGCAAGAAGAGTTCGCTACTTACTCTCAAGAGCAAGTAGACAAAATCTTCCGTGCAGCATCGCTTGCAGCTAACCAAGCCCGTATCCCGCTAGCTCAACAAGCGGTTGAAGAATCTGGTATGGGTATTGTTGAAGATAAAGTAATCAAGAACCACTTCGCTTCTGAGTTTATCTACAACAAATACAAAGACGAACAAACGTGTGGCATCCTAGAAGAGGATGACAACCTAGGTACTATGACTATCGCTGAACCTGTAGGTATCATCTGCGGTATCGTACCAACGACTAACCCTACATCTACAGCGATCTTCAAATCTCTAATCTCTCTGAAGACTCGTAACGGTATCATCTTCTCACCACACCCACGTGCGAAAAACTCGACTAACGACGCAGCGAAACTGGTTCTAGACGCAGCAGTAGCAGCGGGTGCACCAAAAGACATCATCGGTTGGATCGACCAACCTTCTGTTGAGCTTTCTAACGCTCTTATGAAACACGATGACATTGCTCTTATCCTTGCAACTGGTGGCCCAGGCATGGTTAAAGCAGCTTACTCTTCTGGTAAACCAGCAATCGGTGTAGGTGCAGGTAACGTTCCTGTTGTTATCGACGAAACTGCTGACATCAAACGTGCAGTGGCTTCTATCCTGATGTCTAAGACTTTCGACAACGGCGTAGTATGTGCTTCTGAGCAGGCTGCAATCGTCGTTGATGAAGTGTACGACGAAGTAAAAGAGCGTTTTGCTTCTCACAAAGCTTACGTACTAAGCAAAGCAGAAGCAGAAAAAGTTCGTAAAGTTCTTCTTATCGATGGCGCGCTAAACGCGAAAATCGTAGGTCAGCCAGCAGCGGCAATCGCTGAAATGGCAGGCGTTAAAGTTCCAGCAGACACGAAAGTCCTTGTTGGTGAAGGTCTAGGTAAAGTGTCTCACGATGACGCATTCGCTCACGAGAAACTATCTCCAACTCTAGGTCTATTCCGTGCTGACAACTTCGAAGACGCGGTTGCTCAAGCGGTAACTATGGTTGAAATTGGTGGTATCGGCCACACATCTGGTCTTTACACTAACCAAGATACTAACGCTGACCGTATCCGTTACTTCGGTGACAAGATGAAGACAGCTCGTATCCTAATCAACATCCCGACTACTCACGGTGGTATCGGTGACTTGTACAACTTCAACGTTGCGCCTTCTCTAACTCTAGGTTGTGGTTCATGGGGTGGTAACTCTATCTCTGAGAACGTAGGTCCTAAACACCTAATCAACAAGAAAACTGTAGCGAAGCGAGCTGAAAACATGTTGTGGCATAAACTACCTAAGTCAATCTACTTCCGTCGTGGTAGCCTTCCAATTGCTCTAGGCGACCTAGAAGGTAAGAAACGCGCATTCTTAGTAACTGACCGTTTCCTATTCAACAACGGTTACGCAGATGACGTAGTAAGTCTACTTAAAGCTCAAGGTATGGAAGTTCAAACATTCTTCGATGTTGAAGCTGACCCAACGCTTTCTGTTGTAGAGAAAGGTGCGGCTCAAATGGCTAGCTACCAACCAGATGTTATCCTAGCGCTAGGCGGTGGTTCACCAATGGATGCTGCGAAGATCATGTGGGTAATGTACGAGCACCCAGAAACTCACTTCGAAGAACTAGCAATGCGCTTTATGGACATCCGTAAACGTATTTACAAGTTCCCTAAAATGGGTCAAAAAGCTGAGCTTGTATGTATCACTACAACTTCAGGTACTGGTTCAGAAGTTACACCATTTGCGGTTGTTACTGACGACAAGACTGGCGCTAAATACCCACTAGCTGACTACGAAATCACGCCAAACATGGCTATCGTTGATGCTAACCTAGTGATGAACATGCCTAAGTCTCTAACAGCATTTGGTGGTTACGATGCAGTAACTCACGCTCTAGAAGCTTACGTATCTGTTCTTGCGAACGAATACTCTGATGGTCAGGCTCTACAAGCACTTAAGATGCTAAAAGAATACCTACCTTCAAGCTACGCGAACGGCGCTAACGACCCAATCGCTCGTGAGAAAGTACACAACGCAGCAACTATCGCTGGTGTGGCATTTGCTAACGCATTCCTAGGTGTTTGTCACTCAATGGCGCACAAACTAGGTGCTGAGTTCCACATTCCACATGGCCTAGCAAACGCACTACTTATCTCTAACGTTGTACGTTACAACGCGAACGATAACCCAACTAAACAAACAGCGTTCTCTCAATACGACCGCCCACAAGCACGTCGCCGTTACGCTGAAGTTGCTGACCACTTAGGTCTAAGCCAAGCTGGTGACCGTACTGCTCAGAAAATTGAACGTCTACTAGCATGGTTGGATGAGCTAAAAGTGAACCTAGACATCCCAATGTCTATCCAAGCGGCAGGCGTAGCCGAAGCAGACTTTATCGCGAAACTTGATGAGCTAGCAGTTGAAGCGTTCGATGACCAATGTACTGGTGCGAACCCTCGCTACCCACTAATTAGCGAACTTAAAGATGTGTTAATGGCTTCTTACTACGGTAAAGCATTCGTTGAAGGTGAAACTTTCGAAGGTACAACAGTTATCAAGAAGAAAGCAGACCAAGAAGCAGCGAAAGCGGCGCCTAAAGCAAAGAAAGAAAAAGCTGACGCGTAATTAAGAGTCGTGTGAGTAAGGTTTTCGCTAGCACGAAACCTTAACCGGGAAAAAGTAAAAGCCCCAGTCATTTGACTGGGGCTTTTTTGTTGAAAGAGTTGAGTAAGAGCGATCCGTTGACGCAACAAACATGTTGTCCATTCATACCTCAGTAGCAACCACTCTGCCACTAAAATACTCATTTGATACGATATATGCGGTATTGCGAACCAATTCATCTTGGATCTCGGCCCAGTGTCTTTCGTTAAGTTCTTCTCTTGTATGGTTTACCGAAGGAATGACGCCACCCACCCGAATATTAAATGGAGTGAGCTCTTTTGCCCAACTGTGAGTAAAACCTGACACCAAAGCAGCCATGCTTTCGACTCCCGTTAAATCTTCATGGCTGTCATGGGAAATGACGTTAACAATTACCCCTTTCTTATTTCTAGCGCGAAATCGTTCGGCTCCCACTTGGCCATAGGTGTAGAGGAAACGCGCTGCAGAAGACAAGTGATCAATGTAAGTACTCATAGGTTCGGGAGCCATCAAGCCTGGCATGGGAGAGCTCGTCCAGCAATTGACTATCACGTCTGGTGTCGCACGCAGCTGCGATTCTATCTGATCAAACAGTAAGTTAATGGACGTTGTGTTATCACTGCACACATTCATCGCATAGACTTTATCTGTGAAGGCACTAATCTGCTCATAGCTCGATTTTAGAGCGCTAGAGTTTTGGTCACAAAGAATCAACGTCGCTCCAAGGTGAGCAAAGTGACTAGCACAAGTCCTTCCTATAACAGAACCTGCAGACGTGACGAGAATAATTGATTCTTTAATATCCATAACACCTTCACTGTATCCCTGTGTGAAAAAATACACCAGTGGTTTGTGCTATTAGCATGGTTGAAATTAGAAAGGCTCAGTGTGAAAGACTTCAAACTAACGCTTTTGGATGAGGACTATTGTGCGGTAATTTGTAAGGCGTCACATTTCTGACTGTGGATACTGCAAGTTGTTGGTTGAACGATGATCTCTATACTTGCAGTTGAATTTGATACTGACGTTGAGCCGTCACTAGTTGATTGTATAGCCCTGCATCTGGGATGAGGTTTTTGTTGCTCTCGCCCAATTTGCGTCGCTCATGACCGGATAGGTTGTGATAAACGTCTTCAGGAAGATTAAACGTATCTTCCGGCAAGTAGGTCAGGGCGTCTGGTTTCAAGTAGTGACTCAGTTTCGCTGAGGGTAGACCTGCACCGTGGAATTGTTTTGCTTGCTGTGCTGCTAGCTCATAGCTGCTGCTATCAGAACGAAGAGCTTGAGGCGTTGACAATTCAAGTTGTTGACGGAGTATATCTTCGCTAGTGGCTACTTCTTTGATTTCCTCCACAGGTACAACGTCGCGTACATCGTTAGAAAACATCGACAAAATCAGTGCAAAATCGGCACGACGTCCTTCGTGGACAGCATGGTTGATACCATTGCCGAACTGAAGCTCGTTAATAATTGCCGCTTTGTCTAAAGTATGAATTTGCATGATGTTCCTCGCTCGATGCCATTTTAACGGCGTGTCTGAGAAGAACTTTAGGAAAAAGAAGAGATTAAATTGGAGTTTTAAGCGAAAAATAAAAAGCTCGCTGGTTCAGCGAGCTTTTAAAATAAGACTAAATTGAACTTAGGGGGGAAGTAAAATTACTTCGCTAGGTTCTCAGCTACGAAGTCCCAGTTTACAAGTGCCCAGAAGCCGTTCATGTAATCAGGACGTACGTTGCGGTAATCGATGTAGTATGCGTGTTCCCATAGGTCAACAGTTAGAAGTGGTGTTGTGCCTTCTTCTGTTAGAGGAGTAGCAGCGTTAGAAGTGTTAACGATCTCTAGAGAGCCGTCAGCTTTCTTAACAAGCCAAGTCCATGAAGAACCGAAGTTGTTGATTGCTGAATCAGTAAACTTCGCTTTGAATTCTTCGAAAGAACCGAATGCTGCGTTGATTGCGTCAGCAACTGCGCCTGTTGGTTCGCCGCCCGCGTTTGGAGCAAGACAGTGCCAGTAGAACGTGTGGTTCCAGATTTGCGCTGCGTTGTTGAATACGCCACCAGTAGAAGTCTTGATGATCTCTTCTAGAGTTTTGCCTTCGAACTCAGTGCCAGGGATAAGACCATTTAGCTTAACAACGTATGTGTTGTGGTGCTTACCGTGGTGGTAGTCTAGAGTCTCTGCTGAGATGTGTGGTTCTAGTGCGTCTTTCGCGTAAGGAAGAGCTGGTAGTTCAAATGCCATTACTCGATTCTCCATTGATTTGAAAGGATGACCTTTCGATTGCTTCCAGTGTTTTTTATAGCTATGTAGCCTTTAAGGCTGACTTGCTAAGTATTTTAGCAAGTTTTTACTTTATTAAAACCCCGATATGAAAATATTTTAAGGGGTTAGCGGCTGTGAAGTGCTGAATTGTTCGCCATCAAGCAACCTGAATTTAAGCCTTATTAATTATATGGTTTTTATTCTGTCGTTATTGAGTAGAATGTGGCAGATAAACAAAGTTCAAACCCATGAATGAGGAAGCGATGGAAACTATCGACAAAATCAAACAGCAGATCTCTGAAAACTCAATCCTGCTGTACATGAAAGGATCACCGAAACTGCCAAGCTGTGGTTTCTCTTCTCAAGCGTCACAGGCTCTAATGGCATGTGGTGAGAAGTTCGCTTACGTAGACATTCTGCAAAACCCAGATATTCGTGCTGAGCTACCAAAGTACGCACAATGGCCAACATTCCCTCAACTATGGGTTGAAGGCGAGCTTATCGGCGGTTGCGACATCATTCTAGAAATGTTCCAAAAAGGTGAACTTCAGCCTCTAATCAAAGAAGCTGCAGCGCGCGCTGAAGATCAAGCTGAGTAATTCGTAAATACTCACATTTAGCGATAGAATACGAAGGAGCCGTACTGGCTCCTTTTTCTTTTTAGGTTAGTGGAATGAACATAAAGCTTTACTACGTGCATGACCCAATGTGCAGTTGGTGTTGGGGTTACAAACCGACGCTTGATAAATTGAAACAGCAACTGCCAGGCGTTATTCAGTTTGAGTATGTGGTGGGTGGTCTTGCGCCAGATACTAGTTTGCCGATGCCACCAGAGATGCAACAAAAACTCGAAGGTATTTGGAAGCAGATTGAGCGTCAGTTGGGCACCAAGTTTAACTACGATTTCTGGAAGCTTTGTACGCCAGTAAGAAGCACTTACCAATCTTGTCGCGCAGTTATCGCTGCGGGCTTTCAAGATTCTTATGAGCAGATGCTAGAAGCGATTCAACATGCGTATTATTTACGTGCGATGCCTCCTCATGAAGAAGCGACTCACTTGCAGCTAGCTAAAGAAATTGGTTTGAATGTTCAGCAGTTCAAGAACGATATGGACGGCTCTTTCTTAGAAGGTGTGTTCCAAGATCAACTGAGTCTTGCAAAGAGCCTAGGCGTGGATTCTTACCCTAGCTTGGTTCTTCAAATTAACGACGCTTATTTCCCGATTGCCGTGGATTATCTGTCAACAGAGCCTACCTTGAAACTGATACGTGAGCGTATTATTGACAATATGCCAGCGCAATAATCGCGATTTCAAATAACAAAAAGCCGCTCAATGAGCGGCTTTTTCGTAACTAAGAATATCCATCAAACAACGGTACTAAAGCACCATTGCAGCAATCCAACCAAAGATGATCAGTGGAATGTTGTAGTGGATAAAGGTTGGAACAACCGTTTCCCAAATGTGCTCATGCTGACCGTCGGCATTTAGACCAGATGTAGGGCCTAATGTAGAGTCAGAAGCAGGAGAGCCTGCATCACCCAAAGCGGCAGCAGTTCCAACTAGCGCGATTGTTGCCATTGGCGAAAAACCAAATGCCAACGCGAGTGGAACGTAGATTGTCGCCAAGATTGGAATGGTTGAAAACGATGAACCGATACCCATTGTTACCAACAGACCAACAATTAGCATTAATAGCGCAGCAAGCGGCTTATTATCACCAATGCTGGTAGAGAGAGACTGTACTAATGTCTCAACGCCACCTGTTTGCTTCATTACCGCAGCAAAACCTGCGGCAGCGATCATGATGAAACCAATCATAGCCATCATATGCACGCCTTTTGTGAAGACATCGTGCGTTTCTTTCCAGGCAATCACACCGCCAAAAGTAAACACCATAAAGCCAGCTAGAGCACCAATAATCATTGAGCCGGTGTAAAGCTGAACACCCAATGCGGCGACAATACCAAGAGCGGCCACCAAGATGTGCTTTTTATTGATAGCATGATCTGTCTCGTGAACGACAGTCAACTCCGTTTCTTCGTAGATGCGCGGTTTACGGTAGCTAACAAAGATCGCCAGCAATAGACCAAACAACATACCAGCACCTGGCAGTAACATTGCAGTTGGAACTTGGCTTGCAACCACGTTTTCCAAACCGTTGTCATGTAGGTTCTTTAATAGAATATTGTTTAAGAAAATACCGCCGAAACCAACAGGTAAGATCATGTAAGGTGTGATCAAACCGAAGGTAAGAACACACGCAACCAAACGTCGATCGAGCTTAAGTTTCGCAAATACGCCCAAAAGAGGTGGAATCAAAATTGGAATAAAGGCGATATGGACCGGAATTACGTTCTGAGATGACATAGTGACAAGAACGAGCGCGACTAACACCGCGTACTTTAACCCGGTAGTCGACGCCGAGTTTTCTTTACCGTTTAAGCGCTTGATAACACTTTTTGCCAGTAGGTCCGTGATGCCAGATTTAGAGATGGCAACGGCGAAAGTACCTAACATTGCGTAGCTCAGAGCGATAGTCGCACCGCCACCTAAACCACTTTCGAACGCGGCAACTGTGTCTCCAAGGCTCATGCCTGCGACAAGGCCACCAACGATGGCACTAAACGTGAGGGCAACCACCACGTTTACGCGCATCAATGCTAACACGAGCATGACGCACACTGATATAACGACAGGATTCATACTTTTCCTAATATGTTGTGTTTACTTATTATTCTTCGTCAGCAAGCGGCCAACCGCCGAGGGCCTTCCATTTGTTGACAATACCGCAGAATAATTCTGCTGTTTTTTGTGTATCGTAAAGCGCTGAGTGTGCTTCACGATTATCGAATTCCATCCCGGCCGTTTTGCATGCTTTCGCGAGAACCGTTTGACCATAAGCAAGGCCACTCAATGTTGCCGTGTCAAAAGTAGCAAAGGGATGAAAAGGGACTCTTTTTAGTTTACAGCGCTCATTGGCTGCATTTACAAAACCTAAGTCGAATGCTGCGTTATGGGCAACCATAATTGCGCGCGAGCAATCTGCGGCTTTTTGTTCTTTGCGAATAAGTTTATAAATCTCTTTTAACGCTTCTTGCTCAGAAACTGCACCACGAAGAGGGCTATATGGGTCACGAATACCATTGAATTCTAGCGCTTCTTTTTCTAAGTTAGCGCCCTCAAATGGCTCAACATGAAAATGAATGGTGGAGGCCGGATGCAACACGCCATCTTCGTCCATTTTTAACGTAACGGCGCAAATTTCTAAAAGTGCATCAGTTTGAGCATTGAAACCTGCGGTCTCAACGTCTACTACCACAGGGAAATAACCACGAAAGCGTTTTTTCAAGGTCAGAGCTTCATTTTCTATTGTCATGTCGGCTTATTTTTGTGTGACGAAGACTGCATTATTGCAGATTATACCGACGAGAAAAACCGCAATTTAGGAGAAAAACGGAATTCTATTTTGCATCGCATCAATACGCTCGATCGCATTTCGGGTGATTGAGTTACCATGATTAACGTTAATCGTAATATCACGATATTTCGCACGTTGGCGAGGTTTTTGCATGCCAGGTGAAGTGGTTTTATTGATTCAAATTGACGGCAACAGACTGCCGTTTAAGAGACAGTACTTAGATGAAGAAATGGCTGATTACTAGTGGCGTTGTATTTTCGTTGTTTAGCACAAGCAGTTTTGCTGTGATGGGCAAACGTTATGTTGCCACTCCACAGCAATCTCAATGGGAAATGGTGGTCAACACACCGTTAGAATGCCAACTTGTTCACCCTATTCCAAGTTTTGGAGATGCGGTATTTTCATCTCGTGCGAATAAAAAAATCAATTTAGACTTTGAGTTAAAAATGCGTCGTCCGATGGGAGAAACACGTAACGTCAGTCTCATCTCTATGCCGCCACCTTGGCGACCAGGTGAACACGCCGATCGAATTACAAACCTAAAGTTTTTTAAACAGTTTGATGGTTATGTCGGAGGGCAGACAGCATGGGGCATTTTGTCTGAGCTGGAAAAAGGGCGTTATCCGACCTTTAGTTATCAGGATTGGCAGAGCCGAGATCAGAGAATTGAAGTCGCATTGTCATCCGTGCTGTTTCAAAATAAGTACAACGCGTTTAGCGACTGTATTTCCAATTTATTGAAATACAGTTTTGAAGACATTGCCTTTACGATTTTGCACTACGAAAGACAAGGCGATCAGTTAACCAAGGCTTCCAAAAAGCGTTTATCACAAATTGCAGATTATATCCGACATAATCAAGATATCGATCTCGTGCTGGTGGCGACGTACACCGATTCAACCGATGGCAAAAGTGCGAGTCAAAGTTTATCTGAGCGACGTGCAGAGTCACTTCGTGATTATTTTCAGTCTCTAGGGCTACCGGAAGATCGAATTCAAGTGCAAGGGTACGGCAAGCGTCGTCCTATTGCAGATAATGGCTCGCCAATAGGAAAAGACAAAAACCGCCGAGTCGTAATATCACTCGGGCGAACCCAAGTGTAACGAATATAAAAACGCCGAAGCTGAAAGCTTCGGCGTTTTTAATTTACTGACGTTGTTAATAATATTTTAATGGGATTTTGCTAAGTACCTTTCGGTGATTCCGGCTGTATAATTTGGATGTTAGTTTAATCGGAATTTGGCAATGACTTCGCAATTTGTTGCGGTATCGATTTTTTCAACCTGTTTGGCAATAGCCGGATTAGGGTGACGTTTCATGAAGTCTATTAATGCTTTAGTGCAACATCCTATTGAGTCGATAAAGCTTGCACATTCTTTATTTGGGCATTGTGGGATGAGTGTTAAGACTTTCTCTGAAGCCAGCTGAAGGTATTTGAGTTCATAGTCAGTGTCTCCGGCCCAACGCCAGAATTGAGCTAAGTTATGACAAGAAATCACAGAAATTAATAATCGCTCGTCTGCTTCAATTTCCACACATTCGCTAATATCTTCACTCAGGCTTAGGGCTTGCTGGTAATGAAGAATGCTGCGAACAGGGTCATCTAGTTGAAGTGCCGTATCGGCTAGAAGTGTGTGTTTTTCCCATTCACTGATCATTATCGTAATCCCGCATATCGAAGTTGCGAACAAATCTAAACGATAATTATTATCAAGTAAAGTGTTTTGTTTATAAAAGGACAGGCAGATCGCAGACCTGCCTGTAATCGATTTTCAACTTGCAGTACAAGTGATTATTAGAAGTACCGCTTAGCCTTCCAGACCTGCTGAAGCTTGCTTGTTTTGGATAAGCTCAATCATATAGCCATCTGGGTCTTTTACGAATGCAATGTGCGTGCTTCCGCCTTTTACTGGACCTGGTTCACGCGTCACATTACCGCCCGCCGCTTTGATAGCGTCGCAAGTTGTGTAGATATCATCAACACCAATGGCGATATGACCAAAAGCAGTACCTAGGTCATATTCAGTTTTACCCCAGTTGTAAGTTAGCTCGATCACAGCACCTTGGGATTCGTCACCGTAGCCAAGAAACGCCAGTGTGTATTCGTACTCTTTATTCTCGTTCGTACGAAGCAACTGCATGCCCATAACTTCAGTGTAAAACTTGATGGATTTGTCTAGATCACCTACGCGAAGCATAGTGTGGAGAATTCGACCATTTGACATTTTTTGCTCCTAGCTTTGATTTTCAAATAGCGTTAGCTATCTGGATATACTTTCTCTTTATATTCGCACAAATCTTCAATAATGCAGCTACCGCAGCGAGGCTTTCTCGCCAAGCACGTGTAGCGGCCATGAAGAATGAGCCAGTGGTGCACATCGAGTTTGAACTCTTTTGGCACAACTTTTAATAGCTTTTGCTCGACATCATCAACCGTTTTGCCCATTGCAAACTTAGTACGATTCGACACGCGATAAATGTGCGTATCGACGGCAATGGTTGGCCAACCAAAAGCGGTGTTGAGCACGACGTTTGCGGTCTTGCGACCTACGCCTGGTAGCGCTTCTAACGCTGCACGATCTTCAGGAACTTCACCATTGTGTTTTTCCAACAAGATCTTACAAGTCTTGATAGTGTTTTCTGCCTTTGAGTTAAACAAACCGATGGTCTTTATGTATTCTTTTAAGCCATCAACTCCCAAATCGAGAATACTTTGCGGTGTATTAGCGACAGGGAAAAGTTTGTCGGTGGCTTTATTGACACTTACATCGGTTGCTTGCGCTGATAATAATACCGCGATTAGCAGCTCAAAAGGGGAGCTCCAGTTAAGCTCAGTTTGAGGATTCGGATTGTTTTCTCGTAATCGCTCAAGAATTTCGATTCTTTTTATTTTGTTCATTGCTGACTTCCAATACCGTCTCTGCGGTTTATGAAAAAGGCTCCTATGACAGAGCCTTATCTTGTTATGCGTTAGTGACGCGAGCACGTTCTATGGTTGGTTTTTCTTCTTTTGGTTGACGTGCCTGGACTGAATTATCGATGACATTTTTAAGCGCTATCAACAGACCAACGCCGATAAATGCACCGGGTGGAAGAAGCGCTAGCAGAAAGCTGTTGTCAAATTGGAAAACTTGAATGCGGAGAGCGGATGCCCAGTCTCCTAATAGCAGATCTGCCCCGTCGAATAGTGTGCCATTACCAATTAACTCACGCATGGCACCTAGCACGACCAAAACGCTTGTCATACCAAGCCCCATCCATAAACCGTCTAATGCTGCAGGCGCAACATCATTTTTTGAAGCATATGCTTCAGCTCGACCAATAATGATGCAGTTGGTTACAATCAGAGGAATAAAGATACCAAGAGACAGGTATAAACCATACGCATAGGCATTCATCAATAACTGAACACAGGTAACGAGAGAGGCAATGATCATCACGAACACAGGAATGCGGATCTCTTTTGGTACGTAATTACGAATAAGAGAAACCGTGACGTTGGAGCCGACCAGCACTAATAAGGTTGCAATACCAAGACCTAAGGCATTGGTTATCGTGGAAGAAACCGCTAGTAGTGGACACAGACCCAGCAGCTGTACGAGAGCAGGGTTATTGCTCCACATACCGTTTTTCATCAGCAATTTATTTTCACTCATTACTGCTCTCCTTCACAGCCCAAAGGCTGGCTAAGAATGTCTTCACGAGATTGGTTTACGTAGTTAACGGTATTTCGCACCACTTTTACGACGGCTCTAGGCGTGATCGTTGCACCAGTAAATTGATCGAAATCACCACCATCTTTACGAACTTTCCATGAGTTCCAGTTACTTTCCGTGACTTGTTTGCCCGTAAAGCTCAGGATCCAGTCGGTGACACGAAGATCAATTTTATCGCCCAGGCCAGGGGTTTCTTGATGGCTTAAGACGCGTGTCCCCAAAATATTGCCCTGATTGTCAATCCCAGTAATAACTTTTATCTCACCATTGTAGCCATCGGGCGCGATGGATTCTATTGCGATTGCTGTCGGTTCACCATTCTTCGTGGCGAGGTAGGCTGGCATCGCACGTAATGTCCCCAGTTCTGGTGACGTGACCATAGTGCAGGCTTGCGTGAGTGCGTTGTCATGCATGTTTTCTGGAATGACTTGATTCAAAACAGAAAGCAATTGTTGTTGTTCTTGTATCTTGATTTGGTCTTTTGTTAGGTACTGAGTAAAGGCGACTAATCCGGTTGTTGCACAGGCAAAGATCGCAAGTGTCAGACCATTTTTTCTAATAGCGGTTAACATGTTTACCTCAGTGACCGTAAGTTCTAGGTTTGGTGTAGTAATCGATCAGTGGCACACACATATTTGCAAGTAACACTGCGAATGCAACACCATCAGGGAAGCCGCCCCAACTGCGAATGATAAAGACCAAAGCACCAATAAGCGCGCCAAAGATCAAACGTCCTTTAACGGTGGTAGACGCCGACACGGGATCGGTTGCAATAAAGAATGCGCCAAGCATGGTTGCACCTGATAACAAGTGGAAGATTGGCGACGCAGTTTCCCCTGGGGTCAGCAAGCTGAACACGAGGCTAAATAGCGTCAGGCTCGCTAGGAAGCCTACGGGGATATACCATTGGATGATGCGTTTTTTGATCATCACTAAACCACCAAGTAAGTAGGCAAGATTTACCCATTGCCAACCAATGCCAGCTAATCCATCGAATATTGGCTGCGACAGTACTTCGCTTGGGGTTGCACCTGTATGAATACCAGTTTTAAATGCATCAAGTGGCGTCGCCATTGTCACGCCGTCAACCCCCGTTCGAACTTGCTGAAGCGATAAGCCGTCGTAATCATAGCCCGTAAAAATTAAAGAGAGTGTATCTGCAAAATTTACGTGATCAGGTATGAGTGACGTCGGGGCACTCCAACTCGTCATTTGCACTGGGAATGAGATCAACAAGACCACATAAGCGACCATGGCAGGATTGAATAAGTTTTGACCAAGGCCACCATATAGGTGTTTAGCGATTACGATCGCGAAAATAAGTCCGATCACCATAATCCACCACGGAGACCATGGTGGGATCGCCACGGCTAATAACCAAGCGGTAACGATCGCACTGTTATCACGTAGTGCTCGCATCGGCGAACGTTTACGGAAGACCATAACTAAGGCTTCAAGTGATACAGCGACTGCGATGGCAAAAATCAGCTGAATAAGCGTTCCCCACCCAAAGAAGTAGGTCTGAGCCGCTAAACCTGGGAGAGCACAAAGTGCCACCCATTTCATTAAGTCAGGTGTACTACGACGGCTGTGGGTATGCGGTGAACTGGCAATAAAAAACGACACTACTCGTTCTCCTCAGTATTATTTTTATTAGCTTCTTGCTGCGCTTTGCGAGCCTTCGCGCGCGCAATAGCAGCAGCGACAGCCGCTTTTTTCGGATCTTCAGTTTGTTCATCAGGCGTTTCAGCTTCTACCTTTTCGGCTGGTTCTTCTTGCTTAGCTTTACGCGCTTTGGCACGCGCAATAGCCGCAGCGACAGCCGCTTTTTTCGGATCTTCAGCTTGTTCAGCAGGCGTTTCAGCTTCTACCGTTTCGGCTGGTTCTTGTTGCTTAGCTTTACGCGCTTTGGCACGCGCAATGGCAGCAGCAACCGCGGCTTTCTTCGGATCCACTTCTGGTTCTTCGGAAGTTGCTTCTTCAACAGGCTCTGTTTGCGTTTCTTGCTTAGCTTTACGCGCTTTGGCACGTGCAATGGCAGCAGCCACGGCGGCTTTTTTCGGATCTTCGGTTTGCTCGGCAGGTGCTTCAGCTTTTTCCGCTTCAGTTGAGTCTGCTTGTTTCGCTTTGCGCGCTTTGGCTCGAGCAATTGCAGCGGCAACTGCGGCTTTTTTCGGATCGTCGGTTTGCTCAGCAGGTGCTTCAGCTTCTTCCGCTTCAGTTGAGTCTGCTTGCTTCGCTTTACGCGCTTTGGCACGTGCAATCGCAGCAGCCACGGCGGCTTTTTTCGGATCGTCGGTTTGTTCGGCAGGTGCTTCAGCTTCTTCCGCTTCAGTTGAGTCTGCTTGTTTCGCTTTACGTGCTTTGGCACGTGCAATGGCAGCAGCAACCGCGGCTTTCTTGGGATCGTCGGTTTGCTCAGCAGGTGCTTCAGCTTCTTCCGCTTCAGTTGAGTCTGCTTGCTTCGCTTTACGCGCTTTGGCACGTGCAATCGCAGCAGCAACCGCGGCTTTTTTCGGATCGCCGTCTTGCTGTGCAGACGTTTCTGATTCTGCAGATTCAGTTGAATCTTCTTGTTGTGCTTTTTTCGCTTTAGCTCGGGCGATGGCTGCTGTAACTGCCGATTTCTTATCATCAGCGTTGTTATCTGGCGTTTCGCCTTGTTCTTTTTGTGCTTTACGTTCGCGGGCTAGACGTTTGCGTTCTTCGCGCAGTTTTGCCATTTCTGAGTTATCAGGTTCACTAGAGCCTGCTTTAGCGGCTGCGGCCTGTTTTGCCTTCGCTTTGGCAATGGCTGCAGCGACGGCAGGTTTCACGGCTGGCTCTGCTTTTTCTGTTGTTTCTGTCTTCTGAGCTTTCACTCGTGCGATCGCTGCTGCAATCGCATCATCACCACCAGAAGATTTCATGTCTTTACGGCGCTGATCGGCTGCTTTCTTAAAGCGATTTTCACGTTCTGCTTTTTCGCGCTCCATACGCGCTTTCTTCTCTTCAAAACGCAGCTTCGCTCGCTCCGCAGCTTCCGCTTCTTGTGCTCTGGTGCGAATTTCCGCTTTTGCTTGGCGGTAGTACTGTACGAGAGGAATTTCACTTGGACACACAAACGCGCAAGCACCGCACTCGATACAATCCTTTAGGTTTAGTTCTTCGAGTTTGTCATACTCTTCAGCTTTTGCATGCCATTGCAGTTGCTGAGGTAGCAGTGAAGCAGGGCAAGCTTCAGCACATTGGCTACAGCGAATACATTCCATCTCATGTTGGTGCGGAGAGATCTCACGACGAGTCGGGGCAAGGATACAGTTTGCTGTCTTGGTAATCGGCACTTGAGAGTGGGGAAGGGTGAAGCCCATCATTGGTCCACCCATGATTAAACGTTGTAACTTCTTATCGGCTTTATAGCCAAACTCATCCAATAACGCCTGTACTGGTGTACCTAATAATGCCCAAACATTGCGTGGTTGTTTGAATGTTTTACCGGTGAGAGTCACCACGCGTTTTATCATCGGTTCACCATCGATGATTGCGCGTTTGATTGAGTAAAGAGAACCGACATTTTGAACCAAAATACCAATATCGGCTGGAATTGCGCCGCTTGGTACTTCTTTATTGGTCAAAATTTTGATCAGCTGTTTTTCACCACCAGAAGGGTATTTAGTCGGGATAACGCGAATGACGATATCTTTGTTTAGAGCCGCAGCTTCTAAAGCTTTAATTGCCTCTGGTTTGTTATCTTCAATACCAATAATCGTGAGCTTTGGTGTCAGGATATGTTCGACAATCTCGATACCTTGGATGAGCTCTTCGGCATGCTCTTGCATGAGCTTGTCATCAGATGTGATGTACGGCTCACACTCAGCCGCGTTGACGATAAGAATCTCTGTGCGAGCAAAGCCAGATTGGATTTTTTTTGCGGTAGGGAAACCTGCGCCACCCATACCAGAAATGCCTGCGAGACGAATAATATCTATCAGTGCGTCAGGTGTTTCTTGTTTGTAATCCGCGACGGGTTTTCTGTCACACCATGTATCGTTACCATCAGGTGTAATGACCGCACAGAGTTCACTCAGACCTGAAGGGTGAGCAACGGTTCTAGGCTCAATTGCGGTGATCGTACCCGATGTAGGAGCATGCACTGGAACGGTAAAACCAGTTTCGGATTGCGTTAATGGCTGACCTTTTAATACGTGGTCACCTTCGGCAACCAATAAGTTACCAGCCTTACCAATGTGCTGTTTTAGCGGTAATACAATTTCTGATGGGATAGCCGCGTGAACGAGCTCAGTTTTGTTGGACTGCTTTTTGTTTTCTGCCGGATGCACACCACCAGGGAAATCCCAAAGCGAGCCTGTACGAATTTGTTCAATCAAAGACAACATGCGAAACCTTACTTAATTGAATCTTTCACGTTCGCTGCATCGTCGGCAGCATCCGTAATGTTGAGTACTGGAATGGAGTTAAGTTGCCACTTCCAGCTTTCCGTGGTGGTTGCCACAGGAATCATTTCAATACAATCAGTTGGACATGGTGCAACACATAAGTCACACCCCGTACATTCGTCTTTAATTACGGTATGGACCGCTTTTGTACCGCCTACAATTGCATCCACTGGACACGCTTGAATACACTTAGTACAGCCAATGCACATATCTTCGTGGATAAATGCAACGGTTGGAATTTTGCTGTCGAGATCGTGCGCAGATTCTTCTGGCTCAACACCCATTAAGTCGGCGAGCTTTTCGATGGTTGCCTGACCGCCTGGCGGACATTTGTTGATGTGGTCGCCATTTGCAATCGCTTCAGCATAAGGGCGGCAACCAGGGTAGCCACATTGACCGCATTGAGTTTGAGGTAAGATTGCGTCGATTTGATCCACAATTGGGTCTGCCTCGACTTTGAAGCGAATAGAAGCAAAACCAAGTATCGCGCCGAAAATCGCAGCAAGAACCGCTAACGCGATGATCGCAATTAAAATCGTACTCATTGTTTACTTCACCAAACCTGTAAAGCCCATAAAGGCTAGTGACATTAAACCCGCTGTAATCATTGCAATCGATGCACCTTTAAAAGGCACTGGTACGTCGGCGGCAGCTATGCGCTCACGCATGGATGCAAAAAGTATCAACACCAATGAGAAACCAACAGCGGCGCCGAAGCCGTAGATAATCGATTCGATAAAGTTATGGTTCTCATTAATATTAAGAAGCGCGACGCCTAATACCGCGCAGTTTGTAGTGATCAGCGGTAAGAAAATACCAAGCAAGCGATAAAGTGTTGGACTTGTTTTGTGCACAACCATTTCGGTGAACTGCACCACAACGGCTATCACCAAAATAAAACTCATGGTTCGAAGGTACTCAATACCCAGTGGACGAAGAATGTAGCTTTCCACTAAATACGCACACACTGACGCGAGCGTTAGCACAAAAGTTGTCGCTAAGCCCATACCTATTGCTGTTTCCAGTTTTTTGGACACACCCATAAAAGGACATAGGCCCAAAAACTTCACCAGTACAAAGTTGTTCACCAGCACAGTGCCGACCAACAACAAAACATATTCGGTCATAGTTATTACGTTCTTAAAATCCGATCTTGATATTATCGTGTTTTGTGACACCAATAACAACCAGTGAACGATGTGGTTTTACATACACGATGGAAAAATAGTCGTCTATGTGAGGTATTTTGATGAATTAATAAGAAATTGAACAGTTTGCTGAATGGATTTTACAAAGACGCTGGTGCTGCCTTTCCTCAAAGAATCTTTTGCTCAGAAGGCGGGAATTACATTTAGCGAGTAATTTTAAGTCGTCACTTGAGATATTGATGGTGAAAGAAGTTTTTGATTTCAAAACGAAAAAAGCCGTGTCTTGCGACACGACTTTTCTGGAATTTGGCTCCTCCTGCTGGGCTCGAACCAGCGACCTGCGGATTAACAGTCCGTCGCTCTACCAACTGAGCTAAGGAGGAATTGCTTTGCTTGAAAGCGGAACGAATCTTACCGAGCAGCCAAACTACTGTCAACAATAAAAAAATACATTTTTAGCAAAAAATATTGGGGGAAGGGCTTTACTTTTCTGTACTGCTTGTCAGTAAAGGGGTGAGGTTACTTATCCACTAATTTTGTGGATAACTATGTTGATGAGATCTGAGTAAAGATCTTTTATATGCAACCTGGTTTTTATTCAGTGAATTTTTAATCAGGGTTATACAGAAAATATGCAATTAAAACATAGATTTATTGATATTAAGCAAAATGTATTCAAGGTGGATAAAAATCTAGCTTTTGGGGATAAAGAGTGTTTAGGCCAATTTTTGGGGAAAAGTTGTGGAAACTGCAATGTGAAGAATGGGTGTGGCTCTTCAGCTAGGGCGAAGTACTATATCAGAGTAGGTTTTGTATGGCTATAGCATTCTAGACAAACAAGAAAATTTATTAACAATGGTGGGTAAATTTTCAATAGACGTAGATTTCATTGGCTAAGGTGTATATATATACAGCCAAAGCGCAGTAAAGTTGAGGAAGGGTATGAGTAAAGTCTATGAATTGGTCTCCGATTATCAGCCATCGGGTGACCAGCCGGGAGCGATCAAGCAGCTGCTTGAGGGGCTCGATGCTGGACTGGCACATCAAACACTATTGGGGGTAACGGGATCGGGTAAAACGTTCACACTAGCGAATGTTATCGCTCAAGCCCAGCGACCTGCAATATTACTTGCTCCAAACAAAACGCTCGCAGCGCAATTATATGGCGAGATGAAATCATTCTTTCCCAATAATGCGGTGGAATACTTTGTTTCCTACTACGATTACTACCAGCCTGAAGCTTATGTCCCGACGACGGATACTTTCATTGAAAAAGACGCATCAGTTAACGCTCACATAGAGCAAATGCGCCTTTCCGCAACGAAAGCACTATTGGAACGTAAAGACGCGATTATCGTTGCGTCTGTTTCTGCTATCTATGGTTTGGGTGACCCAGAATCTTACTTGCAAATGATGTTGCATTTACGTCGTGGTGACGTGATTGATCAACGGGACGTGCTACGACGTTTGGCAGAGCTACAATATTCAAGAAATGACGTGACATTTGAGCGAGGACAGTTTCGGGTTCGTGGCGAAGTGATTGATATCTTTCCAGCGGAATCTGACCAAGACGCAGTTCGTGTCGAAATGTTTGATGATGAAATTGACTGCATCAGTGTTTTTGATCCATTGACTGGTGTGGTGAAACAGCGAGATTTACCACGCTACACTATTTATCCTAAGACGCACTACGTGACACCAAGAGATCGTATTCTTGAAGCGATTGAAAATATTAAGGTTGAATTAGAAGTACGCAAAAAACAGCTTCTAGACAACAACAAGCTACTGGAAGAACAGCGTATTAGCCAGCGGACTCAATTCGATATCGAGATGATGAATGAGTTAGGTTTTTGCTCAGGTATCGAAAACTATTCTCGCTATCTCAGCGGACGATCGGAAGGCGAGCCGCCACCGACATTGTTTGATTATTTGCCTCATGACGGTTTGTTGATCATCGATGAATCCCACGTGACGGTGCCGCAGATTGGTGCCATGTATAAAGGTGACCGCTCTCGTAAAGAAACGCTGGTAGAGTTTGGTTTTCGCTTACCTTCTGCGTTAGATAATCGTCCCCTCAAGTTTGAAGAGTTTGAAGCGTTAGCACCGCAGACGATTTTTGTCTCTGCGACGCCAGGAAATTATGAACTAGAAAAATCGGCTGGTGATGTAGCGGATCAAGTTGTTCGTCCAACAGGCTTGCTTGACCCAGAATTGGAAGTTCGCCCAGTGGCGACCCAAGTAGACGACTTGTTGTCTGAAATTCGCCTCCGTTCTGCTAAAGATGAGCGAGTTCTAGTGACAACATTGACCAAACGAATGGCCGAAGATCTCACCGAGTACTTGCACGAACATGATGTTAGGGTACGTTACTTACACTCAGATATTGATACCGTAGAACGTGTGGAGATCATCCGTGATCTTCGTCTTGGCGAGTTTGACGTGCTGGTGGGAATTAACTTGCTACGAGAAGGCTTGGACATGCCTGAAGTTTCGCTGGTTGCAATATTGGATGCAGATAAAGAGGGCTTCTTGCGCTCCGAGCGTTCACTGATTCAGACCATTGGTCGTGCTGCGCGAAATCTTGAAGGTAAGGCGATCTTGTATGCTGACCGAATCACCAACTCCATGAAAAAGGCGATGGATGAAACCAACCGCCGCCGCGAGAAGCAGAAAGCGTACAACGAAGAAATGGGCATTTCGCCGCAAGCACTCAAACGAAATATCAAAGATATTATGGAATTGGGCGATATTACCAAGTCTAAACGTCAGCGTAATACTAAACAGGTACCGTTGTCGAAAGTGGCGGAGCCTTCGCAAATATACGAGGTCATGTCTCCTCAACAGTTGGAAAAAGAAATCAGTCGACTTGAGGCGGCAATGTATCAGCACGCGCAAGATTTAGAGTTTGAATTGGCGGCGCAAAAGCGTGACGAGATTGAAAAACTAAGAGCGCAGTTCATCGCAAATAGTTAAAAATAAGCTTAATGATCTAGCTTAGCCAAGAGTTTTAGATTGCTTGCAAAAAAAAGAAGCCAATAGGCAGTCGGGTCTATTGGCTTGTTTTGTGAACATCTCGTTCACTAACAACGTCAGTTGGCTAGGTGACCCGAGGGGTCACTAAACTATCAGCATGGTTTATGCCATTTTTTAAATAATTGATATTATTTTTGAATCCTTTCTCTTACCCATAATTTAGCTAATGTTATTTGCAAAATGCAAAGCGTAATGCGATTATTGTTTAAAACACAACAAAATATTAGCTAGGTTATGCAACAAAAATCTGAAGGTCCTAAATCTCGTTACCTTTTAATGGTTGAGGATACCGCATCTGTTGCGGCACTGTACCGCTCATACCTGACACCGCTTGGTATAGATATCAATATTGTCGGTACAGGTAGGGATGCCATTGAAAGTCTCAACCATAGAATTCCAGATCTTATTCTGCTCGATCTTCGTCTGCCATATATGACGGGGATGGACGTTTTACACGCTGTAAAAAAGAGTCATCCAGACGTACCTATTATTTTTATGACCGCTCACGGTTCTATCGATACCGCGGTAGAAGCAATGCGTCATGGCTCTCAAGACTTTTTGATCAAACCGTGTGAAGCAGACCGTTTACGTGTCACGGTTAACAATGCGATTCGTAAAGCGACTAAGTTAAAAAACGAGGCTGATAACCCGGGCAATCAAAGTTATCAAGGCTTTATTGGCAGCAGCCAAAATATGCAACAGGTTTACCGCACGATTGATTCAGCAGCGAGCAGTAAAGCGAGTATCTTCATCACTGGTGAAAGTGGTACGGGTAAAGAGGTATGTGCCGAGGCAATCCATGCGGCAAGCAAGCGTGGTGACAAGCCTTTTATTGCGATTAACTGTGCTGCAATTCCAAAAGATTTGATTGAGAGTGAACTGTTTGGTCACGTGAAAGGTGCTTTTACCGGTGCAGCAAATGATCGTCAGGGTGCAGCGGAATTAGCGGATGGTGGCACACTTTTCCTTGATGAATTGTGTGAGATGGATTTAGATTTGCAAACCAAATTGCTACGATTTATTCAAACCGGCACGTTCCAAAAAGTGGGCTCATCAAAAATGAAGAGCGTGGATGTTCGCTTTGTTTGTGCAACTAACCGTGACCCATGGAAAGAGGTACAAGAAGGTCGATTCCGTGAAGATTTGTACTATCGTTTGTATGTCATTCCTTTGCATTTGCCACCTTTACGTGAACGAGGTGAAGATGTCATTGAAATTGCATACTCACTGTTAGGCTATATGTCGCACGAAGAAGGAAAAAGCTTCGTGCGTTTTGCGCCTGATGTAATCGACCGATTTAATAGCTATGAGTGGCCAGGCAACGTTCGTCAGTTACAAAACGTGCTGCGCAATATCGTTGTTCTAAACAACGGTAAAGAAATCACGTTGGATATGTTACCGCCACCGCTGAATCAACCGCTTGACCGTCCGTCTTCTGTGGCGAAATTCATTGAGCCGAAAGTGATGACTGCGTCTGAGATTATGCCGTTGTGGATGACAGAAAAAATGGCGATAGAGCAAGCGATTGAAGCGTGTGATGGCAATATCCCCCGAGCGGCGGGATACCTTGATGTCAGTCCGTCGACGATTTACCGCAAGTTACAGGCTTGGAATGGCAAGGAAGAGCGGCAAAAAGTATGAGTGTGAATGTATTAAATCAGCAAAAAATCGATGAACTGTCGATGGAGATTGGCAGTGATAATGTTCCTGTTTTACTCGATATTTTCTTAGGGGAGATGGATACCTACATCGAGAATTTATCTCAGTTTCAAGGGACAGAGCGATTGCGTTACCTAAAAGAAATCAGTCACGCGTTAAAAAGCAGTGCAGCGAGCTTTGGAGCAGACCGTCTTTGTCAATTGGCGATGTCGATAGATAAAAAAGCCAAAGCAGGTGAGTTAGCTGAAGAGTCAGACGAGTTAAAAACGATGTTCGATCTTTTGCACGAAACACGCGACGCTTATCGTGATTGGCAGCAGTAATGCGCGGTTCTAATGAGGCTCTTACACAAAACCCTTCACTTGAGTGAAGGGTTTTTTCATTGCTGACAGCGAGTAAACTTGAAGCTATCCCCTAGCTTTAGAGGGCTTTTTTTAAATTGAAAGCCTTAGCTGGTTTTCAATAGCGAGCTTGAGTTTATCTCGGTCGTGACGCCAATCTCGGTTCGACGAAGCTAACGATTCCGTCACTACATTCCACTGGCTCAATACTTCTTGCTCGGTTTCCTCTGCTAGAACCACGTCTATCTTCCTACCTTGGCAGGCACGCTCACACCATTCTAATTTTTGTGCCATGGTCATTCGTCCGGCTGGGCCGTACTCCGGGCTCAAGTTGGCAACGAAAATGACTTTTGCTTTCTCATTGGCGGCAATGGCTTTGCCGAGCTCAGGCAACAGCAAAGGAGGCATGATGCTGGTTAAAAAGCTGCCAGGACCAAGAATAATAGCGTCTGCTTCTGCAAGTGCAGTCACCGCTTCTTTAGTTGCAGGAACTTCTGGTGATAGATCGAGACGGCGTAAATCGGTGTCCATCTCGTCTACATTCGTTTCTCCCGTGACCCACTTTCCATCCACGGATAACGCGGAAAGATCGGAAGGGTGTTCAGACATAGGAAGAATGTTAACGTCGACTTTTAACATGTTTCGAATCAGATTGATGGCATCTAACGGTCTGACCGATAAGTTATCGAGCGCCGTAAGCATCAAGTTGCCGAGGTTATGACCATCAAGCTCGCCAGTACCTTTGAAGCGATATTCAAACATCATTGAACTGATCGACGGCTCTGTGATCAGCTGATTAATGCAGTTCCGTGTGTCGCCCCAGGCGATTCCACCTTGGCAGTGACGAATTCTTCCTGTTGAGCCACCATTGTCTGTTGTGGCGACAATGCCAGTTGCATTGCCGCCAAAATCCCGTAGTGCGGCCAACATTCGACCTAAGCCATGACCACCGCCAACAGCGACCACTTTTTTATCCGTGTAGATATTCATTACGTTCTTCTAATAATCTTGTAAAAAACGGCTACAATTTATCTTAAGGAGTGCTTGAAAGGTACTCACTTAGCGGTAAATTGTGTCTCTAGAGAGTTTTTTATCACTCAAGTCTGGATTCCAGTACAAATATTAAGTATTTTACACCGCAAAGCTATCAGAGGTTTCATATCTCTGGTTGCCATAACTCCGAGCTCACTATTGCTAAGTCCAAGGATAAGCGTTTTGAGCCAGTGGCGTACTGTCACAAGGGCATGATTGGAAATGGCCATGCCTCCCGTGTTTGGAAAGGTGTTCCGTGGCGCAACAATTCGAAGACAAATTTCATCGTAAGTTCTATTACTTGCGTCTGTCTGTGACCGACGTATGTAATTTCAAATGTACCTATTGCCTTCCTGATGGCTATAAGCCTTCGGGCAATAAAAACTCGTCTTTTTTATCTCTTCCTGAAATCAAACGGGTCGTAAAAGCGTTTGCTGATTGTGGCACGTCAAAAGTGCGCATTACTGGCGGTGAACCAAGTTTACGCAAAGATTTTACCGACATTATCCACTCAGTGGCGACGACGCCTGGTATCCAAAAAGTTGCAACGACGACCAATGGTTACCGCATGGCGAAGCAAGTCGCAGACTGGCGTGAAGCGGGCTTAACTCACATCAACGTTAGCGTGGACAGCCTTGATCCGCGCATGTTCCATCAAATCACGGGTGAAAATAAGTTCACTGAGGTGATGAATGGTATCGAGCGTGCGTTTGAAGTTGGTTATGAGCAAGTCAAAGTTAATGTGGTTTTGATGAAAGATCTTAACCATCAAGAACTGCCAGCATTTCTCAACTGGATAAAAGATCGTCCAATCCAACTGCGCTTCATCGAGTTGATGCAAACGGGTGAGATGGATGATTTATTCAATAAGCATCATGTGTCCGGCGTAGCAATTCGTAATCAGTTGATTGCGAACGGTTGGCTGCTTAAAGTGCGCTCTCATAATGACGGCCCCGCGCAAGTGTTTGTTCATCCAGATTACAAGGGTGAAATTGGCCTGATCATGCCTTATGAAAAAGACTTTTGTGAGAGCTGCAACCGACTACGCGTCTCTGCGATGGGTAAGCTGCATCTGTGTTTGTTTGGAGATCACGGTGTAGAACTGCGTGATCTACTGGAATGTGATGAGCAAGAAAGTGAGCTTATTGAACGCATCCAAGCGCAGTTACAAACTAAGTCGGTGAGCCACTTCTTGCACGATGGTAATACGGGTATGACGCCACATCTGGCGTCTATCGGCGGCTAAATCAACTCAAATTTTGTAGGGAAAGCTTATTTATAGGCTAGCTTTCCCTCGCTTTTCTAGAATCGATACCAAACGTATCAAAGTTAAAAGAGAATAGGTGAACACATGGGTCACGCTGAAAGCAAATTTCAACCTGCAAATATTGCCGTTCTAACGGTATCTGACACTCGTACCGAAGAAAACGATACCTCTGGTCGCTACCTTGTTGAACACGCTCAAGAAGCGGGTCACAATGTTGTCGATAAGCAAATTGTTATTGATGACATGTACAAAATTCGCGCAATTGTTTCTCAGTGGATTGCGGACGACAATGTTCAAGCGATCATGATTACTGGTGGTACAGGGTTCACGTCACGTGACAGCACGCCAGAAGCGCTGAAGCCTCTGTTTGATAAAGAAGTAGAAGGTTTTGGTGAGTTATTCCGCATGGTGTCTTACGAAGAAATTGGTACGTCAACGATCCAATCGCGTGCAATTGCAGGTTTTGCTAACCATACAGTTATCTTCGCAATGCCTGGTTCAACAGGCGCGTGCCGCACTGGCTGGACGAAGATCATCAAGCAGCAGTTAGATGCAAGCCATCGCCCTTGTAACTTCATGCCGCACCTATCTGTATAACCCCTTTCCTAAAAGCGAAGGAAAAACAATGACTCAATTTACCCATATCAACGCATCTGGCGAAGCTAACATGGTCGACGTGTCTGCAAAAGCTGAAACGGTTCGTGAAGCACGTGCAGAAGCATTTGTTCACATGGCCCCAGAAACCTTGCAACTGATTGTTTCCGGGCAGCATCATAAAGGTGATGTGTTCGCGACGGCTCGAATTGCTGGTATCCAAGCTGCAAAGAAAACGTGGGATTTGATTCCACTTTGTCATCCTCTGTTGCTTTCTAAAGTCGAAGTTCAGTTGGAGGCTATTGAGTCAGAAAACAAAGTTCGTATTGAATCTGTTTGTAAGCTTGCAGGTAAAACGGGCGTAGAAATGGAAGCGCTCACGGCGGCTTCTGTTGCTGCACTGACGATTTACGATATGTGTAAAGCGGTGCAAAAAGATATGGTTATCGGTCAAGTTCGTCTCCTAGAAAAGACGGGTGGAAAATCTGGACACTTCAAGGCGGAATCATGATTAAAGTACTTTTTTTTGCTCAGACTCGTGAGCTGATTGGTATCGACAGTGTCGAATTAGATGATCAATTTGAAACGGTTGAAGCGATTCGCGCACATCTCGTGGAAGAGGGCGCTGATAAAAATGGTAAGTGGGATTTGGCTTTAGAGCCAGGAAAGCTACTTGCTGCTGTTAATCAATCTATTGTCCCACTTGACACCGAAGTAAAAGCGGGGGATGAAGTTGCATTTTTCCCACCGGTAACTGGAGGTTAAGATGGATCCACGCGTCTCTGTACAAGTTGAAGACTTTTCCGTTGATCACGAATATCAACGTTTATCCGAAAGTACGGCTGCTGGTGCTGTCGTAACATTCATTGGTAAAGTTCGAGATATGAACCTTGGCGATAATGTTGTTGGTTTGCACTTGGAACACTACCCAGGCATGACTGAGAAGAGCTTGAGCGACATTTGCGATCAAGCTGAATCACGTTGGCCATTATTGGGCGTACGCGTGATTCATCGCGTTGGTGACATGGATAGCGGTGATCAAATCGTCTTTGTTGGTGTTTCAAGTGCACACCGTGGAGCAGCATTTGATGCTTGCGAGTTCATTATGGACTACTTGAAAACCAAAGCACCATTTTGGAAGAAAGAACGCACGACGAGTGAAGATCGTTGGATTGAGTCGCGCGATACTGATCACCAAGCTGCGCAGCGTTGGGAAAAATAGAACCCACTCCTCATTCTAGTGAAAAAAGCTAAGTGTCAATGGCACTTAGCTTTTTTTGTACTTATCTTCATAATTCTGCTCATTTGACTTCAACACAACCCGTACTCGCTCTGGTGATATTCTTCACAATAAAAGTTTTTAGCCCAATATATAAACAATTATTTGTTAGACTTCATTTGTCATAAATGTTAAATAATATGTAAATATCTAGCATAAGATGCTATCAAATGGTTTAAATGTAGATTAATCGAAAGTTCTGTCTGTGGAATGTCGCTTCTGGTCTCCATTTGGCTGGTGAATACTTTTTGATTAGAGTTTACTGCTAGATATGTGTGGTTTAGTCAGGATTATTGGTTTTTTTGCTACATTTTTATGGCAAATTACTTCAATGATTGCTAATGTGTGCCGCAGTCTTTGTAAGGTTTTAGGCTTTTGTGCTCAGAAAACGCACTAAAAAAATCTAAAACTCTGACCGTTCCAGGCCCTTACAAAGAAGTCATGGATGCTAACGAAAAAATTTGGAGTTTTACGCATGTATAAGAATAAAATCACGCGCGCTTTATTTATTGGTGCTGGTCTTTCTCTCGCTTTAGCTGGTTGTGGCGAAAAGCCTGCAGAGAAACAAGCTGCTGAGCCTGCTCCGGCTCCAGCCCCTGAAGCTAAATCTGATTCTAAAGAGCCAAAACTTGCTGCTGTTCAAGAATTGGTGCGTGGTAACGGTACAGAAGTTGCGACAATAGACCCTCATAAATCTCAAGGTGTTCCAGAATCCCACGTGATTCGCGATCTTCTTGAAGGCCTAGTAAACCAAGATGCGGACGGTAACACTATCCCTGGTGTTGCAGAATCTTGGGAAACTGAAGACAACAAAACATACACTTTCCACCTACGTGAAGACGCAAAATGGTCTAACGGTGATCCTGTTACTGCAGGTGATTTTGTATACAGCTTCCAACGCGCAGTCGACCCAGCAACCGCTTCTCCATACGCTTGGTACATGGAATACACCAAGATGAAGAACGCAAAAGACATTGTTGCGGGTAAAAAAGACAAGAGTGAGTTGGGTGTTAAAGCGGTTGACGACCACACGTTAGTGGTTGAGCTAGACACTGCTGTACCATACTTTGTGATGATGATGGGCCACACAACAGTGAAGCCTGTTCACCAAGCAACCGTTGAAAAGTTCGGCGATCAATGGACGAAGCCTGAGAACTTTGTAGGTAACGGTGCTTATGTTGTTGACAACTGGGTTGTAAACGAGCGTTTAGTTCTAAAACGTAACGAACAATACTGGGACAACGAAAACACGACGCTTGATCAAGTTACTTTCCTACCAATCGAAAACCAAGTAGCGGAAATGAACCGCTTCCTAGCAGGTGAAATCGACTTCACGAATGAACTGCCTACAGAGCACTTCAAGCGTTTGAAGCAAGAGCATCCAGAAGACGTGTCTGTATCGGGTAACTTGTGTACTTACTACTACATCTTCAACACGAAGAAAAAGCCGTTTGATGATGTTCGCGTACGTAAAGCGATTTCTTATGCGATTGACCGTAATATCGTGACTGATGCGATCCTAGCACAGGGTCAAAAGCCAGCTTATTTCCTAACGCCTGAAATCACGGCGGGTTTCAACCCAGAAATCCCTGCATACGGCAAAATGACGCAAGAAGAGCGTAACGCTGAAGCGGCGCGTCTATTGGAAGAAGCGGGTTACGGCGCAGACAACCCTCTTGAATTTAACCTTCTATACAACACGTCAGAGAACCACAAGAAACTTGCGGTTGCACTGGGTTCAATGTGGAAGAAGACGCTTGGTCTAGACGTTACGCTAGAAAACCAAGAGTGGAAAACTTACCTATCTACCAAAGATTCTGGCAACTTTGAGGTTGCTCGTGCAGGTTGGTGTGGCGACTACAACGAAGCTTCATCTTTCCTAACGCTGATGATGAGTAATAACACTACTGGTGGTATTCACTACGACAGCAAAGAGTACGATGCAATCATGAACAAAGCATTTGCTTCAACTTCTGACGAAGAGCGTCAAGCGCTTTACCTAGAAGCAGAGAAGTTGATGGCAAAAGATATGCCAATCGCACCTATCTACCAGTACGTGAAATCACGTCTAATATCACCGAAAGTTGGTGGCTTCCCAGTCAATAACGCGGAAGACAAGATTTACTCTAAAGATCTCTACATCACAGAGTAATTCGTAACTCGATAGAACTATAAAAATGAGGCTCTACATGTGAGAAATTGCATGTAGCGCCTATCTTTAGTCCAAAAGAATTGGACGATTTCTTTAATTTAACTGTCACAGACTGAAAGAGTGAGTTTATGCTTAAATTCATCGCAAAAAGGATATTTGAGGCGATCCCAACAATGTTGGTTTTGATCACCGTATCTTTCTTTCTTATGCGCTTTGCACCGGGAAACCCTTTCTCGACAGAGCGTCCATTGCCACCCGAAGTAATGGCAAATATCGAAGCTAAATATGGCTTAGATAAACCTGTATTTGAACAATACACCACGTATTTGACCAATGTTATCCAAGGGGATTTCGGACCGTCATTTAAATACCTTGATTACTCGGTTAACGAGCTGATCGCGGTTGCCTTACCGGTTTCGGCTAAAGTGGGCTTCATCGCCTTTATCTTTACCCTGATTATGGGGGTTACCGTCGGTACCATTGCTGCGCTCAAGCAGAATACTTGGATTGATTACACCATCATGTCGACAGCGATGCTCGGCGTGGTAATGCCTTCTTTTGTATTGGCACCTGCGCTTATCTATCTATTCTCGCTTCACTGGAATATCTTCCCTGCGGGCGGTTGGCAAGATGGTAGCTGGCAGTATTTAGTGCTTCCTGTCATTGGTATGTCACTACTGTATGTTGCAACCTTCGCTCGTATTACACGTGGTTCGATGATCGAAACCCTAAACAGTAACTTTATTCGTACGGCTCGTGCTAAAGGTCTAAGCTACCGTTACATCATCATCAAGCACGCTCTTAAGCCGGCACTTCTCCCTGTTGTTTCTTACATGGGGCCTGCTTTCGTAGGTATCATCACCGGTTCTGTTGTTATCGAAACCATTTTTGGTCTACCAGGTATTGGTAAGCTATTCGTTAATGCTGCGTTTAACCGTGACTACTCGCTAGTAATGGGTGTAACCATCCTGATTGGTTTCCTATTCATTTTATTCAACGCGATTGTAGATATTCTACTTGCAATGATTGACCCGAAAATTCGCTACTAACAGGGACGTTTGGTTATGTTAACGAAAAAAGAAAACCTAGAAGCGATTGAGAAGTTCTCCGAAAACTTGGAGATTGAAGGTCGCAGTCTTTGGCAAGATGCTCGTATCCGTTTTATGCGCAACAAAGCGGCAATGGTGAGCTTATTCCTTCTTGTTCTAATGACGTTGGCGGTGATTATTCTGCCAATGATCGCACCGCACACCTTTGATGATACTGACTGGTACGCGATGCACGTTGCACCGAATGCTGACCATTGGTTTGGTACCGACAGCTTAGGTCGTGACTTATACGTACGCACGCTAATCGGCGGTCGTATTTCGTTGATGGTGGGGGTCATGGGTGCCTTTGTAGCCGTACTGATTGGTACGCTCTATGGCGCAGCATCTGGTTTTATCGGTGGTAAAGTTGACCGTGTGATGATGCGTATTCTAGAGATTTTGTACGCGGTACCGTTTATGTTCCTAGTTATCGTACTTGTGACATTCTTCGGTCGTAACATCATGCTGATCTTTGTCGCGATTGGTGCTATCGCATGGCTAGATATGGCGCGTATCGTACGTGGTCAGACACTCAGCTTACGTAGCAAAGAGTTCATCGAAGCTGCACATGTATGTGGTGTTAGCAACTGGAAAATTATCACTCGTCATATCGTGCCGAACGTACTGGGTATTGTAGCGGTTTACTCTACGCTGCTTATCCCGAGCATGATCCTGACGGAGTCATTCCTATCATTCCTTGGTCTTGGTGTTCAGGAACCGATGACAAGTTGGGGCGCGCTTCTACAAGAAGGTGCACAGACAATGGAAGTGGCAATCTGGCAGCTGGCATTCCCAGCAGTGTTCATGGTTGTGACGCTATTCTGCTTCAACTACGTTGGTGACGGCCTGCGCGATGCGCTGGATCCAAAAGACAGATAATTAAAAGATAAGATTAAGGAAGCAATGATGAGCTTATTAGATGTCAAAGATCTGCGCGTCGAATTCACCACGCAAGATGGTATCGTAACCGCAGTAAACGATTTGAACTTCTCTCTCAACCAAGGCGAAACCTTAGGCATCGTTGGAGAGTCGGGATCAGGTAAATCTCAAACCGTATTCGCAATCATGGGCCTTTTGGCTAAAAACGGTATTATCTCTGGTAGCGCAAAGTTTGAAGGCAAAGAAATCTTAAACTTACCAGAAAAAGAACTGAACAAAGTTCGCGCTGAACAGATTGCAATGATCTTCCAAGACCCAATGACATCGCTGAACCCTTACATGAAGGTAAGTGACCAGTTGATGGAAGTGCTTATGCTGCATAAAGGTATGGGCAAAGCGGAAGCATTTGAAGAATCAGTACGCATGCTGGAAGCGGTGAAAATCCCTGAAGCGCGTAAGCGTATCACGATGTACCCGCATGAGTTTTCAGGCGGTATGCGTCAGCGTGTAATGATCGCGATGGCGTTGTTATGTCGCCCTAAACTGCTTATTGCCGATGAGCCAACAACTGCACTTGATGTGACGGTTCAAGCACAGATCATGGACCTGCTTAATGAGCTTAAAGACGAGTTCAACACGGCGATCATCATGATCACGCACGACCTTGGTGTTGTTGCAGGTTCGTGTGACAAAGTGCTGGTGATGTATGCAGGTCGTACGATGGAGTACGGCAACGTAAACGAAATCTTCTATAATCCAAGCCACCCTTATGCAGAGGGGCTGCTGAAGGCGATTCCTCGCCTTGATACGGAAGGTGAAATTCTACCAACCATTCCTGGTAATCCACCAAACTTGCTTCGTCTACCACCGGGCTGCCCTTATCAAGAGCGTTGTCACCGAGTGATGGATCGTTGTAAGCGTGAAGCGCCAATTCTGACTCCATTTGGTGATGGCCGTCAGCGCGCATGTTTTTCTGAATGGGAGGCTTGGAACAAATGAACGCAGTAGATAAAAAGCTAATTCTGGACATTTCAGAGCTGAAAGTTCACTTCAGCATTGCGTCAAAATCGGCATGGCCGTGGTCAAAGCCTTCAAGCCTAAAAGCGGTTGATGGGGTGAACGTTCGACTATACGAAGGGGAAACACTTGGTGTAGTAGGCGAGTCAGGTTGTGGTAAATCGACGTTTGCGCGCGCCATCATCGGTCTTGTTGAAGCGACGGATGGCGAAGTAGTTTGGTTGGGTCAAGATCTAACTAAGATGAAAGACGTCCAACGTCGTGAAACGCGTAAAGAAATCCAAATGATTTTCCAAGATCCTTTGGCTTCTCTTAACCCACGTATGACGGTTGGCGACATTATTGCTGAGCCTCTTGAAACGTTCTACCCAGAACTGTCTAAGCAGGAAGTGAAAGACCGCGTTAAAGAGATGATGGCGAAAGTGGGTCTACTACCAAATGTGATCAACCGTTATCCGCACGAGTTCTCGGGTGGTCAGTGCCAGCGTATCGGTATTGCGCGTGCGCTTATCCTTAAGCCTAAGATGATCATCTGTGATGAACCCGTATCGGCGCTTGATGTATCTATTCAAGCTCAGGTTGTTAACCTGCTTAAAGAGATTCAAAAAGAACTAGGCCTTTCTCTGGTATTCATTGCGCATGACTTGTCAGTGGTTAAACATATCTCAGATCGTGTTTTGGTCATGTACTTGGGTAATGCTGTCGAACTCGGTGAGGCGGAGGCGCTGTTTGCTGATCCTAAGCACCCATATACACGCGCATTGATGTCAGCGGTTCCGATTCCGGACCCGAACATTGAGCGCAGTAAGAAAATCCAAATGCTGGAAGGCGACCTTCCTTCGCCGATCAGTCCACCATCGGGTTGTGTGTTCCGCACTCGTTGCCCACAAGCAACCGAAGAGTGTGCGAAGACGAAGCCAACGATTCAAGGTAACGACGTTCACGCGGTATCTTGTTTACACGTTAGTGTATAAATTCAGCCTGTGACGGGCTTAAGCGCGACACCTTTATCGGGTCGCGCTTTTTTTATGCATCTGATTTATACATTCGAATTTCTTGAACATGATGTCCTAAGTTCAGTGATTTTCTGTTTGATAGGAAACGCTAATATAGACATAAACAGAATGAGAGGAGCGCAATCATGGGTAAGTTGGTCGAAGGTGTTTGGCATGACGTCTGGTATGACACAAAATCAAATGGTGGCAAATTTGTGCGTGAAGATGCCGGATTCCGTAACTGGGTTAAAAACGAACCTGATGCGGAGTTTAAACCAGAGTCTGGTCGATACCATTTGTATGTCTCTCTTGCTTGTCCTTGGGCACACCGAACGCTCATCTTCCGCAAGCTGAAAGGCTTAGAACCACATATTGATGTCACGGTTGTTTGCCCTGATATGTTAAGCCAAGGCTGGCAAATGGGGCTTCCTGAGCCACTATTTGGTCACACTCGTATGCACCAAATCTACACGCAGGCCAAACCAGATTACACAGGCCGTGTAACTGTGCCTGTGCTTTGGGATAAAAAGACCAATACGATCGTGTCGAATGAGTCGTCAGAAATTATTCGTATGTTTAACTCGGAGTTCAATGAGTTAACAGGAAACCACGATGACTATTATCCAGAACAGCTAAAGCATGTTATTGACGAATGGAACGATTTTGTTTATCCAAACGTCAACAATGGAGTGTATCGCTGTGGTTTTGCGACCACGCAAGAGGCATATGAAGAAGCATTCGATTCTTTATTCGCTGCGCTAGATAAAATCGATTCGCACCTAGCGACGCATCGTTATTTAGCGGGGAATACTATTACCGAGGCTGATTGGCGTTTGTTTACGACTCTGATCCGTTTCGATGCCGTGTATGTGGGCCACTTCAAATGTAACAAGCAGCGCATCGCAGACTACGAAAATATTCAAGGATACTTAAAAGAGCTGTATCAAGTCGAAGGCGTCGAAGAAACCACGGATTTCTACCATATTAAACGTCACTACTATTTCAGCCACACTGGGATTAACCCGACGCAAGTCGTACCCAAAGGGCCTGATTTAGACTTAAACTCTCCTCATGGAAGAGAAATAATTAGCTAGTTTGCTACCTCCATCAGAAATGAAAAAGTACTTAACGGTTAGCAATATCGTTAAGTACTTTGATGCCAACTAAATACTAGGAGCAGGAGAGTGACTCTTAAGTGTGCGCTCGTCTACTTAGCGCGTACGACGTCCATCACTAATTTTCCGTCGACTTTTACAGGGCCATCTTCTTTGGCTCCGAGTGTATATTCAAATACGCCAGTCTTCATTCCCCCTTTTTCTCCGTGGACCATTAGCATCAGCATGTCGCCAGACTCAACCGGTTCCATCAAAATTGCATTCACGTTCTCATTCTGTCCCATCTTTAGTGGGGCATAGCCGATAACAGGGCCAGGCTTCATTGATTCGTCTGTTCGGTGGACTACCATCCATCCGTTGTCGTCAGCATGAGCCATTTTTGCGGTTACCGTTCCTCCGGACATATCTTGATCAACGCCTTTAATGCTTGGGGCAGAAAAGCTGAATGAAGAAAAACTGAACAGAAATGCAGCTAAACCAAGCTTTATCAGTGAGTTGTTGATGGAGTTGTTCATATGTATTCCTTACTTATGTGTGAGTTTGCTTAATAGCGGTCCATCTTCGTTACGTAGTTCTAGTAAGAAAGTTCAGTTGAAATGTAAATAATGCTGATAAATTGAACAGGGAGGGCCGCTTCGTTCTATTACGTTTTGGTGGTAGATAAAAGAATAATGAAATTATAAGACGCAATGGTAAGCAGGGAACCGGGGCCATTTTCTGATTATCCTCTCATCGTCACAGCTTCTTACCCATATTCAAATAAACTAATGATATAACAACCGCTTTTTAACGGGGTGATGCATGGATATCAATGAGTTTGTCAGTGGCGAGCATCTAATTTGGAATCTGCTTATTGCTCTATTACTAGGGGCAATTGTTGGCACCCAACGTGGCTGGGTGATGCGCAATAGCGTAGAAGGCAGTCGTGTAGCAGGCATTCGTACTTTTTCTTTAGTCGGTTTACTCGGTGGTTTAGTTGGCATTCTCGCCAACATCTATACACCTTTACTCATTGGTTTTGCGCTTATCGCTTTAGTCATCCTCACTTGCATCGCTTTTGTTATACAGCAGAAAAAGAGCGGAGATGTGAGCATCACTGGCGTGGTTAGTATCATGGTGGTGTTTGTTCTGGGTAACCTTACCGTGTCGGGTGAGGCTGTTTTGGCTGCAGCAGCGGCCGTTATTACCGCGGTGGTGCTTGATAACAAAAGAGAGCTACATCAAGCGCTACAAAAACTGCAAGAGTATGAGTTAGACGCAGCACTGCGTTTATTACTTATCTCGATAGTCATGTTACCACTGTTACCAAATCAATCTTACGGCCCTTGGAATGCACTTAACCCGTATGAGATTTGGTGGATGGTTGTGCTGATCGCTAGTATCTCTTTTGTCGGTTATTTTGCGATAAAGATCGGCGGGGCGAAGCGAGGTATTTTGTTTACGTCTGTATTTGCGGGGCTTAGCTCTTCGACAGCATTAACATTGCAGTTTTCCCATCTTTCTCGTGAGCAAGCGAGCATCAGCCCGTTACTCGCTAGTGGTATTCTTTTGAGCTGCGGAACCATGTTCCCTCGTTTACTTATCGTACTGTCTGTTATCAATCCACAATTAGTGAAACTGCTTTGGCCAATTGTGATGGCGATGATGGTTGCGCTGTACATTCCGGCATGGTGGATTTGGCGCAGAAGTGAAGTTGAGCAGATTGAGCAATCAAATAAGCAAACGAACCCTCTTGCTTTGCAGTCGGCACTGTTCTTTGGCCTCGTGTTGGCGGTGATTATGCTGCTTGCTCATGCTTTGTCTGACTGGTTCGGCAACGCGGGTGTGTTGATCCTTTCTGCTTTATCAGGGATTACTGACGTTGATGCGATCTCGTTAACCCTCGGACGTCAAAGTACGCAAACATTAAGCGTGACCACTGCTGCGTTAGGCATTTTGATTGCCGCTTCGGTTAATACCATTGTGAAAATGGGGATGGTCATCGCGATAGGGGATAAGAAGCTTTGGCGCCGAATCGCACCCGTGATGACAGGTTGTGTTGTGGTTGGGGCTGGGGTATTTATGGCGCTGTATTCGTAAGAGCGTATTAGTGCTATTGCTCATAGCCTCTTTGCTGTGTGGCCAACAATAGAAAAAGCCCTCGACGAATCGAGGGCTTTGGATAGTTGTCCAACTAGATGTCAGAAGCGATTATTTAGCTTCTTGGTCTGCTTGGATTGCTGTTAGAGCGATTGTGTACACGATATCGTCTACTAGCGCGCCACGAGACAAGTCGTTTACAGGCTTGCGCATACCTTGCAGCATTGGACCGATAGAAACTAGGTCAGCTGAACGTTGTACCGCTTTGTAAGTCGTGTTACCCGTGTTTAGGTCTGGGAATACGAATACTGTCGCTTTACCTGCTACTGGAGAGTTAGGCGCTTTAGACGCTGCCACGTTTTCCATGATAGCTGCGTCGTACTGTAGAGGACCGTCGATCACTAGATCAGGACGCTTCTCTTTCGCGATGCGAGTTGCTTCACGTACTTTATCAACGTCTGCACCCTTACCAGATTCACCAGTAGAGTAAGAGATCATAGCAACGCGAGGGTCGATACCGAATGCTGCTGCAGAGTCAGCAGATTGGATAGCGATTTCAGCAAGCTGTTCAGCGGTTGGATCTGGGTTGATCGCACAGTCACCGTAAACCAGTACTTGATCAGGCAGAAGCATGAAGAATACTGAAGATACGATAGACGCATTTGGTGCAGTCTTGATGATTTGGAACGGAGGAACGATAGTGTTCGCCGTAGTATGAACAGCACCAGAAACTAGGCCGTCAACTTCGTCGTTCTCAAGCATCATTGTGCCTAGGAATACTGAATCTTGTAGCTTCTCACGAGCCACAACTTCAGTCATGCCTTTCGCACCGCGCAGCTCAACTAGACGAGCAACGTAGTTTTCACGAACAGCATCGGCATCGATGATGGTTACGCCAGTACCTAGCTCAACGCCTTGTTGAGCTGCTACGCGACGGATTTCATCTGGGTTACCTAGAAGCACACAGTCTGCAATGCCGCGTTCAGCACAGATTGCTGCCGCTTTAACAGTACGTGGTTCGTCACCTTCTGGAAGAACGATACGCTTGCCTGCTTTACGAGCAAGTTCAGTTAGCTGGTAACGGAACGCTGGTGGGCTTAGACGACGAGACTTCTGAGTACCTTCAGTCATTGACTCGATCCAGTTACCGTCGATGTGACCAGCAACGTGCTCGTTGATGAACTCGATACGCTCTTTATCGTCTGCAGGTACTTCGATGCTGAAGCTCTGTAGGTTTAGAGATGTCTGCCAAGTGTTACCTTGTGCTTTGAAGATAGGTAGACCAGTGTCGAACGCTGGTTTACATAGACCTTCGATTTCGCGAGGGATGTCGTAACCGCCAGTTAGCAGTACAGCACCAATATCCACACCGTTCATTGCAGCAAGAGAAGCAGCAACGATAACATCAGGACGGTCTGCAGAAGTAACAAGTAGAGAGCCAGGTTTGAAATGCTCAATCATGTTTGGCAGAGAACGTGCACAGAAAGTGATGCTCTTGATGCGACGAGTGTTGATGTCACCTTCGTTGATGATATCTGCTTTCAGGTGCTTAGCCATGTCGATTGCACGAGTCGCAATCAGATCAATGCTCCATGGCACGCAACCTAGTACACGAATTGGAGAAGTGTTGAAGATTTCCATCACTTTCAATTCGTTTTGTTTCGCGCTATCTGCATCGTCAAAGATTTCAGATAGGTCAGGGCGAGTACGGCCAGCTTCGTCAACAGGAGCGTTTAGCTTGTTGATGATAACGCCAGAGATGTTTTTGTTCTTAGTGCCGCCGAAGTTAGAACATGCTACTTCGATACGCTCTTTCAGTTGCGCTGGGTTATCAGTACCTGGAGTCGCAACTAGCACGATTTCTGCACCAAGTGTTGCCGCGATTTCCGCGTTTACTTGGTTTGCAAATGGGTGCTTACGAGTAGGTACAAGACCTTCGATTAGCGTAACGTCTGCGTCTTTGTTGATTTGGTTGTAACGTTCAACAACGGTTTCTAGCAGCTCGTCCATGTTGTCGTTACCGATTAGGCTTTCAGCAACAGACATCGCCATTGGTTCACCGATCTTCATATCGCTGTTGTGGCCAACGATAGTTGAAGTCAGATCTGGCTGCTCACCACCTGAACGTGGCTGACAGATTGGCTTGTAGAAAGAAACTTTAACGCCTTTACGCTCCATAGCGCGAAGAACACCCATGCTAACGCTTGTTAGGCCAACGCCTGCGCTAGTAGGGATAAGCATAATAGTACGAGACATTCGTAGAGTACCTTTAGCTATTTGGGGGATAAAAGCTCAACTCTTATTCCATGAAGCTCGAAGAATAGGAGTTGAGCCCCTAAGAAATTCGTTTGAATGAAAATCTGGCTAGCCGAGTGGCTAGCCAGTAATTCAATTAAAGACCTGTCAGGCGTGCAGTGTCTTCAGCGATGACTAGCTCTTCGTTAGTAGAGATAACCATTGCAGGGATACGGCTGTTTTCAGTCGTGATAACGCCTTCGCCGCCAAAGCGAGCTTTAAGGTTAGCTTCGCTATCTACTTCGATACCGAAGATGCCAAGACGGTTTAGAACCATTTCACGGATAGGGCCAGAGTTCTCGCCGATACCGCCAGTGAAAGTGATTGCGTCTAGACGACCGTCCATTGAAGCAGTGTAGCCAGCTACGTACTTAGCTAGACGGTGGCAGAACACGTCCATTGCGCGTGTTGCTTCTTCTTTCTCACCGTAGTTGTCTTCAACGAAACGACAGTCAGAAGTCACTTCAGTTAGACCTTGAAGACCAGACTCTTTAGTTAGCATCGTGTTGATTTGATCAACAGAGTAACCTAGAGCGTCGTGTAGGTGGAAGATGATCGCAGGGTCGATGTCGCCACAGCGAGTACCCATTACTAGACCTTCAAGTGGAGTAAGACCCATAGAAGTGTCTACAGATTGACCGTTCTTGATCGCACATACAGATGCGCCGTTACCTAGGTGACAGTTGATGATGTTTACTTCTTCAACTGGTTTGTTTAGTAGGCCTGCAACTTCACGAGTGATGAACAAGTGAGAAGTACCGTGCATGCCGTAACGACGGATACCGTGTTCTTTGTATAGGTTGTATGGAAGAGCGTATAGGTAAGACTCTTCAGGCATAGTTTGGTGGAACGCAGTGTCAAATACAGCAACGTTTTTCAGCTCTGGGAAGTTTTTCTTAGCCGCTTCGATACCGATGATGTGAGCAGGGTTATGAAGAGGTGCAAATGTTGCAGCGTCTTGAATACCTTTTAGAACTTCATCAGTGATTAGTGCAGATTGAGTGAACTGCTCGCCGCCGTGAACGATACGGTGACCGATTGCGCCTAGGTTAGCTTTAAGCTCTGGCTTAGAAGCAAGAATAGTTTCTACCATAAACGCTAGTGCTTCTTCGTGAGCTGCACCATTGCCTAGTTGAGCTTCGTGCTTGCCATCAAGTTTCCACTTGATGCGAGCTTCAGGAAGGTGAAGACACTCAGCAAGACCTGATAAGTGCTCGTCGCCGTTCTCGGCATCAACAACGGCAAATTTAAGAGAAGAACTACCGCAGTTTAAAACTAAAACTAGCTTAGACATGTATGACTACCTGTTATTCGTCTGATAAAAAATCAGTTAAAGAATGAAAAATTAATCACAAGAATAGCCGATACCCAGAAGGCTGCGTACTAATCCTGGTCAAAAATTGTTCTAATTCCATATAAAGAAATAGTGATGAACCCATCCATCACTATGATGCGATCCGTGCAGATAGATATCTCGGAGTTGCTTAAATTGTAAATAACAGCAACAATGAGATTGAGGGTCTGCAAAGGATAGCGATAATAAGCAATGATAACAAAAAAAATTTGAAAGAATATTAACTTTCATCAATTTTCTGTACCTTCAGTTGAAATGTTCAACTATTTTTTAGTGAGAGAGCGGTATGAGTAATAAAGTCGGATTGATCCATAGCCTGAAAGATGGCCAGAATTACATGGAGATCTGGCCGGTTCGTAAAGAGCTAAGCGCCATATTTCCGGAACAGCGTATCATTAAGGCGACTCGCTTTGGCATTAAAGTCATGCCAGCCGTTGCTGCGATCAGCGTACTCACTCAAATGGCATTCAACAATTACCACGCGTTACCTCAGTCTATTGTTGTCGCCTTGTTTGCGATTAGCTTGCCACTCCAAGGGATTTGGTGGCTTGGTACTCGATCCAACACGAAATTGCCGCCTTCTCTGGCGTCTTGGTATCGGGAACTGCATCAAAAAATTGTGGAAACAGGTTTTGCACTAGAGCCTGTTAAAGCTCGCCCTCGTTATAAAGAGCTTGCGATAATACTGAACCGAGCGTTTCGCCAGCTCGATAAGTCGTCACTAGAGCGTTGGTTCTAATTTAAATTGTTTGAAATGGAGTGTGCACTAGCCGCTCCATTTTTGATCCTGCCTCTATTACCTACTTTGACGGTCGTTGATGAAGCGAGCGAAGCTTTGTTTACCAAAGATTCTTTCCGGATGAAGAAGTCCCCCGATCACAAATGTTGCTTTAGTGTTAAATCTTTCTTTTCTTTACTAAGACTTAGTAGTAATAATAAAAACAAGATGCGCAAGAAGTGCACAGTTATACGAACACAACATTACCCCCTTCAAACATTTGAATTCACGAGTCGATATTCATGTTGAATGCTCGCGAAACAAGGACGAAGTCACATCAAGGAGTTATGATGAAAACGAAACGTTTATTAGCCACTGCCGTTCTATCTGCTACTGCTATTTTCTCTTCTGCCAATGTACTGGCCGCCACTGCAACCGTTGCAGTTTCACAAATTGTCGAACACCCGGCGTTAGACGCGACGCGCCAAGGATTGCTTGATGGTTTGAAAGCGAAAGGCTACGAAGAAGGCAAAAATCTAGAATTTGATTATAAGACCGCACAGGGTAATCCAGCGATTGCGGTGCAAATTGCCCGTCAGTACGTCGGTGAAAATCCTGATGTGTTAGTGGGCATCGCGACACCTTCGGCACAAGCTTTGGTGTCGGCTACTCGCTCTATTCCTGTTGTCTTTACTGCGGTAACAGATCCGGTTGGTGCGAAATTGGTTAAGTCGATGGAACAACCAGGCAAAAACGTAACTGGCCTGTCTGATCTTTCACCCGTTGCTCAGCATGTCGATCTCATCCAAGAAATTCTTCCTCAGGTGAAAAGCATCGGGGTTGTATTTAATCCCGGTGAAGCTAATGCCGTGACTTTAGTTGAATTACTAAAAGAAAGCGCAAAAGCAAAAGGCATACAAGTGGTTGAAGCGACCGCACTAAAAAGTGCTGATGTTCAGTCTGCGACTCAAGCGATTGCAGCGAAATCAGACATTCTTTACGCCCCAACAGACAATACAGTTGCAAGTGCGATTGAAGGGATGATTGTGGCAGCGAATCAAGCGAAGAAACCTGTATTTGGTGGCGCGACGTCGTATGTCGAAAAGGGTGCAATTGCAGGCTTAGGTTTTGACTACTACCAGGTTGGTGTACAAACCGCGGATTACGTGGCGGCGATTCTTGATGGTCAAGAACCAGGCAAGCTGGATGTAAAAGTCGCGACGGGCTCTGACCTTGTAATTAATGAAAGCGCAGCATCTAAGCTCGGTATCAAGCTGCCAAGTTCTGTGGTTGAACGTGCGACAAGCATGCAATAAGTAACGCTTTTTGGGGTTAAGCCTGTCACGTTGGTTGGTAGAGGCTTGCCCCAAAATTGATACTCGCCGGACTTCTCGTGTAGAGCATTCTGCTAGAGAAGAAGGGGAGTATACGTTAGAAGTCTTAAGTTCAGGTTGGTATTAGCCAGCCTGAGCATGCAGAAAGGAGCAGTTATGTCTGCATTTGCTTTTTTTGGCGCACTCGAAATTGGCTTGATTTATGGCCTAGTCGCTCTGGGTGTGTATCTTACGTTCCGTGTTCTCGATTTTCCCGATTTGAGTGTGGATGGCAGCTTTCCAATGGGAGCTGCGGTGGCTGCAACGGCGATTGTAGCAGGTATTAATCCTTGGCTTGCGACAATAATGGCGATGATAGCTGGTAGTATGACGGGGTGGGTAACCGCTTTTCTGGCTGTTCGGTGTGGTATTTTGCACCTGTTAGCTTCCATTCTTACCATGATCGCGGCATTTTCAATCAATATTCGTATTATGGGCAAACCTAATATGGCGTTGCTTGGAGAGGATACGATTCTCACTCCGTTTGAAGCCTTGGGCGATCCGATGTTCATTCGTCCTCTGGTTGTTGGGGTCTTAGTTCTTTTGTCCGCTTTCTTTGTCATTCGCCTGCTGAACAGCGACTTTGGTCTTGGTTTACGAGCCACGGGCGTTAATGCGCGTATGGTTTCTGCGCAAGGGGCGAGCACTGGTTTTTATACCTACTTTGGGTTGGCTTTATCTAACGGTTTTGTCGGATTCGCAGGCGCGTTGTTTGCACAAACGAACAGCTTTGCAGATGTGACCTCTGGCGTGGGCACCATTGTGGTTGGTTTGGCTGCTGTGATTTTGGGCCAGACCCTTATTCCCGGGCGAAAAATTTGGGTTGCGGTATTTGCTGTCATCATCGGTTCGGTGCTTTATCGTCTTGCTGTAGCTTTCGCTTTGAGCTCTGGCATGTTTGGTTTGCAAGCATCAGACCTCAACCTTGTCACCGCAGTATTGGTGGCTGTCGCGCTTATTGCTCCAAAATTAAAACAGAGCATGAGAGCGAAACAACGCGTTACCGATGCTAAACAAGCGGCATCAAAAAATGGTTCGGGGGAGGCGTTATGATTGAACTTAATAACATTCAGGTCACGTTCAACCCAGGGACGATTTTAGAAAATCGTGCATTGAAAGGCGTCTCGTTAGAGGTTCCAGAGCATCAATTTCTTACCGTGATTGGTTCTAATGGCGCAGGAAAATCGACGTTGCTTGGCGCGGTAACAGGTGAGACGCCGATGATAGGTGGCCAGGTGATCATTGATGGCAAAGACGTTACCAAGCAGACGGTTGCCCAGCGTGCGACGCAATGCGCACGAGTGTTTCAAGATCCATTGGCCGGAACCTGTGGAGAGCTAACGATAGAAGAGAACATGGCTTTAGCGTACATGCGTGGTAAAAAACGCAGTTGGGGTTTGGCGCTTTCAGCTAAACGTCGCAAGCTGTTCCAAGAGCGAATTAGCATCCTAGGGCTTGGTTTAGAAGATCGTTTGGGCGATAGCATTGGCTTACTGTCCGGTGGACAACGACAAGCCGTTAGCCTTGTGATGGCGACGTTATCGGAGAGTAAGTTGTTATTGCTTGATGAACACACGGCTGCGCTTGATCCTCGTATGGCGGCGTTTGTTATCGACTTAACTAAACGTATTGTCGATGAGTTCGATTTAACCGTGATGATGGTGACGCATTCGATGAAAGACGCATTAGCATGTGGCGATAGGACCGTAATGCTTCACCAAGGTGAAATTGTGCTTGATGTGGCTGGAGAGCAGCGCGCTAACATGCAAGTACCAGACTTGTTGGATATGTTCTCCAAAGTGCGTGGTGAAGAGCTTGCAGATGACAGTCTCTTGTTGAACTAAGCAGTATCCTACCTGTCACTACGCCTACTAAGTGTGATCCTCCTTGGGAAAATTGGCTGATATGTCAACTCTCAAGGAGGATTTCTTGTCTCTCATTCTTCAATAACATAGTGGCATATCCGATGACGAGGAGTGCCCATAATGAACCTGCCATTTATCTTTCATAGTCAAACTATTGATGGTTTAGCTTTTAATCAAGAGCAAGTCACAGTCAGACTGAAAACCGAGACATTGGATTTTGATTCCGTATATGTGCGTCTTGAGCCGGACAATGAAGAATATCTGGTCGACATGACTCAAGTAGGAACTGCTGGGGAATTGTTACTATGGGAAGCATCGTTCCGACCAAATCGAGATCGAGATGTCACACATTATGTGTTTAAGCTCCTTAAAGACGGGCAACAATACTGGCTTGATGCACGAGGCGTACAAAAGCGTATTCCACCCAAAGAGTTCCACTTTAAGTTGAATGTAAACCATCAACCACCAAGCTGGGTCCAAGAGCAAGTGTTCTATCAAATATTTCCTGACCGTTTTTCTGCTAGTAAAAGTGAATCTGACATTCGTAAAGCTTATGTTCAGCATGATTCAGAAGCGATCATTAAATCGTGGGGAGAAGCGGTAGGCTCTCACCAAAATACCGGGGCACGTGAATTCTTTGGCGGCGACCTCAAAGGTGTAGAACAAAAGTTGGACTATCTTGAACAGCTCGGCGTTACTGCGCTTTATTTTAATCCGATCTTTTCTTCACCAAGTAATCATAAATACGACACCACCGATTATTTCACTGTTGACCTTATGTTCGGCACCAATGATCAGTTTGCTGAACTGTGTGAGAAAATCCGTGGTAAGAATATGAAGATTGTCTTAGACGCGGTGTTTAACCACACGTCAGTGCATCATCCTTGGTTTGATATCCAACAAAAAGGAGAAGGGGCGTATGGCAATCCGCAGTCAAAGTTCCGCGATTACTACTTTTTTGAAGGCGAAACCAATCACTATATTGGTTGGAAGGGCATTGGTAACTTACCGGTTCTGAACTTCGAAAATGAACAAGTGCGTGACTATATCTATCAAAGCGAAGCATCTGTCATTAAGCACTGGCTTAAGCCACCATACTCAGTCGATGGTTGGCGATTTGATGTTATTCATATGCTTGGCGAAGGAGAGGGAGCGAAAAACAATGCTCATTATGTTGAAGCGTTTCGCCATGCGACGAAGTCAGTCAATCCGAATGCCTATGTGCTAGGTGAGCACTTTTTTGAAGCAACACAGTGGCTGCAAGGTGACCAAGAAGATGGGGCGATGAACTACTACGGTTTTGCTCATCCAGTTCGAGCTTTTATCGCGCAGCAAGATATTATGTATGAACCAATCAACATTGATGGTTTGGAGTTTAAAGCATGGTTGGACGAAGCCAGAGCAAAAATTCCATTTTCGAATCAGCTATCGCAGCTAAATCAACTCGATAGTCATGATACTGCTCGTTTTATCACACTGGTTGATGGTGATAAGCGTAAAATGAACATCGCACTTGCTCTGCTCATGACATACGTCGGTACACCTTGTATTTACTATGGGAGTGAAGTCGGACTAGAGGGAGGGCTGGACCCGGATAATCGTCGCTGTTTCCCTTGGAATGAAATCGAAAACTCAGCATGGCTGTCGATTTACAAGCAATGGATTTCGATACGTAAACAGTACAAGTCTTTACAGTCTGGTAGCATTCAATGGCTGCATTGCGATACCAACGAGCTGGCTTATGCGCGCGTACTTGGAAGTGAAGCGATCGTTGTTGTGATGAATCTAAGTGGCGATGAGTGTTCAATTGACTTGCCTCTGTGGCAACTTGGTTTGGAGGCTGCCCACCTTTCGTCATTGCTGGATGGACGCGAACTTATTGATTATAAGAGTCATATCTCTGTCAATATGTCGGCACAGAGCTGCAAATTATGGCGACTAAAGTGACACCACACTCTATATTGATTAAACTCCTTTAATATATAAACGGTCTCAAACAGCGCGCACTCATTTGTTTGGTCTCTTGTTATCTGGTGCTGTATTGCATGCGTCACCAGATAACGAGTATCAATTTAACAGCTGTCGTAAGAGACTATTGACCTTTCATATGCATGGTACTCAATGGTAAACCAAAGGCGATTTAGCCTCTCATTTGTCATCTTTTTTCCTCTGGCACTATTTGTAGTGATTTTACTCGTTACAACGAAAAATTACTATGATGCGGTTAACCGCTATATTGATTCAGAGTATGCACGTATTGATCGTGCCATGTCCCGTGGTATTAAAGTTCTCACCGCCTTAGATTACAGCTTTACTAATTATACGAATTACGCTAACCCATTGTCTGAAGAGCACAATTCTTTAGTCAAAAAGGGGATTTGTTATATTTGGCCGATAGACGTTTTGTTGCTAGAGAGTGTCTATAGTGAGGGGTTACCTGCGGTTGATCTTGATTACATGATAGTGGGCGATGAAAGCTTATGTCAGCAAGGTTCAACGATTAACCAATCAGCTGAACAAAAGGCGGGTTTTGCACCGTCATTGTCTTTTCTGCACGATATTGAATCCCACATCGTTGGTATTCATTACATCGATAAGCGTGGTTACGTTATTTCGTCTCCTGACACGTACGCGAAAAACTTCACTAGAGAGCTTTGGTCAACGCTAAAAGCGCGCCCATTTTGGCAAAAAACCGCACAAGATAAAGTGAACATCACCTTGGCCGGACCTGGGCCGACGTTGGATTCGATGGAAGGTCAAACCATTAGTTTGACAGTGCCTGTTTACGAAAAAGGGAGGCATCAAGGAGTGCTGTCCATTGATTTTGATGTCAATGCGTTGATGGCTTCGTCGCTAGGTCTTGTTGGTAAGTTACATTTGGTTTCCAATTTACAATCCATTCCTTCAAACAGTACACGGATCAAACCAGTCGAGTTAGAGCGATTGAGTGCGAATCACAGCATGTACTACGAGTATAACCTTTGGGATGAAGCTAAGAACCTAGCGGTTTTCGAAAAATACAGCCTTATTGTTGCGATCTCTATTTACATTTTGAGCACAGTCGTATTGTTCTATGTGAATATGCATAGTGAGCGACGTTATTTCAAAGATCTCGCCGCCAGAGATCCGATGACGAGCTTGTTGAACCGTCGAGGAATGCAAACCGTGTGGCGCAATAAGATGACGAAAAAACAGGTTGCATTAGCAGTGTTCGATATTGATAACTTCAAGAAGATCAATGATACCTATGGTCATGATGTCGGCGATTCTGCGATTCAGCTAGTTGCAAAATGTATACGTGAAAATATTCGCCACACCGATGTCGCCTCAAGATTTGGTGGTGAAGAGTTCGTGTTGGCCATTTACGACGAAGACTCGGAAGGCATTAAGCTAATTCTAGAGCGGGTAAAAAAAGCCATAGACGAACGCTCGACACGCGTGACTAAAGAAGGTTTTACGATCTCTGGCGGTGTGGTGTTCAGTAAAGAGAACCGAGTGGAAAGCTTTGATGAGTTATTTAAAGCGGCGGATGAAAAGTTATATCAAGCCAAGAGTACAGGCAAAAATAAGATTTGCTACGAAGACCTAAGCGCTTAAAGGGCGAGCAGTTCGCCCTTTGCAATACTCGGGTTTTATGCAACCTGAGAATTTAACTCATCACGATAACGTTGAATATGCTCAACAATCGGCGCGGCTTTGTTAAACGTTCGGATTTCTCTGAATAGATCTTTTGCTTCAGGATAGGCCTGACGTAAGTAAGAGAACCATTGTTTTACGCGATTTGGATAGTACAAACCTTTGTCGCCTTTCATCTCAAACTTGGAGTAGTAGATCAGTAGCTCAACCACTTCGGGCCATGACATTGGCTGGTGGTTGTGTTTTACCATATTGCCCAAGTTAGGGATATTGAAAGCGCCGCGGCACACCATCAAAGAGTCAACGCCAGTCGTTTCAATGCAACGTTGACCGTCCTGGTAATTCCAAATTTCGCCATTCGCAATAAGCGGAATATCAAAACGTTCGCGAATTTGGTTGATGTAATCCCATTTTATCTCAGAAGCTTTGTAACCACCTTGTTTAGTACGTGCGTGTACTGTTAATTCATTTGCGCCAGCAGACTGAATGGCATCGACAATTTCAAAACAATCTTCAGGGTTCTCCCAGCCAAGACGAATTTTTGCGGTCACAGGAATGGTCTCAGGAACAGCTTCTCGACAAGCTTTAACCACACGGTGAATTAGCTCAGGATGCTGAAGTAGAGCAGCACCACCCTTACTTTTATTGACCATTTTGGCTGGGCAACCAAAATTTATATCGATGCCTCTAGCGCCAAGGCTTGCCGCTTTAATTGCGTTCTCAGCCATCCAGTTTGGTTCTTGTCCTAACAATTGCACATGTAACGGCACACCTGATGCGGTTTGAGAACCTTGCAACAGCTCCGGGCATAAACGGTGAAATACATGATCGGGCAATAACTGGTCGATGACTCGAACAAATTCCGTAACACATAGGTCATAGTCGTTTATCTCGGTCAGGATTTGGCGCATCAAATGGTCTAAAACGCCTTCCATTGGGCCTAGTACAACTCGCATAGTTTGCCTAATACAGTTTGGTGATAAAAAGGAGGGCGATTGTAGCGATGTCAGCTAAGTTTGTCATTAAAAGACTCAAAGCACTCAATACAGTCAAACTCGCAACTCCCGGTTACGTGCTTTTATGCTCTGAGGTATAATGCCGCCAAATTTATGGGAAACCAGATGTCATGCAATACACATTGATTGAGAAAGGCGAAATTCACATCGATGAATCTTGCCTATTTATCGAAGGCGCAGTGCTCGCTGCTAATCTGACGACAAAACCACTCGCTCCTGAAAGGTGGTTAGAGCCGCTATTAGGTGAGGGATTCAAAGCGATTCAACCGGCAGTAGAAGAGCAAATTCACAAGCAGCACAACCGAATTCAACGAAACGAATATTCCGTGCTAGAGCTAACAGGCAAAGAACCTGAACAACTTGCTGATTTTGCCGAAGGCTTTATGTCTGTTTGGCCAATGATTGAAGAACAATGGCAAGACGTTGAGCTCAATGATGGATTGCAGCGTATGCTACAAGCATTACTGACCACTTTGATGCTGGCTATCGATGAGTCGGCAACGCAGCAACAGATGCGCGACGCCGGTATTGAAACGCCTCCAGCTCTTGCAGACTTGATCGACCAGCTTGATTTGATGGTCGGTGAAGTGGCGTTAGGTGCGGATGAGTTGATGGTAGGCAATAAGGCTCAAAGCCTAAACCCATTCAAAGGTATCGGGCGCAATGATCCTTGTCCTTGTGAGAGCGGCAAAAAGTTCAAGCAGTGTTGTGGTCAATCACGTGGTTGAGTTAACGTGGTTAAGTTAAATAGCCGCCATGTTTACTCAGTAAAAAGCCGACCATCTGGTCGGCTTTTTTCGTTATCATTTCTCTGAAGGATTAACGAATCGGATTAGTGCGTCTTACTGGGAAGAATTGTGCGATCACAATTAATGCTAAAGCGATTAAATTGCCCGCGAAAATAACTACTAACCATTGTGGCATTGATAAATCGAGGAATTGCCAAACAATCTTCGAGCAATCGCCGTATGCTTCGAACATCCAAGGAACCCACTGATTAAGCGGAGCCCAGCTAGGGAATGTTACGAATAAATCACAAGTCGCGAATGGTGATGGGTTAAACTGATAATCAACGTGCTGCTGAGCAAGCAACAGTCCTTTGTAAGAGCTTAATCCCCAGCCAATCAAACCTAGCCAACGGAAAATTGGGTTATTTGGTGCCATAAGACCAACGATTGCAGCGACACCCACTCCCATCATCGCGACTCGTTCGTAGATACACATGACACATGGTGCAAGCACCATGACGTGCTGAAAATAGAGGGCACATGCTTCAAAGAAAACGACGAATAGCAGAAGCAGCAGCCACGATAAGCGTCCCTTCGAAAACTGGTTAAGTGAATTTAAAATAGTCACGTTTTTGTTCCTGTCTGAAATAGAAAAAGCTCTGAATACTCAGAGCTTTTTAACGTGGATAAGTTTCCTAATCAACTCAAATTTTAGTGACCGCCGGAGACTACGGGAGTCAGATCACCACTATGAGGTAAAATCCAGCCTGCATCGTAGAAAGAAGCCGTTGCAGGCTCTAGGAAGAACATAATGCCCATTAGCCCGACAATCGCAAGAACGATGGTGTAAGGCAGCGCCATGATAACCATTCGACCGTAAGACAGACGAATTAATGGAGCGAGAGCCGAGGTGAGTAGGAATAGGAATGCCGCTTGACCGTTTGGCGTAGCAACAGATGGTAGGTTAGTACCAGTGTTGATAGCAACTGCCAGTAAGTCGAACTGCTCGCGAGTAATGAGACCTTCAATGAGTGCTGTTTTTACTTCATTGATGTAAACCGTACCGACGAATACGTTATCCGACACCATTGATAGTAAGCCATTCGCGACATAGAACAGAGCTAACTGAGTGCCTTTATCTTCAACGGCAAGCACCGCATCGATAACTGGTTTAAACAACTCTTGGTCGATGATTACCGCAACGATCGAGAAAAATACCGCAAGTAGTGCAGTGAAAGGCAGAGCCTCTTCAAACGCTTTACCCATGGAATGCTCTTCAATGACGCCAGTGAAAGCTGTCGCTAAGATGATCACTGAAAGACCAATTAAGCCTACCGCCGCCAGGTGCAAGGCTAATGCCACGATCAACCAAACAGCAATAAGCCCTTGAACCCATAGTTTTGCAACGTCTTGATTGGTACGCGTTTTGCGCTCTTCATTGTCAAAGTCAACGAGGATTTGACGAACGTTGTTAGGAAGTTTTGCACCGTAGCCAAACACTTTAAGCTTTTCGACTAGAGCACAAGTGATGAGACCGCAGAAAAATACGGGTAGCGTCACTGGAGACATACGGATTAGGAATTCACCAAATAACCAACCCGCTTGGTCTGCAATAATTAAGTTCTGAGGTTCACCCACCATAGTGGTTACGCCACCTAACGCAGTACCTACACCAGCGTGCATCAACAATGAGCGTAAAAAGGCGCGGTAGTTTTCTAAGTCATCACGCGTTAGCTCAGTGATCGTGTCATCTTGTGTGTGGTCATGGTCACCAATCGGATTACCTGACGCCACTTTGTGGTAGATAGAGTAGAAACCGATCGCCACACTGATAACAACGGCGATAACCGTCAAAGCATCCAAAAACGCAGATAAAAATGCAGCGGCAAAGCAAAACGCAAGTGATAGAAGGGTTTTGGAGCGAATACCAAGTAAAATTTTGGTAAAAATGAACAGCAATAAATGCTTCATGAAGTAGATGCCCGCAACCATAAATACCAGAAGCAGTAATACTTCAATATTTGCCACCAACTCGTGCTTAACTTGCGCAGGGCTAGTCATGCCGATAGCGATGGCTTCAATAGCAAGTAAACCACCAGGTTGTAATGGGTAGCATTTTAATGCCATTGCAAGCGTGAAAATAAATTCAGCAACCAGCAACCACCCAGCAACAAATGGGTTTATTAGGAAGAATACAATCGGGTTAATTATTAAGAAGGCTATAATGGCAACTTTGTACCAATCAGGCGCTTTACCAAGAAAGTTCTTGATAAAAGCGTTTCCGAGCGATATCGGCATGATAATTCTCTTTATAACAAAATTATGAATAGACACTACAATAGTGCTTAAGTATCTGTTTGTTAGACTTATTAACTAGTCTTTTAAAACAATAACTTAGTAAAACAACAATCCTTTGTTTATTGCAGTCTTGCCAAGTTACTTCCCCTGAACTCAAGCACCGCTCACTTTCGACCGCAAACTCTACACTCAGGCATTTATTAGTCAATAACAAAACGTGATGCTACCGACTAAAATGACTTTTTAAATGTAATAACGCGATCAAAACGGCGTTACTATATCATGAAAGGCTCAAAAAAATCCTCTTGGATTTTAAATGACGGTCAGTGACGAGAAAAGGCAAATTAAGAAAGAATATTAACTGTGATATACAAAGTAATTTTTCATATTTTGAATATAAAATTGTGACGCAGTAGTCTTTATTTCTCCGCAATTTGTGAGCTGTTTAATTAAACGAAAATTCAGATTTTACCGCTTTCACTCGCACGTCAGACCGTCCTAGATTGACATAACATATAGAGTATTAACTCTATATTGTAGAATCGTTTCAATTATTGATCGTAAATTTTCTCAAACCGTTAAGTAGTGGTATGATGAGTAGTATCGACCCTCAGAAATCAATATTGGATAAAAAGTAGAATGGTCATAAAGGCGAAAAGCCCTGCGGGATTCGCAGAAAAATATATTATCGAGAGCATTTGGAACGGCCGTTTTCCTCCTGGCTCTATTTTACCTGCTGAACGCGAGCTGTCTGAGCTAATTGGTGTTACTCGAACGACTTTACGAGAGGTTCTTCAACGACTAGCCCGTGATGGTTGGTTAACAATCCAACACGGTAAACCAACGAAGGTAAACCAATTTATGGAGACCTCTGGTCTGCATATTTTGGATACGTTGATGACGTTGGACGTAGATAACGCAACAAACATTGTAGAAGATTTGCTTGCAGCACGTACCAACATCAGCCCTATCTTTATGCGTTATGCATTTAAAGCAAATAAAGAGAACTCTGAGCGCACAATTAAGAATGTAATTGAATCTTGTGAAGCTTTAATGAATGCTGCTTCTTGGGACGATTTCATCGCTTCTTCACCTTATGCTGAGAAAGTCTTACAGAACGTGAAAGAAGACAACGAGAAAGATGAAGCGAAGCGTCAAGAAATCTTGATTGCTAAAACGTTCAACTTTTACGACTACATGTTGTTCCAACGCCTAGCATTCCATTCAGGGAATCAGATTTACGGTTTGATTTTTAATGGCTTGAAGAAGCTCTATGATCGCGTTGGTAGCTATTATTTCTCAAACCCAGCTTCTCGTGAGCTAGCGCTGAAGTTTTACCATCAGTTGCTAGAAACTTGTGAAAGTGGTCAGCGTGAACAACTGCCAGTTGTGATTCGTCACTATGGTATGGAAAGCGCGCTAATCTGGAACGAGATGAAAAAGCAATTACCAACGAACTTCACAGAAGATGACAGCTAAGCGCAGAGAAGTTAGATGAATGAAAAACCGCAGAACCTAAGGTCTGCGGTTTTTTTGTTTTTACCTATAGATACCAGTTACGTTCCTGTTGTGACAATTGGCACGGCATTGTATAGAGCTTATCTTGCTACAGAGAGTTTGGGCAACGGTAGATACAATGCTTCAACGATGTCTGAAAGGACGTGGTCGTAAGTATTGAAGATGGTCAACGATAAGTCTGATGTGACTCCATAAAGCTCTGCTTCTGTTAAATCGACATGACTTCCTGTCACATAGTTATTTAATGTCTGTATTGAGCGTGTGGAAGCTGGAGAAACGATACTAAGCGGAGCGATAACCGCCAATTGATTTAGCTTACGTATCATAACCGATGCGTAATTTTTGAAACGCTCATTTCCGCCTTGCTCTCCTAAATCTTGAATGCTGATTCGTAACTGAGTCAGGGTCTCCAAGCTATCCATAATGTTTTGCCAGTTCATGTGGTACTCATTATGTAGATCATCTCGTTGTTCTACCGCTAACCAAGCAATCGTGACTTCATCCATCAAGAACAAGCAATGACGAATTAACTTACCATGCTCCATCTGGTTCCTTGCAACACTGTGATCGTTCCATTGTTCAAGCAGTTTTCCTACTTTGATCTGCAGCACGCGATACATGGGTTTATTTTCAAAGCGTGAGGTTTCGACCAAAAGATGCAGTTTGTTGGTGAGATCGTTATGAAGGACTTCTAATTCTTGTTCGTTATTTTGTTGAAATTGAAGTGAGTAGTGCGTCGTAGCTCGATGGCGTCTCAGCAGATGAACAACATCTCGCAATAATGTTAATAGCTGATATTTGCGCGCGTGTTGCTGCTCTCGTTTAGAAGATAAGTGATATATTCCGGCTAAAATAGCGATGGACAATAGTGTGGAAATCAAAACAAACATAACCCACTCCTTGTTAGTGTTTGGACCTAACAAGGAAGGTTTGCAGTTTTGATGCCAAACAAAAATTAAATTAAAACAATTGGTTATATTAAATGTTCTTTTGGGACGGTCGTTATTGGTGCATGGATTCACCAAATTTGTGAATATGGTTGATTATTCGGTGTCGATGCTTGGTGTACGCGTTATTCTTTGTGAGTTACATATTGATTACTTTTTGTAGTCTGATTCAAGTCACAATGTTTAGAAATTAAAATACTTGAACACTTCATATGATATAAGTTGTCTATTTTGTTGATTGTTCGAGGTAATTAATTTGTCTAATAAATTCGACCTATGCTTCAGTACTCACTCAAAGATAACGCTCCCTATCGATACAAATGATGAGGATAGGTACCTTCAGTTTCGTAAGGACAACCCACATATATTTGGTAGTTTTATTCCCGCAGGTACTCCTTTCATACTGAACGAAGGCTCTGTGATCAACATAGCTAAGTTGCGTAGCGAGAGACCTGATATAGCTTGTGCTCTTGATACTGTAAAAAGTTGGTCACAAGAAACCAAAAGAAATGTAGCCAATCTAACAAGTGAGTTTGGCGATGAAAACTTACAAGCGGTAGCCCTCCTCTATGAAAAAGAGATTAAGCCTTTTTTAGATGCTACTAATCATACTATGGGGGGGAAAATCGATGAGTATACTGCAGTAGGTGCTGCCGCTACGGCGGTTAATGAAAAGCAAGTCAGATTGAGTAATTTCGGGAAAGCTTTGCTCAAATATCAAAACGCCTTACTAGATGTACGGACAGCCTCACGAAGTGGTGCGCAGAAAAAGGAGCTTGTGAAGCTTGGATATAGAGTTAAAGAAGCTCATAGTTCTTTGAATGCAAAATTTACAAAAGAGCTTGCCCATTATGCAGGGAGAATTAAAAGTAGCCGCGGTAACATTTGGAGCAACCCGAATAGGGCTGTCAATATCGCGCGAAGCGGTAGGGATATAACTAAGTTACATTTAACATCTATAGCTAACATCCGCTCAATTCGAGTTCTTGAACAAAGCTCTAGTATTGTAGGTAAAAAGATCATCATGATTGATGCTGGTGTTCGCTTTAACAATGTTCGAAATGCCAAGAATAACGGAGAAAATTGGCAAAAAAGAGCGGCAATGGAAGTTGCTGGGTTTGGTGCGAGCAACGCTGCTGGCGTTTGGACTACATCCAAAGTGATTGCATCTGGAATGGGAATCGCTTTAGCTGCTGGCCCATTTGGAGTAGTAGTATTAATAGGTGTTGGTTTAGGTGTCGGTTATGCGGCAGCTAAGATGGCTGACAGTGCAGGGCAAAATTTAGCCAAAGGCGCCTATGAAGTTAGTTCTAACATTCATTGGAATTAAAGGGAGCAACGTGTCTTATTTTGATATTGCAAATATGATTATCGGATGTACTTGGTTAGTTAGTACTTTGCTTTTCATTCGTGTATCGGTAAAGCGGATTGAGAAAAAGATGTTGAAGGGTGGTCATGACCCTGTTGGTTGGGATAGAAATGGCTGGGGGTTTAGATTCCCAATGTATACTACAGTTTTAATGCGAGGAAAGCCTGCGAAAGTCTCACTTGTAGATGATCAGTTAATATTAAAATACGCAACGACATTTGATCGAGCTCTCGCTTTTGTGGTCACGATCAGCTTTGCACTTTTCCTTGCATGTGGCGCGATCATTACTTGGGGGCCTGAAGAATATCGGCTGCATTAGTCGGTTTTTACGTAAAAATATGTAACTTTACTTGTCCTTTCGGCTTCTCTTACACACGAAATGAAAAGTTTGTTTTAGAGGTGGCATAGTTTTCTATTTGGAAGTTGCTATGGTGATTATTGGAATAGTGTGCACTTTAAGTACTTTACTATTTATTCGTTTCTCTGCGAGGCGTATAGAGAAAAATGTTAACGGATGGTCCATGTTCCTATCGGCTGACACAGAAATGGATGAGGGGTAGGTTTCCTAGCATGCGTCGGTACTAGTTCGCGGTAAACTAGCCAAGATATCACTAGTTGATGACCTACTTATATTAGAATTCGTTAGAATGTTTGATGGGATTATCGCTTACTTACGCGAAATTAGCTTTCTACTTATGCTTTTACTAGGGACCAGAAGATTTCTCTCAATACAATCAAGCTTAATTGATAAGTTTAACGGTGAGAGTCCGAAAGCAAAAAGGCTTAACTGATTCAGTTAAGCCTTTTCAATAAAGAGACTTACATTACGCGCATGCCAGGTTGAGCGCCTTCGTGTGGCTCAAGAATCCATAAGTCGCTGCCACCAGGGCCCGCTGCTAGGATCATGCCTTCTGACATACCAAACTTCATCTTACGAGGTTTTAGGTTTGCTACCATTACCGTTAGTTTGCCTTCTAGCTCTTCAGGTTTGTACGCTGACTTGATGCCAGAGAACACTTGACGAGTTTCACCACCGATGTCCAGTTGGAACTTAAGCAGTTTGTTTGCTTTTGGCACTTCTTCACAAGAGATGATACGAGCGATACGCATATCTACTGCTGCAAAAGCGTCGAACTCAATCTCTTCAGCGATTGGCTCTTTGTCTAGCTCAGTTTGGCTAGCCTTGTTCTTTTCCGCTTCTGCTTTCTCTTTCGCCGCCATTTCTGCCGCCGCATCTTCTTTAGATGCTTCGATCATCGCTTCAACATTCTTCGGATCGATACGGTTGAACAGTGCTTTGAACTTAGTGATCTCGTGGCCTGTTAGTGGCGCAGCGATGTTTTCCCAAGTCAGCTCTTGGTTTAGGAATGCTTCAGTACGTGCAGCAAGTGCAGGCATCACTGGTTTCAGGTAAGTCATCAGTACACGGAACAGGTTGATACCGACAGAACAGATGTCTTGTAGCTCCTGATCTTTGCCTTCTTCTTTTGCTACAACCCACGGTGCTTTTTCATCAACGTATTGGTTAGCTTTGTCTGCCAGTGCAGTGATTTCACGGATTGCACGACCAAATTCACGTGTTTCGTAAAGCTCAGCGATACGGTCAGCCGCAGCAACAAATTCGTTGTAAAGTTCAGGCTCTGCAAAGTTGTCAGACAGTTTGCCTTCAAAACGTTTTGCGATGAAACCTGCGTTACGAGATGCCAGGTTAACGATCTTGTTAACAACGTCAGCGTTTACGCGCTGAGTGAAGTCTTCAAGGTTAAGATCTAGATCGTCGATACGGCTGTTTAGCTTCGCAGCGTAGTAGTAACGTAGACACTCAGGGTCTAGGTGCTCTAGGTAAGTGCTTGCTTTTACGAAAGTACCTTTAGACTTAGACATTTTCGCGCCGTTTACGGTTACGTAACCGTGTACGAATACGTTGTTAGGCTTGCGGAAGCCAGAACCTTCTAGCATTGCTGGCCAAAATAGGCTGTGGAAGTAAACGATGTCTTTACCGATGAAGTGGTACAGCTCTGCTGAGCTGTCTTTTTTCCAGTACTCGTCGAAATCTAGGTCGTCGCGCTTGTCACATAGGTTTTTGAAAGAGCCCATGTAGCCGATAGGTGCGTCTAGCCATACGTAGAAGAATTTGTTCTTCTCTCCTGGGATTTCGAAGCCAAAGTATGGCGCATCACGTGAGATATCCCATTGCTGCAAACCAGATTCGAACCATTCTTGCATCTTGTTCGCGGTTTCAGCTTGTAGCGAGCCAGAGCGAGTCCACTCTTTTAGCATGCTTTCAAACTGAGGCAGGTCGAAGAAGAAGTGCTCAGAATCTTTCATTACTGGCGTCGCACCAGAAACCGCAGATTTAGGATTGATCAGTTCTGTTGGGCTGTAAGTCTCGCCACAGTTGTCACAGTTGTCACCGTACTGGTCTTCTGACTTACATTTTGGACACGTACCTTTTACGAAACGGTCCGGTAAGAACATCTCTTTTTCTGGGTCGAACAGCTGAGAGATAGTGCGGCTAGAGATAAAGCCGTTTTTCTTCAGCTCAAGATAAATGTGTGACGCTAGCTCACGGTTCTCATCTGAGTGTGTGCTGTGGTAGTTATCAAAGCTGATATCAAAGCCAGCAAAGTCTTTCTGGTGCTCTTCGCTAACTGCGGCAATCATTTCTTCAGGAGTAATACCCATCTGTTGCGCTTTAAGCATGATTGGCGTGCCGTGAGCATCGTCAGCACAGATGAAGTTTACAGTGTTGCCGCGTAGGCGTTGGTAACGAACCCAAATGTCCGCTTGGATATGCTCAAGCATATGACCAAGGTGGATCGAACCGTTAGCGTACGGAAGGGCACAAGTTACCAGCATTTTCCTTGACGGAAAGTTTCTTGGATCGTTTGCCATACTTAATATTCGCTTTTCTTGATAGGTATAAATAAATTTTGATGGATAATACTACCCCATGAACTCACTAACTCCAAGGTGTCAAACTGCGGAATGCCTTAGTTTTTTTGGGGTTCTGGTTGAGGCAGGACGGTGTTAGCATGACATCTAAAAGGAGGACTTATGCATCAGTTCACTTCAAAACAAGATTTTTGTCACTGGTTTAACCAATTCCAGCATCCACAGTTGGTGGAAAATTGGGCAGATATTCATGGCGCAATTTCGATTACGGCACAAGGTTCTGTTGAGATAACGTTACCATTCGCAAGTAATGAGCTTCAAACCATATTGCATGACTGGATTAAACAGCAACAAACCGCAGATAAAGTGCCTGAATTCCCATTCAATATTCGCCTTGGAGTTAAAGCATTAGAAACTCAAGTGGCCAATCCGGTTAAAGGTGTTAAGAACATCATTGCCGTTAGTTCTGCGAAAGGTGGGGTCGGTAAATCAACGACTGCGGTTAACTTAGCGTTGGCGATTGCTCAATCTGGGGCGAAAGTGGGATTGTTGGATGCGGATATCTATGGCCCGTCTGTACCTATGATGTTGGGGCAAGAAGATGCAAAACCAGAAGTTCGTGATGGCAAGTGGATGGAGCCCATTTTCGCTCACGGCATCTATACTCACTCTATCGGCTATTTAGTGGACAAATCAGAAGCGGCAATATGGCGCGGTCCAATGGCTTCAAAAGCGTTGTCGCAGTTATTAACGGAAACAGACTGGCCCGATTTAGATTATTTGGTGATTGATATGCCGCCAGGTACGGGTGATATACAGTTGACGTTGTCACAACAGATTCCGGTGACAGGTAGTGTGTTAGTCACGACACCGCAAGACTTGGCGCTTGCCGATGCAAGAAAAGGAGCGGCAATGTTTAACAAAGTCCATGTCCCGGTTATCGGTGTTGTGGAAAACATGAGTTATCACATTTGTAGTCAATGTGGCGCGAAAGAGCATATTTTTGGCATGGGTGGTGCAGAAAAAATGTCGCAAGAGTTTGGCTTAGCACTGCTAGGACAAATTCCGCTTCATATCTCTATGCGAGAAGATATTGACGCTGGCGTGCCAACAGTAGCAAGGCGCCCAGAAAGTGAGCATGCAGGGTATTACAAGCAGCTTGCCGATCGCGTATGTAGCACGATGTTTTGGCAAGGCAAAGCAAAACCAGATGCGATTAGCTTTACAATGGTGAACTAAGTTTACTATGCCTATTGGTTGATAATTGCACATTTTAACGTTTGCTCGGAGGTTAATCCTCTGAGCAGGCAGAAACTTATGACTAAACCCTAATTCCAGCTAGTAACTATGGGGTGAACTCCCTATAATCAGGCAGTTTATCTTTTTATGTGACTAGAAATCATCATCGGGTGCAAACTAATGTCTGATAATAATCAATGCGTCATCGTAGGTATTGCTGGCGCTTCTGCTTCTGGAAAAAGTCTGATCGCGAGCACTATTTATAATGAGCTTCGCGCGAAAGTAGGCGATCATCAAATCGGTGTCATCACGGAAGATTGCTACTACAACGACCAAAGCCACCTAAGCATGGAAGAGCGAGTAAAGACGAACTACGATCACCCGAGTGCGTTGGACCACGACCTACTGTGTGAGCACCTTGAAAAATTGGTACGTGGTGAAGCAGTAGAAGTACCTGAGTACAGCTACACTGAACACACAAGAACAAGTAACACGACTACAATGACGCCTAAAAAGGTGATCATTCTAGAAGGCATCCTTCTTCTTACTGACCCTCGTCTTCGTGATTTGATGCACGCGACAGTATTTATGGATACACCGTTAGATATTTGCTTACTTCGTCGTGTTAAGCGTGACGTGGAAGAACGAGGCCGAACTATGGAATCTGTTCTTAAGCAGTATCAACAAACAGTACGTCCGATGTTCATGCAGTTTATCGAACCTTCTAAGCAATATGCGGACATTATTGTTCCTCGCGGTGGTAAAAACCGTATCGCAATCGATGTATTAAAAGCTCACATTGCAAGACTTTTGAAAGCTTAAGCCTTTAGACGGCTATATCGCTTTATTTTTAAGAGAAGAAGTGGCACCTTAAGTGCCACTTCTTTTTTTGTTTTTAAATTAGTCAGTTGCAGGTTAAAACCAGACATTTTTCACGCTTTTGTGGAACTGTCAGCGGTAAATGGAGTCTGCGCTTATAATTGTAAAAACACTCGAGCAAGGAAAAACAAATGAAGAAACTGCTCTTAATTCTAGCAATACCTATTGTGGTCATTTTGGTCGCAATTTTAGCGTTAACCATCTTCGTCAATCCTAACCAGTTTAAGCCCCTTATTGTTGAGCAAGCGCAAAAGCAAACCGGTTTAGAGCTAGTGATTGAAGGAGATATCAGTTGGCAATTTTTCCCATCGATCGGCTTTGAGTTGGGACATACAGAATTGCGAAACCCACAAGGCTTTAGTAAACCCAATTTATTCAAAGTTGATACCGTTGGTGTAGACATCTCTGTCATGCCACTTTTTAGTCAACAGCTTGAAATTGGAAACGTCACGCTTGATGGGGCTGAGTTCTATATCGAAACCAAGAAAGATGGCAGCAAGAATATTGATTCATTGACGAAAGCCCAAACACAACAAGCAGAGCAAGCGAGCGATACTGCGCCTACGCAAAATGGTGAAACGCAGCCTTCTGGCTCTGATTGGAGCATTAATCTTGCTGGTGTTACGGTTTCTAATGGCTCATTAGAAATGCAGGATAAGCAAGCCGGTAGTTACACCAAACTTTATGATATCTCATTAAACCTTTCCGAATTCGCTTTTGACAACTGGACAACGGCTGATTTTGGCGTGAAGGGCGAAATGAATGACCAAAAGTTCACAGCGAAAGGTCAGGCCGACTTTAAGCTAGAAAAAGGTTTGGCAAACTACGCGCTAAAGAACATCAACTTTGATGCGACATACTCTGACCCTGCCAATAAGATTGAATCGGCAACGATCGGTTTAGATACGTTTGAATTCGATAAAGTAAATAACCTGACTTATGCCATGAAAGGCGACGCTGGTGGTATGAAGTTAGATATGCAGGGTGCTGGTCAACTTAGCGTGGACAAGGCTATCAGCAAAGTGCAGTTGGATAAGTTAACTCTTAAATCGACTTTTGAGGGGGATGCTTTACCTCAGTCACCGATGAAAGTCGACATGGTGTCTGATCTGTCTTTCGACCTAACGAAAAACCACCTGAGTTTTGTCCTAGAGAAGTTAACAGCGAATGCTATCGCCTTAGATGGTAAGGCAGATGTGACACTTGGCGATATTCCTAAAGTACGATTTGCTCTCCACAGCCCAAATATCGATCTTGATGAATTCTTAGGATTAGATCAGCAAGATTCCGAAGGTAATAAGCCTGCTTCTGGTGGCGAGAGTGCTCCAGCTGGGTCTGAGGTTGAGCCTGATTTGTCTGCGTTGAAAACGTTAGATGTAAAGGGTGACATTACCATCGACAAATTCAAAGCGGCAAATGCGAAGATGGAAGCGGTAAAAACGAGCTTCACTGTAAATCGTGGCGTATTTGAGCTTACTTCATTTAGTTCGAAGCTGTACCAAGGCACAATCTCAGCGACAGCGAAGTTAGATGCACGCCAATCACCAGCGACTTACAGTGTGAAAAAGTCAATCAAAGGCGTGAAAGTTCAACCGCTACTTATTGATGTCGCTGATAACGACAAGCTTGAAGGGACGGGTAACATTGATGTGAATGTTACCGGTAAGAGTCTCACGCCTACCGGTATCAAGAAGAATCTTTCTGGTACGGTTGTTATCAATTTTGCTGACGGTGCGGTAAATGGCATCAACGTTGCTCAATTGATTCGTGAAAACTACGCGAAATTTAAAGGGCAAAAAGTCGAAGGCACCAATGAAGTTAAGAAAACAGATTTTAGTGCGATGACGGCGACATTGAAGCTCAATAAAGGTGTCGTATCAACGGATAATATGCAAGCTCAGTCTCCATTGCTCCGTGTTCGTGGTAAAGGCACCGCAAACTACATCAATGAAACTGTTAACTTTACTATCAGCACATCAGTCGTAGGTAGCCTAGAAGGCCAAGGCGGCAAAGATATAGATGAGCTGAAAGATATCACGATTCCAATCAATGTGTCTGGTAAGTGGGCGGATCCTAAATTCAAGCTCGTATTCGATGATGTTCTGAAGCAGAAAGCTCAGAAAGAAATCGATCGTGGCGTAGAGAAGCTAACGGACAAGATCAAAGACGAAAAAACCAAAGAAGCAGTCGATGGTTTGATAAAGAATCTATTCAATTAGATTCGAGCCAAAGCAAAAAGGGTTGGCATTAGCCAACCCTTTTTTAATTCTGCTGGTGAGCTTTACCAGTCGACTCCTTTCAGCGCTTTGACGCCTGACTCAAATGCATGCTTTACATTCTTCACTTCAGAAACGGTATCAGCCATTTCAATCAGAGTGCGATGAGCGCCACGACCAGTAATGACAACCGACTGCATTTTAGGGCGGTTGTTCAGCGCTTCAACGACCTCGTCTAAATCAATGTAGCCGTAGCTCACCATGTACGTCAGCTCGTCAAAAAGAACCACATCGATAGATTCATCTTTGAGCATGCGCTTACATTCTTGCCATACGCCTTGCGCTGCTTCGGTATCAGCGGCTTTGTTTTGAGTTTCCCATGTAAAGCCGGTTGCCATTACTTGGAATTCAACGCCGAGTTTCTCAAGTAGGTTGCGCTCACCGTTGTCCCAAGTACCTTTAATAAACTGCGCGACAGCACAATTCAAACCATGACCCACTGCGCGTGCGATCGTACCGAATCCTGATGTCGATTTACCTTTACCATTTCCGGTAATGATCAGTAGCAGACCTTTTTCCTCTTGAGCAGCAGCAATTTTTGCGTCTACCTGTTCTTTGACTTTTTGTTGGCGAGCCTTATGGCGTGCTTCTTTATTTTCTTCGATAGACATAATACTTCCTCAATTCCTTTTCGTGCTGTGCCCAAGCTAATTTGGGTTCATTGATTTATCTCGCTATGATAGACCAACATATCGTGAAGAAAAACCACCGATAATTCAGGGAATAAAATGAAGAAAATACTTGTTGTTTGTATGGGAAACATTTGTCGGTCACCAACTGGAGAGGCAGTGTTAAGAGCGAAAGCTCAAGAGTTGGGTATTGCCGTGGAGGTTGATTCGGCAGGTACAATTGGCTATCACGCAGGAAACCGGCCGGATTCAAGAGCGATGGCAGCAGGAAAGCTGCGAGGTTATTCTTTTAAAGGAATGCAAGCGCGCCAAGTCACCATTGATGACTTTGACAAGTTTGACCTGATATTAGCCTCGGATAAAGCAAATTTGGCCGATTTATTGGATATTTGTCCGTTGAAGTATCGACACAAAGTATCGTTATTTTTAAGTCATTCTGGGTCAGATTACGATGAAGTCCCAGACCCATATTACGGTGGAAAAGATGGCTTTGAACTGGTGCTTGATTTAATCGAAGAGGCATCAGAAGTGATTTTGAAGAAGCTATAATCGCGTGGGCTTGAAGACAATAGAAAAAGGGATGAGCTGAGCTCATCCCTTTTTATTCGTGTTAACCCGCTAGTATGTCGGTTGCGACTTTGTAGCTTGGGTCTTCCTTCACGTTAATTTCAACCAAGCTGCCCGCTTTATCTAAAAGCTTACGGCAATCTGGACTTAGGTGACGAAGGTGTAGTGTTTTACCTTGAGAGTTGTAACGCTCTGCTAGTGTTTCAATCGCTTCAATTGCGGAGTGATCCGTCACGCGAGAGTCTGCAAAATCGACAATCACATCTTTTGGATCTTCAGGCGCGTTAAACAACTCCAAGAAGTTAGCGGCAGAACCAAAGAAAATAGGACCGTGAATCTTGTACTCTTTTGAACCTTCCTCGTTTAAGCACGTGTCGGCATAGATATGCTTAGCGTGTTGCCATGCAAACATTAATGCAGAAACAATAACACCAACCGCTACGGCAACGGCTAGGTCAGTAAGAACAGTAACAACGGTCACAAGAACAATAACGAAGAAGTCTTGCTTCGGTACGCGACGCGCTAGTTTAAATGTTGCCCATTCGAATGTACCAATTACAACCATGAACATCACACCAACCAGAGCAGCGAGTGGGATCATTTCAATTAACGAAGAAGCGAATAAGATAAACATCAATAGAGCGATAGCAGCAACGATACCAGATAGACGACCGCGACCACCTGAGTTTACGTTGATCATCGACTGACCAATCATTGCACAACCACCCATAGCACCAAACACAGAACAAGTCATGTTTGCCATACCTTGACCGATACATTCGCGGTTAGATTGACCACGAGTGTTCGTCATCTCATCTAAAACTGTCAGCGTTAGCAGAGATTCAATTAGACCAATGGCCGCTAGAATGATCGCGTATGGAAGAATGATTTGTAGAGTTTCTAGCGTAAATGGCACCGCCGGAATAGAGAAGGTCGGCAGTGAACCTGCGAGTGTTGCCGCTTCATCACCAGACATTGTACGCAAGAAGTCAACAACAGTGCGAGTTTCCAGATCCAAACCAACCACTAAAGCAGTCACCGTTACGATTGCAACAAGTGAAGAGGGTACAGCCGTTGTGATTTTTGGTAGAAAGTGAATGATTGCCATAGTTAGCGCAACCAAACCAAGCATTAGTAGCATTTGGTCTTGTGGTAGCCAAGTAAGCATGCCGTTGATATCTGGCGCTTTAAACTGACCCAACTGAGCTAGGAAGATAACAATAGCCAGACCGTTCACAAAACCAATCATCACAGGGTGAGGCACGATACGGATGAACTTACCCAATTTAAACATACCAGCGGCAATTTGAAGTATACCAGCGAGCATGATGGCTGCGAATAGGTACTGGACACCGTGAGTCGCGACAAGCGAAACCATTACGACTGCCATGGCACCTGTTGCACCAGAGATCATGCCGGGACGACCACCGAAAATGGAAGTAATAAGACCAACGATGAATGCAGCGTAAAGACCGACCATCGGATCTACGCCTGCGACGAACGCAAATGCGACAGCTTCAGGAACCAATGCTAGCGCAACGGTTAAGCCTGATAGCACATCATTTTTTACGGAGTGCTTAGAAAATTGGGGAAATTCGAACATGTTTGTTTTTAAGTTCTCTTTGCAATGAGTTAAACCCGACACATATTCGTATTTGCACAAGCCACTGAGTGGTTGATTTCTAATCAAACATTGCAGTGTAAACCGTAGTATTAAAAGAGCAGCATCAGAATGGTGTCGAAAACTTGAGTCGGCGCATGCTACCGAAAAGTGTGATTAAGTTCAAGAATGATACGAATAATGGCGTACAAATGTGATCACGAATTGGTATTTATATGAACAATTTATTGGGCAAATATGAAGATAAAAAAAGGCTACCATCTGGTAGCCTTTAATTTATTTATGCCGTTAAGCAGTTGAACGTAATGATTTAGCCTAGTTAAAGTTAGGCTTTGTCATCTCTGCCGATGCGCGGTTTTTAGCCACTTGGCTACCCGCACCTTTAGCTTGGTAACGTTCGGTTTTGAACGGTGCTGCTGCAACCGTGATTTCGCGTAGCTCTTGAGGGCCAGGTGCTTTCGTCATCGGTGCGCTAGCGTTTAGCTTAGCCGCAACTTTAATGGCTTCGACTTTAGGCTCTGGTTTAGCTACTGGCGCTTCGGCTGCAATCTCTTTTGCTGCTTCAACCACAGGCTCTTCAGCAGGTGCCGTTTCTACAATGGCATCAACCGGTTCAGTCGCAGGAGTTTCAACGATAGGCTCTACCGAAGCTGTTTCTACTACTGCCGATTCAGTTTTTTCTGCGATTACTGCTTCCACAACAGGTGCTTCTACTACTGGAGCTTCCACTTTCGCTTCAACTGTTTCTTGAATCTTTGATTCAACAACTGGCGCTTCTGTTACAACAGGTTGCTCGCGGCGAATAATCACTTTACCCATAGCCATCTCTGGACAAGCAAAACCACCTTGCATTGTAGGTACTGCTGCTACTGTTTCTTCCTTAACTTGCTCTTCTTTCTTAGGTGCTGGTTTCGGAATGTAGCGTGGCATTACTTTACCCATAGCCATCTCAGGAGAAGCTACACCACCTTTACGCAGGCGGAACGGGTTAGGACGGCGATCGCGACCACGGCGACGGCGCTGGCCGCTTGCACGCAGGTGACGTGGCGAACGACGGTTACGACGTTGCTTAGACTCTGCTTGCTTGTTGTCTTGTTGTGCTTCTACCGCTGCTTCTGTTGGCTTCTCAACTTTGGTTTCAACCGTTTCTTGAGTCTTAACCGCCGTTTCTTCTGCTTTCTTCTCAACCGCTTCTTGGTCTTTAACGCGTACAGACTTGTTCAGTTTGCGACGTTGGCGACGCTCCTTCACTTTTTCTGCTTTCGCGTTTTGTTGCTTTGGTTTGCTCTCTTCTGGTTTTGTTTCAGTTCGAGCTTCCGCCGCTAGCTGCAGGCCTTTTTCCGCTACTTTTGCATTTGCTTTTTGCTCTTGGGCTTTGTCTGCTTGTTGAGCTTTAGGCTTACGCTTTTGGTTGCGGTTTTGCTGTTTATTGGTTTGTTGTTGAGCTTCGTTTTGTTCATTCGCTTGCTCATCACGAGGCTTACGACGACGTCGGTTATCACGGTTATCACGATTGTCGCGGTTCTCACGATTATCGCGTTGGTTGTTATTGCGACGACGATCATTGCGATCACGTTTGTTGCGTCGATTATCGCGATTTGGCTTTTTCTCTTCCTGAGGTTTCGGTTCTTCTTTTACTTCTTCAGAACCGCCGAATAGGAAACTACCAAGTGCTTTAAACAAACGGCTGAACAGTCCAGGTTTTTCTTCTTGTTCAACTTTCTGTTCTTTCTTCTTCGCCTCAGGGGCAGGTTTAGCTGCTGGTGCAGGTGCCGTTTGAGAAGGAGCCGCAAAGCCTTTAAGAACAGGTTCTTCGATTCGTTTAGGTTTTACGTCAACTTCCGCTGGCTCTTTACCTTCCGCTTCTTTCATTGCTTCCAGTTTTTTAGGAAGTAGGTAAGAAATCAGATCGAACTCTTCACCTTCACGAACACGGATAACTTCGAAGTGCGGCGTTTCCATGTCAGAGTTTGGAACAACCGTAATCTTCACTTCTTGAATGCGTTCGATATGGTTAACTGAACGACGTTTTTCGTTCAACAAGTAAGAAGCGATTGGCACAGGTACAACTGCGAGAACTTGCGCTGTATTGTCTTTCAGTGCTTCCTCTTCGATTAAACGAAGTACAGAAAGTGCTAGAGATTCGTTGTCGCGAACGACTCCAGTACCGCTACAGCGAGGACAGATGTGGTGGCTTGCTTCTGCTAGAGAAGGGCTTAAACGTTGACGTGACATCTCCAACAAACCAAAGCGAGAAATACGACCGATTTGTACACGAGCGCGATCAAGACGAACGGCTTCACGTAGACGGTTTTCTACTTCTCGTTGGTGGCGAACAGGTGTCATATCGATAAAGTCGATAACCACTAAGCCACCCAAGTCACGTAGACGTAACTGGCGAGCAATTTCGTCGGCTGCTTCTAGGTTCGTGTTTAGGGCTGTTTCTTCAATATCGCCGCCCTTGGTTGCACGAGCAGAGTTGATATCGATAGACGTTAGTGCTTCGGTTGGGTCAATAACAATAGAACCACCAGATGGCAGACGCACTTCACGTTGGAAAGCTGATTCAATTTGGCTTTCGATTTGGTAGTGGCTGAATAGTGGAACTTCGCCTTCATATTTCTTAACGCGGTTAAGGAAATCAGGGCGCACCAATTGAATGTGCTCTTTTGCACGTTCGTAGATGGTGTTGCTGTCAATTAAGATTTCGCCAATATCACGACGCAAATAGTCACGGATTGCACGAACGATAACGTTACTTTCTTGGTGGATTAAGAATGGAGCAGGGTTCGAGTCCGCTGCACCTTTGATTGCACCCCAGTGGTTAAGTAGTACATTCAAATCCCACTCAAGTTCTTCAGCACTCTTGCCAACGCCAGCAGTACGTACGATTAGGCCCATGCCCTGAGGCAGTTCCAAAGTACTTAATGCGGCTTTTAGTTGAGTACGCTCGTCACCTTCGATTCGACGAGAAATACCGCCAGCACGAGGGTTGTTAGGCATCAGAACAAGGTAACTACCAGCAAGAGAAATGAAAGTAGTAAGAGCTGCGCCCTTGCTTCCACGTTCTTCTTTTTCCACTTGAACGATAACTTCTTGGCCTTCCGTTAGCACTTCTTTAATGCTTGGACGACCTTGGTAGGTGTAACCTTCAGGGAAATATTCGCGGGCAATTTCTTTGAGAGGGAGGAAACCGTGACGCTCGGCGCCGTAATCAACAAATGCGGCTTCTAAGCTTGGTTCGATACGTGTGATACGTCCTTTGTAGATATTCGCTTTTTTAGATTCATGACCTGGACTCTCGATATCAAGATCGAAAAGTCGCTGGCCATCAACCAGAGCGACACGCAACTCTTCTTTTTGAGTTGCGTTAATTAACATTCTTTTCATTGAAAATTCTCGTTGTCTTTTCTTTTATATCTTTCTTGTCGACTTGCCACTGTTTTTTCGCTCTTTCACGGTGCCTGATCCCATGGCTTGTATTTTGCAGCCTCCCGGCTGGAAGGGGATGCTCTCGGGCACTTCAGTCATCACAAGCCTCTTGTGGTTTCTGTTGGAAACGTAGACTTGTGACCCGCTATTTGGGCGGTAGGTACTCAACGTGAATATGCGAGGAGTAGGGTGGCAAGAGTGTTGAATTCGATGTGTCTCACGCCAATGCTGCACTCGACCTTCAACGATCTACTCACATTGCTTGAGGATAAATGATTGGTAATGAATAAAATGTAACCAAACCTTCCTTAGCAGCTGTGAACTATAGCAGTGCGCGTGGCTATCAGCAATCTGCTTTCACGCAAACGATAGAAAATTTGCCGCTAAACTCAAAATTTCTAATTTATAACTGGCTGTTTCATAAGCAATTGAGATGTGTAAACTGATCAAGACAGAAAACAAATTGAGAACTCGATTGAGAGTTTTAATAATTTAAACAAAAGCTTGGCGAAATTTAGACCAGTTTGTACTATCAAGTGTTTCTTTTACGACAAGAATAATGTGAAGTCGCGCGAAATTGAGTTTACAATACCGCCCATGAGCGAAATAAGAACAAAAGTCCAGTTCGTCGACATTGACGAAGATATGGCGGGTCAGCGCATTGATAATTTTTTGCGCAACCAATTAAAAGACATCCCTAAAAGCATGATTTACCGAATCGTGCGTAAGGGCGAAGTACGTGTAAATAAAAAGCGTATAAAAGCAGAGTACAAGTTAAAAGCAGGCGATCTCGTTCGTATTCCACCGGTGACAGTCGAGAAAAAAGATGACGATGTCGCGCCAAGTACGAAACTAAACAAAGTCGCAGAGTTGGAAGATATGATCATCTTCGAAGATGATCATATGTTGATTCTAAACAAACCATCTGGTACCGCTGTGCATGGTGGCAGTGGCTTAAAGTTTGGCGCGATTGAAGCGCTTAGAGCTCTGCGTCCTCAAGCTCGCTTTCTTGAACTTGTGCATCGTATTGACCGTGATACTTCAGGTATCTTGCTGGTTGCTAAGAAGCGTTCTGCACTTCGTCACTTGCAAGCCCAGTTTCGTGAAAAGACAGTGAAGAAGTTTTACTTAGCTCTTGTCATGGGACAATGGAAAAGCAGTTGTAAGGTTGTGAACGCGCCACTGCTTAAAAACGAAGTGAACAGTATTGTTCGTGTTAACCCTAACGGTAAGCCGTCTGAAACGCGTTTTAAGATTTTGGAAAAGTTTGAACAAGCAACATTGATTCAAGCGAGTCCGATTACTGGTCGAACTCACCAAATCCGAGTTCATACACAATATACGGGCCACCCAATCGCTTGGGATGATCGCTACGGTGACCGCCGCTTTGATGCTTACACAGGTCAAGTTGGTTTAGATCGTTTGTTCCTACACGCGGCAAACATCAAGTTCCAACACCCATCAAATGATGAGTGGATGGAAATCAACGCACCGATGGAACCGAAGCTAGAAAAAGTGTTGGCGGGTTTAAGAAACGCGTAACCATGTTTTCCTCGCGGATGCAAGAAGGGAGCCTGTGGCTCCCTTTTATCATATTTTGATCAAAGGACATCGAGTCCTTGAACATGCAACATATCAATCAAATCAATCAATGGTAGTCCGACAAGTGTGTTCGGGTCTTTCCCCACTAATTTGTTAAACAAACAAATTCCCATTCCTTCGCTTTTAAAGCTGCCTGCGCAGTAAAAAGGTTCTTCCCTGTCGACGTAGCGCTCGATTTGTTCAAGCGTCAAATCTCTAAAGTGTACTTCGAAAGAATCAAAGCCGACTTCTGTATGGTTTGTGACGGTGTTATGTACCGCAAGACCAGTATAGAAAGTGATGACTTTTCCACTTTGAGACAAAAGTTGATTTATTGCGTTGTCTCTATTTAAAGGTTTGCCAACGATTTCACCATTAATGACACAAACCTGGTCACTGCCGATAACTAAACTTGCTTTATCCGTCTGGCAAGATGTTGCTTTCTCTTGGGCCAATCTTTGCACCAGTTCAAGAGGCGTTTCCTGGTCAAACGGTGTTTCATCGCAATCAGGTGATAAACAAATGAACGGTAGTGAAAGCTTTTCAAGCAGTTGTTTACGAAAAGGGGAGGTTGAGGCTAAAACCAGTTGGTAATTTTTCATTTTGAATTACAATTCGTGGGAGCATTTCCGATAGGATAATCGATCAAAAATGATTCTGGCTAATGCTCTGTATGTTAAGCGTAAAAAAGTACAACTTTTTTGCCTTTTTCTTTGACTAATTTTGATTTGGAAGATAATATTCGCGCCCTATGCAAAAGGTAAAAATACCGCGAACGGTTGACCCAGCAAAAGCTGCACAGAAACGATTAGATTACGATGGCATCATCCAAGCTAGTCTTTTCAAGCGCTTAGCGGAAACAACTGAAGGCGTAAAACGCGACGCAGAAGTCTCATTGTCATTTGGGATGGATGAACAGCGACTCGTTGTTATCTCTGGTAAAGCTAACATCGAAGTCGATTTAGAGTGTCAGCGTTGTAATGAGGTATTCGCACATGAGTGCGAAGTTGAATTCCTTTCTACTCCTTACTACGGTGAGAAAACGGAACAGGAAGCACCAGAAATTTATGATTTGGTAGATCTAAATGAATATGGTGAATTAGACCTTATACAACTGGTTGAAGACGAGTTCATCTTAGCATTACCTCAAATTGCGATGCACGATGAAGCGGATTGTAGCGTTGATTCAAATAACATGGTTTTTGGTGAGATTCCTGAAGAAATTGAGGAAGAAAAACCGAATCCATTCGACGTTTTGAAAAGTCTGAAAAAGTAATAGGTGTGGTAACCGATTCTTCTTCAGGTTTTTAACCCAATAGTATAGGAGTAGGGTCAATGGCCGTACAGAAAAACCGTAAAACTCGTTCTAAGCGCGGTATGCGTCGTTCACACGATGCGCTAACTACAGCTGCTCTATCTGTAGACGCGACTTCTGGTGAAACTCACCTACGCCACAACGTAACTGCTGAAGGTTACTACCGTGGTCAAAAGGTTATCAACAAGTAAGGTTGAACCTTTGCAAAGTATTACCGTTGCACTTGATGCAATGGGCGGGGATTTCGGTCCACGCGTAACAGTGCCTGCCGCCGTGCAGGCACTGTCTCATTTCCCAGAGCTAAAAGTGATTCTTATAGGTGATCAATCTCTGATCACGTCTCAATTATTTCAACTCGGTACCTCGACCAGTTCCCGCTTGACTATTCTTCATAGTGAGAAAGTTATCTCGAACTCAGAAAAACCTTCATTGGCACTACGTAATAGCCAAAATAGTTCCATGCGTATGGCTATCGATTTGGTTTCTGAGCAGAAGGCGGATGCTTGTGTTAGTGGTGGCAACACCGGTGCATTAATGGCACTATCGCGTTTCATTCTTAAGTTACTTCCTGGTATTGAACGTCCTGCTTTAGTTTCAGCTCTACCGACGATTACTGGAAAGCGTACTTGGATGCTAGATCTAGGTGCGAATGTATCGTGCGATGCTGATAGTTTGTTCCAATTTGCTGTAATGGGCAGTGCATTAGCAGAAGAACACTTAGGTTGTCCTCCTCGCGTTGCTGTACTCAATATTGGCGCAGAAGAGATTAAAGGTAACGATTTAGTCAAACGTTGCGCAGAAATGCTTTCTCAGACCGACGCGATTAACTTTGTTGGTTATATTGAAGGTAATCAAATTTTGCATGATGTTGCAGACGTCATTGTATGTGATGGGTTTGTCGGCAACGTATGCTTAAAAGCCAGTGAGGGAACAGCTCAACTTTTTATCGAAAAAATTAAAACCAGTATGATGGCGTCAACGATAAAGGGTTGGATTGCTAGAAAGTTGTTTTCTCGGCTATTTAATGAACTAAAAACACTGAACCCCGACCAGTATAACGGCGCAAGTTTGCTAGGATTGCGCGGCATTGTCATAAAAAGCCATGGAAGTGCGGATGTATCTGCGATTGTCAATGCACTTGGCGAGGCAGTACACGAGGTCAAACGACAAGTACCAAGCCGTATTAGCGATCGTTTGGAAGCGGTTTTACTCGAGAGGCATTATTAGTCTTCATGTATAGCAAAATTTTAGGTACTGGCAGCTACCTGCCATCTCAGGTGCGTACAAACGCAGATCTAGAGAAAATGGTAGATACAAGTGATGAGTGGATCGTTGCTCGCACGGGTATTAAAGAGCGTCGAATTGCTGCAGAAAATGAGACTGTAGCGGACATGGCATTCTACGCAGCTGAAAACGCTATCGATATGGCGGGTATTGATAAAAACGATATCGACCTGATTATCGTAGCCACAACGAGCAGTAGCCATACTTTCCCTTCATCTGCGTGTCAGGTGCAGGCAAAGCTTGGCATTAAAGGTTGTCCAGCTTTTGACTTAGCCGCTGCTTGTTCTGGTTTTGTGTACGCATTATCTGTTGCAGACCAACATATTAAATCGGGTATGTGTAAAAACGTACTTGTTATTGGTTCAGATGCTTTGTCTAAAACGTGTGATCCGACAGACCGTTCAACCATTATCCTATTTGGTGATGGTGCTGGAGCCGTTGTCGTAGGCGCTAGCCAAGAGCCAGGTATTATTTCTACCCACATATACTCGGATGGTCAATTCGGTGAGCTACTAAGCCTACCTGTACCTGAGCGTGGTCAAGATGCTGACAAATGGCTTCATATGGCAGGTAACGAAGTATTCAAAGTCGCTGTCACTCAGTTATCGAAACTAGTAAAAGATACGCTTGAAGCCAACAACATGCATAAGTCTGAACTAGACTGGCTAGTACCGCATCAAGCGAACTATCGAATTATTTCGGCAACAGCGAAAAAGCTTTCAATGTCTTTGGACCAAGTCGTAGTGACATTAGACCGACACGGGAACACTTCTGCGGCGACAGTACCGTCTGCGCTGGATGAAGCTGTGCGCGATGGTCGCATTAAACGCGGGCAGACTTTATTGCTAGAGGCGTTTGGTGGCGGTTTCACTTGGGGCTCTGCTCTGGTGAAGTTCTAAGTTTCACGAGAATTCAAAATTTAAGGTGCACTTGGTGCATCTTATTTCTTTTTACTTTGCTTAAAGGAAAACAACATGAGCAAGTTTGCTATCGTATTTCCAGGTCAAGGTTCTCAAGCTGTAGGTATGCTTGCAGAACTAGGCGAACAATATGACGTAGTAAAACAAACATTTGCAGAAGCATCTGACGCACTAGGTTACGATCTATGGGCGCTTGTTCAAAATGGACCTGCAGAAGATTTAAACGAGACTTTCCGCACTCAACCAGCTTTGCTAGCTTCATCTGTTGCAATCTGGCGTGTATGGCAGGAGCTCGGTTTAGAGCAACCAGCAAACCTAGCCGGTCACAGCCTAGGTGAGTACTCAGCACTTGTATGTGCGGGTGTCATTGACTTTAAAGAAGCAATCAAGCTGGTTGAATTACGCGGTAAGCTAATGCAAGAGGCGGTACCAGCAGGTACTGGCGCTATGTACGCGATTATCGGTTTGGCTGATGATGCGATTGCAAAAGCGTGTGAAGACGCAGCGCAAGGTGAAGTGGTCTCTCCAGTAAACTTTAACTCGCCTGGTCAGGTAGTTATCGCGGGTAGCAAAGACGCAGTAGAGCGTGCGGGAGCGCTATGTAAAGAAGCTGGTGCGAAACGTGCGCTTCCTCTTCCTGTTTCAGTGCCATCACACTGTGCGCTTATGAAGCCAGCAGCGGAAAAACTTGCAGTAGCTCTTGAGTCTATCGAATTTAACTCACCACAGCTTCCAGTTATCAACAACGTTGATGTGGTCGCTGAGACAGATCCTGCAAAAATCAAAGATGCGCTTGTTCGTCAGCTACATAGCCCAGTTCGCTGGACTGAAACAGTCGAGCTTATGCACGAGCAAGGGGTAGAACAGCTTCTTGAGCTTGGTCCTGGTAAGGTTTTAACAGGTCTAACAAAACGTATCGTGAAAACGCTAACTGCAGCAGCAGTGAATGATGTTGCGTCGCTAGACGCGGCGAAGTAATCCATCAAGCGATAAAACTTGCGATAAGAAAAGGAAACACAACATGATGAATCTAGAAGGTAAGATCGCGCTAGTTACCGGCGCAAGCCGTGGTATTGGCCGCGCGATCGCGGAACTTCTTGTAGAGCGCGGTGCGACGGTTATCGGTACGGCTACTTCTGAAAGTGGCGCTGCAGCTATCAGCGAGTATCTTGGTGATAACGGTAAAGGCCTAGCTCTTAACGTGACTGATGTCGAGTCTATCGAAGCGACACTAAAAACGATCAACGAAGAATTTGGTGTGATCGATATTCTGGTGAATAACGCTGGTATTACTCGTGATAACCTATTGATGCGTATGAAAGATGATGAGTGGAACGACATCATCGATACCAACCTAACGCCTATCTACCGCATGTCTAAAGCGGTTTTACGCGGCATGATGAAAAAACGTGCGGGTCGTATCATCAACGTAGGCTCTGTTGTTGGTACCATGGGTAACGCAGGTCAAACTAACTACGCAGCAGCGAAAGCGGGCGTGATTGGTTTTACTAAATCAATGGCTCGTGAAGTTGCGTCTCGTGGTGTAACAGTGAACACTGTTGCCCCTGGTTTCATCGAAACTGACATGACGAAGGCACTAAATGATGAGCAACGTGCGGCAACGTTGTCGAACGTGCCAGCTGGTCGTTTAGGTGACCCACGTGAAATTGCATCAGCAGTAGTTTTCCTTGCTTCTCCTGAAGCAGCGTACATTACTGGTGAAACTTTGCATGTAAATGGTGGCATGTACATGGTTTAATGAGACAGTTTGTGCAAAATAAGCTATTTTACATTGTGAAAAATAGCCTATAGTTGCAGTTAACTGTCATGAACTTGTCATGCTTATGCGCAAGATTTGTGCATGATTTAAGTCAAAAATGTATTGAAATTCGGTTAAATTCGCTAATTTTGTGGTTTGACCAGCAAGGACCCCCTTGCAACTTTCAATAGTTCGAATAAACTACGGAATCATCGCATTAGGCGAAATCTGTAAAGGAAAAGAAAAATGAGCAACATCGAAGAACGCGTAAAGAAAATCATTGTTGAACAGCTAGGTGTAGACGAAGCAGAAGTTAAAAACGAAGCTTCTTTCGTTGACGATCTAGGTGCTGATTCTCTAGACACTGTAGAACTAGTTATGGCTCTAGAAGAGGAATTCGACACTGAGATTCCTGACGAAGAAGCTGAGAAGATCACTACTGTTCAAGCTGCAATCGACTACGTAAACAGCGCTCAGTAATTAGCTCTCCCAGGCGGTCTCCTAGACCGCCTGTGTTCTTTCTAACTTCTTCTATCCTCTCATAGAAATATTCAATTCCCGGAGAATTATATCGTGTCCAAGCGTCGTGTAGTTGTCACTGGCATGGGTATGTTGTCACCGGTAGGCAACACAGTAGAATCATCTTGGAAAGCCCTGCTAGAAGGTCAAAGTGGTATCGTGAATATCGAGCACTTTGATGCTACGAACTTCTCAACTCGTTTTGCAGGTCTTGTTAAAGATTTCGATTGCACAGAGTACATGTCTAAAAAAGATGCTCGTAAGATGGATCTTTTCATCCAGTACGGCATTGCAGCGGGTATTCAAGCTCTTGATAACTCTGGCTTACAAATTACCGAAGAAAATGCGGCTCGAGTTGGTGTTGCTATCGGCTCAGGCATTGGCGGTCTAGATCTGATTGAAACAGGTCACACTGCATTAGTAGAAAAAGGCCCTCGCAAAGTTAGCCCATTTTTTGTCCCTTCGACCATCGTAAATATGGTTGCAGGTAACCTATCTATCATGCGTGGTCTTCGTGGTCCAAATATCGCGATTTCTACAGCATGTACTACTGGCCTACATAACATCGGTCATGCTGCACGAATGATTGCGTACGGCGATGCAGATGCGATGGTTGCTGGTGGCGCAGAAAAAGCGTCTACGCCTCTTGGCATGGCTGGCTTCGGTGCAGCTAAAGCACTATCTACTCGTAACGACGAACCTCAAAAAGCGTCTCGTCCATGGGATAAAGGCCGTGATGGCTTTGTTCTAGGCGATGGTGCTGGCATGATGGTGCTTGAAGAGTACGAACACGCGAAAGCACGTGGCGCGAAGATTTACGCAGAACTGGTTGGTTTTGGTATGTCTGGTGATGCTTACCACATGACTTCTCCAAGCGAAGATGGCTCTGGTGGTGCACTTGCGATGGAAGCGGCAATGCGTGACGCGAACATCACAGGCACCCAAGTAGGTTATGTGAATGCTCACGGTACATCTACTCCTGCTGGCGACGTTGCAGAAATCAAGGGCGTGAAACGTGCTCTTGGTGAAGAAGGTGCGAAGCAAGTACTTGTATCATCAACTAAGTCTATGACTGGTCACCTATTAGGTGCAGCAGGCTCTGTTGAAGCAATTATCACGGTTATGTCTTTGGTTGACCAAATCGTTCCACCAACGATTAACCTTGATGATCCAGAAGAAGGTCTAGACATCGACCTTGTGCCGCACACTGCGCGCAAAGTTGAAGGTATGGAATACGCTATCTGTAACTCGTTTGGCTTTGGTGGTACAAACGGTTCTTTGATCTTCAAAAAGTTCGCTGAGTAACACTATCTAACCTTATTTAGATAAGCGAAACTTGTATTCTAACGGCTCGATGCTTAGCATTGAGCCGTTTTGTTTTATTTGTTGTCTGCTAATTTGAAGGTACGCGAATGTTTTGGGTAAATGGAGTTCCACAAACGCATGTAGAACTGGGTGATCGCTCATTCCAATACGGCGATGGAGGCTTTACCACCATCCTGACCCAAAACGGAGAGTTGGTTTACTGGCAAGAACACATTGAGCGTATGAAGTCCTGCCTTGACGTATTGAAGATCTCTTCCCCTGACTGGCAAGTTGTGCGTGATTGGGCAAGCAAAGCGGCTTTATCTGATGCACAAGCTGGGGTGAAAATTCACGTTAGCCGTGGTATTGGTGGGCGAGGGTATAGTCCTAATGGGATTGAAGGCCCTATCGTGACTATCTCCAATTTTGCGTTTCCTTCTCATTACTCTTCTTGGCAAGAAAAAGGCGTGGATTTGGGCGTTTGTGAGACTCGTCTCGGGATTCAACCTTTACTTGCTGGACACAAGCACAACAACCGTTTAGAGCAGATTCTCGCCAAGGCTGAAATCGACGATACCGAGTTTGCAGATGCAATAACGTTAAATGTGCAAAACCATGTCATTGAAACTACAATGGCCAACCTTTTTTGGGTTAAAGGTAATAAAGTATTTACACCGGAGCTGACCTTATCTGGCGTTGCGGGCGTAATGCGTCGTAAGGTGCTTGAGTTACTAAAAGTAAGTCATATTGAAGTCATCGAAGGGCGTTTTATACTTCCAGATTTGCTGAGCGCAGACGAGGCTTTCATGTGTAACTCAATATTAGGTGTCGCACCAATTCGCAGCATAGTGGCATCTAACTCTAAGACTATATTTCCGATAGGAAAATTGACTCAACGACTGCAAGGGAATTTAACTACGTGATTAAAAAACTGTTGGCTTTTGTTGTGCTGATCGCAGTGATAGGCGCAGCAGCTGTTTTTTATATAATTTCACAGGCTAAACAATACGTTGAAAAGCCTATTCTATTGGAACAACCTCAGCTGTTTACTGTAGAGAGTGGTACAAGCTTTCATCATGTCATGCGCGCCTTAGTTGAAGATGAGGTAATTGAAACATCGGAGTACATCCGTTTAATACCTCACTTATATCCAGAACTGTTGCAAGTGCGAGCGGGTACTTATCAACTAGAGCATGGTATGTCGCTTTCGCAAGCATTGGAGCACCTGAATACCGGAAAAGAATACCAGTTTGCGATCACTTTTGTTGAAGGCAGCCGCTTTTCTGAGTGGGTAGAGCAATTGAAAAGTGCTCCTTATTTAGAGCATGACTTAACCGAACTATCAGAAAAAGACATGGCAGCAAAGTTGGGTATTGAGCGAGAAAAGCTTGAAGGACTGTTTTTAGCAGAAACCTACCATTACACGGCGGGTGCAAGTGAAAGCCAATTATTAAAACGAGCGCATCGAAAACTTAATAAGATTCTGGATGCTAACTGGGAAGCTCGTCAAGAAAAGCTGCCATTGCAAGACAAATATGAAGCCTTGATTCTGGCGTCTATCATCGAGAAAGAGACGGCCATTGACTCTGAGCGTGAGCGCGTCGCTTCTGTGTTTATCAACCGATTGAACAAACGCATGCGTTTACAAACGGATCCGACGGTTATTTATGGTATGGGTGATGCTTACGACGGAAATATTCGTAAGAAAGATTTGCGCACGCCGACACCATATAACACCTATACCATCAATGGCTTACCTCCAACCCCAATCGCGATGGCAGGTGAAGCCTCTATTGAAGCGGCTTTGAATCCAGAAAGCAGTAACTATTTATATTTCGTAGCAAGTGGAAAGGGCGGACACGTATTTTCGAAATCCCTTGCAGAGCACAATCGTGCTGTTCGAGCCTATTTAAGAGAACTAAGAAAGAACAAATGATGAAAGCAAACTTTATTGTCGTTGAAGGCCTAGAAGGCGCGGGTAAAAGCACTGCGATTAAAACCGTTTTAGATACGCTAAAAGCGGCAGGTATTGAAAATATCGTAAATACTCGTGAGCCAGGAGGCACGCCGCTAGCAGAAAAGATGCGCGCTCTGGTGAAAGAAGAGCATGAAGGCGAAGAACTTAAAGACATGACGGAGTTGCTTCTTTTATATGCTGCACGTGTCCAGTTGGTTGAGAACGTGATCAAACCAGCTTTGGCGAACGGTCAGTGGGTGGTGGGTGACCGCCACGATATGTCGTCGCAGGCTTATCAAGGTGGTGGCCGTCAGATTGACGCGTCGCTAATGAAAAACCTTCGAGACACAACGCTTGGTGATTTTAAACCTGCTTTCACTCTCTATATGGATATCGACCCTCGCGTTGGGCTTGAGCGTGCGCGTGGGCGTGGTGAGCTCGATCGTATCGAGAAGATGGATATCAGCTTCTTTGAACGTACACGAGAGCGTTATTTGGAGATTGCTCATGCTGATCCTTCTATCATTATCATTAACGCTGAGCAGGCGATCGAAGACGTGTCGCGTGATATTCGGGACGCTCTTAACGAGTGGTTAGCTCGTCAATAATAAGTGAAACTTAAATTTAGGTGACTCATGTTAAATGATTATCCATGGTTGCAACCAGTATGGGATAACCTCAAAGTAGGGCTAGAGTCGGACAGAATACCAGGTGCGCTTTTATTGCAAAGCGAGCAAGGCTTAGGCATCGAAAAACTTATCGAGTTTTTTAGCCAAGCACTTCTTTGCCAAAATTACGCCAGTGAAGCGTGCGGTTTTTGTCATAGCTGTCAATTAAATCAATCACACAACCACCCAGATTTACACTGGATCAAACCAGAAAAAGAAGGAAAAGCGATAACGGTGGACCAAGTTCGAGCTTGCAACCGTCTTGCTCAGGAATCATCACAGCTTAATGGTTATCGCCTATTTGTTATAGAGCCAGCGGACTCTATGAATGAATCGGCATCGAATGCATTGTTAAAAACGCTAGAAGAGCCTGGGGCAAAGTGCTTGTTTTTGCTCGTTACCCACAATCAGGAGCGCCTGCTTCCAACGATTCGTAGCCGTTGCCAACACTGGGTTGTTGCGCCGCCGTCAACGGAACAAGCGATGCAATGGATGCGCGAACAAGGGGCGCAGCAAGTTCCTGCTTACGCCTTAAAACTGAATATGGGCTCTCCGATAAAAACATTGGATGCGTTAAATAATGGCGATCTCGATGCTTACTTGGCTTTTGAGCGCACTTTTATTAAGGCGATGTCTTCTCCTGCCTCAGACATTTCTGAGTGTGCTTCTTTAATGGCTAAACACTCGGAGCAATCACTAGACTGGGCGTGGTATTTACTGACAGACGCTCAGAAAGCGCAGTTTGGTGTATCAGAAGCACAAATGCTTCCTGGCGCTATAAAGTTTCAGCCGAACAACTACAACGGTTTGTACTCATCAGCGAAGGCGCTGATGGACCTCAAAGCTCAGGTGCAAGCCTTTCCTGGTCTAAACCTTGAGCTACTATCAATGAACTGGTTAATTGAATCACGAGAGGTATTATGTTCGTAGATTCTCATTGTCATTTAGACAAATTGAATTACGACGATCTCCACATCAATGTGGAAGACGTTATTAACAAAGCTAAACAAGCAAAGGTAACCGAGCTGCTTTCTGTGGGAGTTACGCTGGATTCTTTCCCTAAAATGATGGAAATGATTGAGCCTTATGAGAATGTTTATGCTTCGTGCGGTGTACACCCACTTGATGTTGAAAGCGACTTTTCGATGGACGTGCTACGTCACCACGCATCGAATGAAAAAGTCGTTGCCATTGGTGAAACAGGCTTGGATTATCATTATAAGCCAGAAACGGCAGCGTTACAGAAAGAGCGTTTTGAGCAACACGTTGATCTTGCGGTGGAGCTTAACAAACCTTTAATTATCCATACTAGAAACGCACGTGCGGATACTCTAGATATTTTGCGTAAGGGTGGGGCGGAGAAATGTGGTGGTGTTATCCACTGTTTTACAGAAGATCTTCCATTTGCTGAAGCTGCACTTGAGCTGGGGTTTTATATTTCTATCTCGGGGATTGTCACTTTCCGTCAAGCTACAGAGTTGAAAGAAGTGGTGAAGACTCTACCTCTAGAGAAGCTTCTCATTGAGACAGATTCTCCTTACTTGGCTCCAGTCCCTCACCGAGGCAAAGAGAATCAACCTGCTTATGTTGTCGAGGTGGCTTCTTATATTGCGCAACTCAAATCGTGCTCTCTTTCTGAAGTGGCACAAAAAACCACCGAAAATTTCCGAAATCTTTTTTTGCGATGAAAAATCAATAAGAGCATAAAAAAGGAGCGTATGCTCCTTTTTTGTTGATAAAAACAACAGATATACTCATGAGTTTAATGTTTACTAAAAATGTTGATTTAATAACATTCAAAAATCACAAATGTAATTTTGTTACTAAAAATAACATTGGGGCGTATTTTATTTACGCCTTAAAATTAATTATATAAATAATAAACTCTTTATAAAACAGTAATATAACTGCAATGCAAACCTTTTCATCAGCTGTTTTTGGGTGTGATCCAAGACTTGTTTTGAAACTAAATTTCGTAACTGTGTGGAAAGTTTGAGGGTCATCAATATATATTTAGAGCCGGAAAATATAATGCAGTTGTGGTTACATTTTCATTGGGTGCTAACCTTTAGGCTACGGGGGTGTGCCGTTAGTGCCCAAATAATACTTATAAATTTATCAGGAGCATAAACATGTTTAAGAACCTTTTTGCTAACCTGCAAAAAGTTGGTAAGGCGCTGATGCTTCCAGTATCAGTTTTACCAGTTGCAGGTATTTTATTAGGTGTGGGTGCTGCCCATCTAAGCTTTATTCCAGAGATCGTTTCTAATCTTATGGAACAAGCTGGTGGTTCAGTATTCGGCCAAATGGCACTTCTATTTGCAGTAGGTGTAGCTCTAGGCTTCACTAATAACGACGGTGTTGCTGGTCTTGCAGCAATCGTTGGTTACGGCATCATGACGGCAACGCTAGGTGTAATGGCGGGTGTTATGGGTGTTGAGAAAATCGATACAGGTGTACTAGGTGGTATCCTTGTCGGTGGTGTGGCTGCTTGGGCATTCAACCGTTTCTTCAAAATTCAACTTCCAGAGTATCTTGGCTTCTTCGCTGGTAAGCGTGCAGTGCCTATCATCACTGGTTTTGCAGCGATCATCCTTGGTGTTATCCTTTCTGTAATTTGGCCACCAATTGGCGGTGCAATCTCTGCATTCTCTGATTGGGCTGCGCACCAAAACCCACAACTAGCATTCGGTATCTACGGTGTTGTAGAGCGTTCTCTAATCCCATTCGGCCTACACCACGTATGGAACGTACCGTTCTTCTTCGAAGCTGGTTCTTGTGTTAACGCTGCTGGTGAAGCTCAAAACGGCGTACTAACTTGTTACCTAGTTGCTGATGAAGCATCTCGTGCTGCTGGTAATGGCTTCGGTCAGCTAGCGGGTGGTTACATGTTCAAGATGTTTGGTCTACCAGCTGCAGCAATCGCAATTGCTCACTGTGCTAAACCAGAAAACCGCGCAAAAGTAATGGGTATCATGGCGTCAGCTGCACTGACTTCATTCCTAACTGGTATTACTGAGCCTATCGAATTCTCATTCCTATTCGTTGCTCCACTACTATACGGTATCCACGCTCTACTAGCTGGTTCTGCATACATTGTTTCTAACACTCTAGGCTTTGTACACGGTACTTCTTTCTCTCACGGTCTGATCGACTTCCTAGTTCTATCTGGTAACGCTCAGAAGATGGGTCTAATGATTGCTGTTGGTCTAGTATACGCAGTGATTTACTACGTAGTGTTCCGTGGCGTAATCACAGCACTTGACCTAAAAACTCCTGGTCGTGAAGATGAAACAGAAAGTGCGGCAGCAACTTCTGGCTCTGACATGGGTGGTGAACTGGTTGCAGCGTTCGGTGGTAAAGCTAACATTACTGGTCTAGACGCATGTATCACTCGCCTACGTGTAGCGGTTGCAGATACAGCAGCTGTTGACCAAGACAAACTGAAACAACTTGGCGCTGCTGGTGTTGTAGTTGTTGCAGGTGGTGTTCAGGCTATCTTCGGTACTAAGTCTGACAACCTAAAAACTGAAATGGATGAGTGGATCCGTAACCACGGCTAATCACCGTCATTCATAACAATGAATAAAAGGAGGCTTCGGCCTCCTTTTTTAGTTCCTCTCTCATTGCTAAAAGTGCTTTCTGAGTGTGATCCTAAACTCATCTTTACTTTTGCCAGTCTTTTCATACATCGCGCTTACTCATCGTTGACATATTGAAGCACCACTATGTTTGAATAGCGCATGATGTTTTTTTAATAATTGATAACGTGTATGAAGAGCAAATTAATTTTATTAGCAGGACTAGTTTCTAGTACCGCAATGGCGGCAAATGAGCCAACGAACTTGTCTGTTGGTATGGCTGTCGATCAACAGTTGAGTGTTGTTGTTGAGTTAGATAATAAGTATCGCGGCATTATCGGTAACGATGGTATGGCGTTTGATTACATCGCTAAACGTGGAACATTCGATCAAAACATGCCTGTGACTTGGTATGTTGGCGTTGGTGGTTGGTATGAATGGGATGATGAGTTTGGCGTGCGTGTACCTCTCGGTGTGAACTGGGATTTATCACGCGGCTGGGATCTTTATGGTCAAATACACCCAGAGCTAGATCTTTACAAAGGTGCTGACTTACAACTTGGTGGTGCCGTTGGCATCAAATACAGTTTCTAGAATAAAAGAAACATAAAAAAACGCCGGTAAATACCGGCGTTTTTTGTTTGGAATGCAATACTGCTATTGTTTATCCATGGCTCGCTTGATACAAACGGCAGCGCCGCCCCAAGTGATACCTAAACCAATAACCATCATAATAATTGCGCTGATTGTCATTTCGCTGTCTCCTTGCGATTCACTGCGTTAATCACTAGACCAAAGATAAATAGTGCGGCGATAAGTGCCCAGCCTACAGTTAGATCATAACCACCGTAGCCTTCAGTAAATAAAGCATAAAGCTTAGTTGCTAAGATAATGGCGAGCATAATCGGTGTTACGAAGCGTAAACAGATCTCAAACCATTGACCAATAGAGAAATCAGAGCGCTCATTTACGTAATTACGCACTTCAGGCACGCGTTTCAATAGCCACGCCATCAATACAATCTCAACCAAGCCGCCTACCATAATGCCAACGTTGTTTGCGAAGTGGTCTACTAGGTCTAGCAGCAATAGACCGCCATTTGTTGCGAATGCCATAGAAACCACAAAACCAGTTCCGATTACAACGTTTGCAGCTTTTTTTCGGCTCCACTTTAGCTTATCGATGATGGCGGATGTTACGGCTTCCATGATAGAAATGTGCGAACTTAGACCAGCAACCACCAGTGCAAAGAAGAACAGAGGACCAAGAATATATGGTGCGGGTAATAAGTTAATTGCCGCAGGTAAAGTAACAAAAGCAAGGCCAACGCCTGCAGATACCACTTCTGTTAGCGGTTTACCTTATTCTTGAGCCATGTAACCCAAGACAGAGAAGATCATAATACCAGCTAGGATGGAGAAGCCACAGTTGATCAACACGGTCATAAACGCGTTATTCGTGATGTCTGACTTTTCTGGCAGATAACTAGAGTAAGCCAGCATGATCGCGAAGCCGATGCTTAGGGTAAAGAAGATCTGACCGTACGCAGCTGCCCATACTTTCACATCCCAAATTTTGCTGAAATCGGGTTCAAACATGTAGTTAACGCCATCCAAAGCTCCTGGCAAGAAAACCATACGTCCGATTAAAAAAATCACCATCAAAAATAGTATTGGCATCATGATTTTAGATGCGCGCTCAATCCCTGATTTCACGCCTTTGGCAATGGCGGTGTAAGTAATAGCCCAAGCAATCACCATAGATAAGGCAATTTTCCATTGAATACTGCCTAAGTCTGTTGGTGAGTTATCACCTAACTTTAGGTACTCACTAAAGAAAAATGCGTTTGTATCGGTTCCCCAACCTTGAGTGAACGACAACCCAAAGTAAGAAATTGACCAACCGATAACTGCAACATAGTAAACGGCGATAACTGCTGCAACACCAACTTGGAACCAGCCAAGCCATTCAAATTTAGAATGAATTTTCGCTAGCGTTTTTGGTGCTGAGCCTCGGTACTTTTGTCCCATACTGAACTCAAGGATCATAAATGGAATACCGGCCGTGATCATGGCGAAAATGTAAGGAATAAAAAATGCGCCGCCACCGTTTTCATAGGCCATGTATGGAAAACGCCAAATGTTTCCCAAACCGATAGCAGACCCGACTGCTGCTAAGATGAATCCCGCTCGGGATCCCCATTGTTCTCGCTTCATATTTGACTCCTATACGACTCCCTGAGGAATGAAGCTCTCTCCGTAACACAGTAATATTTGCGCAAACCGTTGGAAGAAAGGACCGCTGTTATCCATCAGCTTTTCTATCCTTAATTCTAGCTTATTATAATTTTATAGAGCTATATTCTGGTTACTGTGAGAGAAAGTAGATTATTAATCTTAAAGTTTTGATGTGTGTTTGATAAAACTGAAATATTTATCTGTTTTCACTAATCAGACTAACTTCTAATAATACTTAGCGCAATAGAATCTAAATGTTAACTCAGGTGCGTTGTCTGGTTTTAATCTTGTTAAATTTGAGTTTGATTATGGTTTTGTGTGGGGGATTGGTTGGTTGTATGGAACAAATGACTAGAATCCAATAATCGACTTGGTGTTTAAAACTATTTTGATGAACTAGGGCGTACGGCTATCTTTTGCGCACCCCGCTAGAGAATGCTTCGTTACTTTTCTAAGCGATGATGTTTAGATGATATTTTCTATCTGCTTTGTGTAGGACTCGCCCAGCACTCTTTGTGGCGAGTCCTACGAAGTGAAGTGTACAAAAAATTAGAAACGGAAACTAAAACCAATATTTGATTGGAATTGGTTCATCCAATCGGTATCGAACTTAATGATGCAGTTTGAGCCGTCATTAGGTAGGGTGCAGGCTCCAGAGGTATCGTTATCAACGACCGTTCCCAACCATCTTAATTGGGCTGTCAACGCAAAGTTCTTTGAAAACTCATATTCCAGCCCTGCAAAAGCGCTCGCCGAAAATCCGTATTTTTTGTCTACCCAATCAACATCGGTGTAAGAGGCTCCCAAGCCAACACCAATATAGGTTTGCCAGTTTTCTGCAACAGGGTAGTACATGCTGCTTTGAAATTGCAGGTAATGGATATCTGCCGAATTTGATAACTTTTCAAGTTCTGTTGATTGGTTGGAGTAAAATAATCCAATTCTTCCTTTCTCAAAAGGCGTCTCGATTGAAAGTGCGTAGTTCACTGCGGGATCGAGGTCGTATGTATTGCCACCTTCGTCTTCTACTTGACCGCCACCTGTATAGCCTATGAATGGAGTAACGATAATATTGGCTTGTGCACTTACCGCGGTGCTGAGCAGTATGCTTCCTACCAGCCAGCTGAGTTTTTGGTTCATGTCCTATCTCCTTATTATGACTAAGCTAATTGTGATGGGTTAGTCAAAATTGCGCGACTAAATTAAGCAAATCTTGAACATATTTCACACTGGTGTTATTAATTTGTTACATATTAAGGAGGTGTTTATGGAACACGATCTAAAATCCGCATTAATCATCGTGGTGACTGTTTTTGCAGTACTTTTGTCGTTTGGTATCATTGCGATTACAACGGCTTAAGATAACTACTTTTACCAAGTGTTTTAACAAAATGGCGTGAGCCTATGATACGTAACAGCGGTATAATCACAGAAAGCCATACTGAGCTTGATGTTAAAGTTTATGAGCATTTCAGGCATGGAAAAACTGCTTTAGTCACGCAAGGTGGAGGGCAGAGAGGGATTTTTACCGCTGGCGTATTAGACGCATTTTTACTTTCCAACTTTGATCCTTTCGATGAATTCTACGGTACCTCTGCTGGGGCACTCAATTTATGCTCTTACTTATGTCGTCAACACGGTATGGGCAAAGCTTTTATTACCGAGCTGACAACGTCTCCTGAATTTTTTAATCTGTTTCGTTATATTCGAAAGCAGCAGTACTTGGGTTTAGAGTGGGCGTTAGAGCGGATTCAAGATTTCCCTTACAAGCTTGATCTTGATTTAGGCCGCAGTGCACTAGGAGGACGAGGTGCGTTTGCAGCGGTAACAAATGTAGAGACGCTATCGGATCAATATTTACCAATCTTGGGTGACACGTGGTTTAACACCATGTTAGCAACATGCGCGATTCCTAAGTTGTACCACGGACCTGTCGACGTTAATGGCAATAAGTTTGTTGATGGTGGTGTGTCGGCTTCTATCCCTGTTCAAGAAGCGTGGCGTCAGAATGCTCGCAACATTATTGTCATCCGAACAGAACCGTTCTCGGAGATTGAAGCGAGAGCGCAAAGTGAAGTAGGGGATGTGCCTGTCGAGTGGTATCGAGAGTCTATTAATTCGGTGCAGCAATCATGGCAGCAAAAAGTGAATCGATGGAAGTTGGATTGGGCTTCGTTCTTCCAACAAAAAATTAATGCCGCCCATCAATCGAAGCTTGCCGGAAAAATGCTATTGAATGGAGGCCGTTGGTTGTTCGGTGCTGATAATTTGTATCGTTTAAGCCATTTAATCGGTGAGAATTTTGACTCAGGTTTAGCCGACATGCTGATGATTCACTATCAAACATTTGAGCTCACTCAGGCCTTTATATCTGCTCCACCTGACGATACTTTCATTTTACAAATCGCGCCTAAAGAGGGGCTTCGTTCTTCTTCTTTGTTAAGTGACCAAGAATCACTAGAGCATGATTATCAACTCGGACTTCAGGCGGGGTTTAATCTGGTTCAACTCTATGACCAACTGAATATTGAAATTGATGGCAGAGAGAGTGCATAACCTTTTGTATTAACGACATAAGCTAAATACAAAGTGAAGTGTAAATAAATGAGGCTCCGTTTTCGGAGCCTCATTCGTGTGCGTACCTAATCTCTGTGGTTAATAGGGTTAGGTATAAAGGTTATGCTTGCAGAATTCTCATGCAGTTGGTTGAACCAACGACATCCATTACATCGCCTTGAGTGATCATGACTAAATCACCCTTGTGCAAGAACCCTTGTTCTTTAAGGCTGGCAATCGCAGCTTGAGCTGTCGGTAAACCTGCATCACTTTTTGACTCGAAATATACCGGTGTCACGCCTCGGTATAGTGCAGCTCGATTGAGCGTGGATTCATTGCGTGATAAGGCAAATATTGGTAAGCCAGAGCTTAAGCGAGACATCATCAACGCAGTCCTGCCGGACTCTGTTAACGAGATCATCGCTTTAATTCCTTCCATGTGATTCGCAGAGTACATGGTTGCCATTGCGATGGTTTCTTCAGCGGTTTCGAAGGTGCGATCTAATCGATAAGTGGATAGGCTTGCCTCAGACATTTTTTCTGCGCCCACACATACCTCGGCCATGGATTTGACCGTTTCTACAGGGTGTTTACCTGCTGCGGTCTCTCCAGACAGCATCACGGCGTCAGTGCCGTCTAGAACCGCATTGGCCACGTCCATCACTTCAGCACGCGTCGGCATCGGGCTAGTAATCATGGACTCCATCATTTGTGTCGCAGTAATCACGATGCGGTTTAAGCTGCGTGCGCGGCGAATCAGCTTTTTCTGGACGCCAATAAGTTCAGGATCGCCGATTTCTACCCCCAGATCGCCACGCGCTACCATCACCACATCGGATGCGAGAATAATATCGTCAATAGACTCATTAGTCGCGACGGTTTCTGCTCGTTCGACTTTAGCCACCAACATGGCTTCGAGGCCTGCATCTCTGGCTAGGCGTCGAGCGTAATGCATGTCTTCGCCGTTACGCGGGAACGAAATAGCAAGGTAGTCCACTTGAATTTCTGCGGCGGTAAGAATGTCGGCTTTATCTTTCTCTGTGAGCGCATCGGCTGACAATCCGCCGCCTTTTTTGTTGATCCCTTTATTATTAGATAGTGGACCACCAACAATCACACGGGTATGAACTTTATTGCCTTCGACGCTGGTGACTTGCAGTTGAACGCGTCCATCATCGAGTAACAGAATGTCGTTTGGTGACACATCTTGCGGCAGTTCTTTATAATCTAGCCCTACGGACTCTTGGTTGCCTTCACCTTTTGGTAAATCACTGTCTAATGTGAATTTATCGCCCACATTTAACATGACTTGGCCGTCTTTAAAGGTCGATACGCGGATTTTAGGGCCTTGCAAGTCGCCGAGGATAGCAACTTGACGCCCAAGCTTTGCCGCAATAGTACGGACTTTTTTGGCGCGTTGAATGTGGTCTTCACTGGTTCCATGTGAGAAATTCATACGGACAACGTTTGCACCGGCTTTGATGATCTCCTCAAGTACATTGTCCTTATCCGTTGAAGGACCAAGCGTGGTGACAATTTTTGTTCGTCTTAGTTTGGAAGTCATAGATTCTCCGATGAATGTATGTGTAAAGGTAACTTGAACTCTATCCTTACTTTCCTCAATCGCTCTCAAGGTCTGCCTCGTTGCTGAGCCCACACCTTAAAGCTGCTTGAGTATAAGTATATGCACAGAATGTTTACATTAAGAGTAATCCCGGTAAAACAGACAGATATTCTATAGGCTTCAGCCTCTATTGGAGAGAATGCGCTGTTGTAACAGGAGTTGCTTCATAATTTAGTGAATAAAAATAAGTTATTTTTCAAACAATTTAACAGGAGTAGATTCTTCGTTATTTGATTGAATACACAAACAAACAGGTTTATACGTGATGCTTGTCACGGGGATTTATTAATTCACTTCACAATTAGTTCGCAAAGTAAAAAAATTGTCTCGTTATAGAATTTCGGAGTGCAAGATGTACATGGCTCAACCGGGCCATATTGATCATATCAAACAGGTCAATGCTGGTCGTGTATATAAACTAATTGACCTAAAAGGTCCTATTTCTCGAATTGATTTGTCCAAGCAGAGTGAGCTTGCTCCTGCTAGTATCACCAAAATCACTCGAGAATTAATTGAAGCGCACTTGATTCATGAAACCACAGTACAAGAAGCGACGAGTCGTGGTCGACCTGCCGTCGGTTTGCAGGTCAACAACGAAGGGTGGCAATTTCTGTCAATGCGTTTGGGGCGAGGTTATTTAACTATTGCTCTGCATGAGCTAGGTGGCGATGTGTTGATCGATACTAAAATCGAGATACACGAACGTGACCAAGACGATGTGCTTGAGCGTCTGCTCTACGAAATTGATGAATTCTTCCAAACTTACGCGGATCAACTTGACCGTGTTACCAGTATTGCAATTACGCTGCCTGGCCTTGTGAATTCAGAGCAAGGTGTCGTGCTGCAAATGCCTCATTACAATGTCGAAAATCTTGCTCTTGGACCAGAGATATATAAAGCAACGGGCTTGCCAGTTTTCATTGCCAATGACACGCGAGCTTGGGCATTAGCAGAAAAGCTTTTCGGCCACTCTCAAGACAATGACAACTCTGTTCTTATCTCTATTCACCATGGTTTAGGTGCCGGCATCATTCTGGATGGGCGCGTTTTGCAAGGCCGTCACGGCAACATTGGTGAGCTTGGGCATATTCAAATCGATCCAAATGGAAAACGTTGTCATTGTGGCAACATTGGTTGTTTGGAAACCGTTGCCAGTTCTCAAGCCATTCGTGAAGAAGTCGTAAGACGAATTGCTGATGGCGAAGACTCTATTCTTGCTGAGCAAGAAGAAATGAGTATTGAGAGCATTTGTGAAGCGGCAGCGAATGGTGATCCGTTGGCAGTTGATGTGATTGAAAAGCTTGGACGCTATTTAGGCTCTGCAATAGCTATTGTGATCAACTTATTTAACCCTGAGAAGATCTTGATCGGTGGTGTGATTAACCAAGCAAAAGATGTACTTTATCCTGCGGTGCGTCGCTGTATCGAAGAGCAGAGTTTACCGGTTTATCACCAAGATCTTGAGCTGGTGGAATCTCGTTTCTATAAGCAAGCAACAATGCCTGGTGCCGCGTTGATCAAGCAAGCGTTGTACGATGGTCAGTTATTGATGAAGGTTGTGGAAGGCTAATTGCTTCAAACATGATGAAGTGCTTAGGTGTCGAGCCTATACATTTTTAGATGATTTAGGGTGAGGCTTAACAGCTCACCCTTTTTGATCGCCTATTACTAGAAGGTGAATTTTAGTTGTGCTGCATTGCTATATCTGCGCCATTCATGTAATTTCCTAAAAAGCTCAAGTAAATAAACCCAAATGGCTTTCAATGTGTAGAGTGACTTTGTGTCTGATACAAATAGAAGGGAAGTAATGCGCTGAAACCGTTGTACTTTCAAGCCATGCTCGAAAAACAAATATCTTAAGGTTATTTGGGTTTAGAACCTTGATGTGTCTGTATTGATTTCGAGTAAAAATAAGAATTATCCATAATTTAGGTAGTAGTATGTCCGGAGTGTTAAATACGGTTGACCAGCGTACGAACTTGGTTGGTGAAAACCGACTAGAGCTTCTGCTGTTCACTTTAAATAGTCGCCAATTGTTTGCGATTAATGTGTTCAAAGTGAAAGAAGTCATCAAGCTGCCACCGTTAACCAAGCTTCCTGGCTCACACTACAACATTCGTGGGGTCGCTTCTTTACGAGGTGAAGCGGTGCCAGTGATTGATTTGCGTGGCGCAATAGGTTTCCCAGCTTTGCGTGGTGAAGCGGAAGAAGAAAATTTGATCGTGACAGAGTACAACCGTACGGTGCAGGGCTTCTTAGTCGGTCCGGTTAAAAACATTATTAATACGGCATGGACTGAAATTCAGCCGCCTCCTTCCACGTCTGGTCGCTCGAATTACCTCACGGCGATCACGCAAATCAAAGAGGGGGATGCCTCTCAAATTGTCGAAATTATTGACGTAGAAAAAGTTTTAGCAGAGATCGTGCATTACGATGTCACGATTTCAGCGGACATTCTGGATCAAGAACTTGCCCAAGCAATGGTCGGGCGTAATGTTCTGATTGTGGATGATTCCTCTACAGCTCGTAATCAAGTTCGCGATACGCTTTCTCAATTGGGTATGAATATCATCGAGTGTCGTGACGGACTAGAAGCGCTAACGGTTTTAAAACGCTGGTGTGATGAAGGGAAAGACGTAGAAAAAGAGCTGTTGATGATGATTACGGATGCTGAAATGCCTGAAATGGACGGTTATAAACTGACTCATGAAGTGCGCCAAGATCCACGTATGTCTAAGTTGTTTATTACGTTGAACACCTCTCTGAGCGGTAGCTTTAATGAAGCCATGGTACAAAAAGTAGGTTGTGATCGTTTTATCTCTAAATTCCAACCAGATCTGTTGGTTGAAGTTGCTCAAGACCGGTTACGCCAGATGCTTTCTAAAAGTGCATGATTAGATATAGTGAAATCAGAGGGGGAGCAGCTCTCCCTCTGATTTTTTAACGCCTCGCTTATTAATATCTCTGTACTAATGAAAGTCGCGAGATTTACTTTGTAGATTATTCAAATAGTGCGTGCAATCAATCAACTTGCCAGCAATAACGTGCGTGACTTCTCCCTCTCTTTCAAGAATGCCTTTCACCATTAATACTTTAGCGCCTAAATACGCTTGCTTTTGGGCTCGTGCTGTCGCTTGCCAAACAACCACATTAATGTTGCCTGTGTCATCTTCTAACGTAAAAAATGTCACGCCAGCGGCGGTGCCTGGAGATTGTCTTCCCGTTACCACGCCTACCACTGTGACCAATGACCTATGCGGTTTCTCTGCCAATTGCCTCATGCGGGTAAAATGAGGGAGTTTGCCCGTTTCTTCTAATAATTTAATCGGGTGGCGGCTAAGAGATAGTCCTGTGCTCGCGTAATCCTCAATTAAATTTTCATATTCAGAGGGCTGAGTTTGGTAGCTAACACCGGGTTCTTCGACCTTGTGAAACAATGGTAGGTCAGATAAGGAATCCATTGCTGCCCAGCGTGCGTTATAACGATTCCCCGATAAGGCCTGAAATGCATTGGCTGAAGCCAATAATTCAATGTCACTTCGGCTTCTTAATATCTGCTTTACTTCTTGAATCGAGCGGTAACCATTAAGTGGTTTGCGCTCAATAAGCCTTTGTGCGCTTTCTGCGTTAAAGCCTTTCACCAAGCGAAAACCAAGTTGCACGCCGAGCCTGCCATTCGGACGTGAGACGAGATGATGTTGATATTTTGAATGATTGACGCACACCGGCAATACTTCGACGCCATGTCGGCGAGCATCTTGTACTAATTGCGATGGGCTATAAAATCCCATTGGTTGGCTGTTCAACAATGCAGTGTAAAATTCGGCTGGGTAATAATATTTTAACCATGCAGAACAATATGCCAGCACTGCGAAAGACGCTGAATGACTTTCAGGGAAGCCGTACTCACCAAAGCCGCAAATCTGATCGAAAATGCGCTCAGCAAACGCTAAGTCATAACCTCTCTCTTGCATACCATTGATCAGTTTTGGTCTGAATTTAGCGAGATCGCCATTCTTTTTCCATGATGCCATCGCTCGACGGAGTTGATCGGCCTCGCCGCCGCTAAACCCTGCGGCTACCATGGCTAGCTTGATGACTTGCTCTTGGAAAATAGGGACGCCCATAGTCCGCTCAAGAACGCTTTTTACTTCTTCCGATGGATAACTGACTGGCTCTTTTTGATCACGCCGTTTTAAAAAAGGATGCACCATATCACCCTGAATAGGGCCTGGACGAACAATCGCAATTTGAATCACTAAATCGTAATAACAAGCGGGCTTTAAGCGAGGGAGCATGCTCATTTGTGCACGAGATTCAATTTGGAATACGCCTATCGTGTCGGCTTTTTGGATCATGCGGTACACGTGTGGATCATCTTGTCGGCGAGTGATCTCAGAAATAGAGAGGGATCGCTGGTGGTGTTTCTCGACCAGTTGAAAGCACTTTCTGATGGCGTTTAACATGCCGAGTGCGAGCACATCGACTTTTAATAGCTTCAAGCTTTCTAAATCGTTTTTGTCCCATTGAATGATAGTGCGATCTTCCATCGAGGCATTTTCAACAGGTACCAACTCATATAAAGGGCCAGATGAAATTACAAAACCACCCACGTGCTGAGATAAGTGGCGTGGGAAGCCAATTATCTCGTTGACCAATTGGATAAACTGCTGCCCTTTGAGAGATTCTGGTTGTAAGCCAAGTTCAATAATTTGAGCTTGCCAGCCTTGGCTGCGATCTCGGCGATTAACGTTCTTAATGAAAAAATCTAGTTGGGTCTCTTCAATCCCTAGCGCTTTACCGACTTCACGCACGGCACTTTTAAAGCGATAGCTGATCACTGTTGCAGCAAGTGCTGCACGCTCACGGCCATATTTTTTGTAAATATATTGGATAACCTCTTCACGGCGCTCGTGTTCAAAGTCCACATCAATATCCGGCGGTTCCTTACGTTCTTTACTGATAAATCGTTCGAATAAGACTGCGATTTGTCGAGGGTCGACGGCGGTAATTTCCAGGCAATAGCACACCACAGAGTTTGCGGCGGAACCTCGACCTTGGTAAAGAATGCCTTGTTGTTTCGCGAACATTACGATGTCGTGGATGGTAAGGAAGTAGTAGTGGTATTTCAGCTCTTGAATAAGCGCAAGTTCATTCTCGATGGTTTGATTGACTTCTGCTGGCACGCCTTCAGGAAAACGCAGCTTTTTACCACGCTCGACTAACATACGTAAGTAAGAGTCGGGTGTATAACCATCTGGGATCAGCTCGGTAGGATATTCGTATTTTAAATCGGAGAGCTTAAACTCGCATAAATCGGCGATGTAGGTACTTTCTTCCAGCCATTCTGGTTTGTAAATCCGAACCAATTTTTTAAAAGGACGAAGCGCTCGTTCTGTATTCGAAATACGATCAAAACCGAGTTTATCGACGCTACACCCATGCTTTATAGCGGTAAGTACATGCTGTAATGGCAAGCGTTCAACATCATGCATGAGAACGCCTCCGCAGGCAGTTATAGGTAATTGTAATTCATGTGCTAACTGCTCGCAGTGCGCAATGTACTCAGTATCGTTGTTACTCAAATGGCGCTGAATCGCTACCCACAAACGATTAGCGTGGTGTTGATTGAGCCAGCGTCCCCAATAGTGGTCACTCTCTTGATGTGTGGGCAGCCACAATACCAAGCAATGTCGAATCGACATCAAATCCCATTCGAACAGTTGATAGTTGCCTTTTTCACTTCGTCTTCTTGCGTTTGTGATGATACGACACAACTCGGCATAAGCCTTGCGACAAGGGCAAAGCAGTACGATTTGGCATTCATCATTTAACCAAAACATACTTCCAACGATTTGTTTGATATCGAGTTTATGTTGTTCGATGGTCGCATGGGCTTTGACAACGCCCGCGACCGAACATTCATCCGTTATGGCTAGAGCTTGGTAGCGATAGAAAGCAGCTTGGAGTACCAGCTCTTCTGCATGAGAAGCCCCAGTCAAAAAAGAGAAGTTAGACTGACAAAATAGTTCCGCGTAACTCATAATGACCCAACAAAAATAACTGTCGATTTAACAAAAATAGCCATGAAGAAACCAGTGCTTGTGCTGATCGCGAAATATCCATAACCAGCGGCCTTGCTTGGTGTGTGCAATGTAGTAATCACGCATGATCTCATCACCATCCCACCATCCAGAAACGATTCGCTCAGGTCCGTGGACCAAAGATACTTGCTCTTGCAATGCAATGGGAGTGGGCAATTGCATTGCGGGGCGTAGTATGGAGGGTATGGCGTGCTCCTTTTCATCTGGAGCATCAGCAGGGCGATATTGACTGGCCTTTTCTGGTCTAGGATCGCAAGCGATGTTGGGTTTTAACACAGCACTTTTCCCCAATTTAGCTTGCAGTAAAGAGAGCAGTTCTAAAGCATTCATGTTCCCTTTTTGCCCAGCAAAGAGATCGCGTGATGCACTAAGAGGCTCACCTTGACGGACGACTTTTAACGTTAGCCCTGTGACTGGGCCATTGAGCGAGAGTGACTCTAAGCTTAAACTCGCTAACTGCTGCCAACGCTGACATAGGTAATCACCTTGCGCAGAAGTGAGTTGAAGGTGTTGCTCTTGTTTCTCACGCTGGTGGAGTGTTAAACACAGCTCAAAAGCGACCTTATCTCTTAATTTAAGAAAGGTTTCGAGTTGACGAAGTAACTTGGCCAGCGGCTTTTCAATCCACTGAACGTTTTCGAACTCAAACAGCAGTTCTAAATAAACTTGGAAGGATTCGGTCGGGTGATAAAAGTCGACAGGATGCTTAAACTGCCCAGTCAGTCGACCAACGTAGTTCACCAAATCGATATCAAAGCGTCGTGCGATGTCTTGCAACGGCAGTTCAAGTAACCCTTTTAAGGAAGTAACGCCTACGCGGTGCAGCTTTTCAACCATAGAGCTCGATAAATCGGTTAGAGGCAGAGGTAATGGGAATAACATTTGTTCGATAAGAGGTTTGTCGTCACTAAGAACATTTGCTCCTGCCAATGCCATTAACTTGGCTGACAGAGGTGAAAAACCACAACCAAATTGAAAGCTTAACTGCAGTTTAGTTAAGTGAGCACTGACTTTATTCCAGTAATTGTCCAACCCTTCATATAGGGTGAGCATCGGTGTGGCACGTAGCAAAATACCTTGGTTTGGCATCAACACAACGTCAGATGTGATCAAATACAACCACTGAGCTACCTCTTGTAATTTATTTAATTCGGTTTGTGGATGATAAGGATGCACTTGTAAATCTCGACACAAGGACGCAGCACTGCCTAAGCCCATACCAGGCTTAATGCCTTGTTGTTCGGCAATCTCGTTGTATTGAATAATCTGGCAACGTTGGCTTTCGACAATCACCACGGGTTGATCTTGGTTATCACCAAAGAGTGCGTCTAGCTGTAGGCGAGGGAAGTGCAAGTAAATCCACAAAGCCATATCACTAACCTTGGTTCGCCAGTGGGAAATTGACCACAGTCGAGTGCAGAGTTTTAGATGATGGTTTCACCAGTTGCGGGTAATGGTGTTGGAAGCCGATACTAACACTACCTCTATTCCAGCCTCCTTTCCTTTTTAGTACTTCAACATTAATCCCTTGCTCGTCACCTTTCAGTTTTAAACTGAGTGACACAGGCAAAGACAAGCGGTTGATAGTCTCTGTTTTAAGCATAAAAAGAGGGCAAGTACCTTGTTCACTCGCTACCTGTAAGCGTTTCACTTGATGTATTTCAAGCTCTTCTTGCCATAACAAAACATTACTGCATACCCCACTTTTCAGACATTGCTCTGCAGCCCAAAGAGCATCTTTGGGGTGAGTTGGATTAACGACCCACACTTGGTTTATATCCAAACAGATGTAGTGTAAGAACAGAGAATTCACTAACGCGGGAGGTTGAATAAATGCAGTCACACCATTGGTCTGAGTGGCTTTTAAATAAGGAGCGAGCAAACGCAATTCACCAATACTACCAATAGATTCCATCTCCACTACGCCATGAGGTGGAAAGCCTCCGCCGAGCAAATCATCTAATTCAGAAAACCCGGAACTAGTCCGCAATTGCTGAGGATCTGTTTTCGTTAAATTTGCTTGCCAAACAAGGTGTTGGCTTTTTAAGTGCTGAATAATATCTTGCATAATAAATACCTGTATGTATGTACAGTATATTTCTGTGGGAGAAAGTCGCAAGATTTTTATGAAGAGAGAAATGAAAAAAGGCAGCGTTTGCTGCCTTTTCAATCAATTATGTGAGGTAACCTGAATGAGTTATTTACGCTTCGGTTGAGCGTCGATGCACTGACCGTTCACATCGGTAACCGCAGGATCCATTAAGTGCAAATATAGCGGCATGATATCCAGTGGCGTTTTGAGAGTATTTGCATCTTCACCCGGATATGCTTTTTCACGCATGCGAGTACGAGTGGCACCAGGGTTAATTGCGTTAACGCGGATCGGTGTATCACTCAGCTCGTCAGCTAAAACTTGCATCATGCCTTCTACGGCAAATTTAGAGATAGCGTATGGCCCCCAGAATGCGCGGCCAGAGTGGCCGACGGTCGAAGAGGTAAAGATAATACGCCCAGCTTCTGATTTACGCATCACAGGCAGTAGTGCTTGAGTCATTAACACTTCTGCTTTCACGTTGATCTGCATGATATCGTCGAAATCTTCCTCTTTGATTTGATCAAATGGACACAGCGAACTTAAGACACCTGCGTTGTGTAATAGGCCATCCAAACGACCAAACTGCCCTTCGATTGTCTCTGCCATATCAATGTAATTTTGCTTAGTTGCGCCCTTGAGATCCAGAGGAATGATAGCGGCTTGTGGATAGCCAGCTGCTTCAATCTCATCATAGATAGATTCAAGGTTTTGCACATTTCTACCCAAAAGAATAACAGTTGCACCGTGCTCGGCATAAGAAAGCGCGGCTTGACGGCCGATGCCATTACCAGCGCCAGTAACAAGAATGACTTTACCTTTTAGAGCATCAGCTGAAACGGAGTAGTTCACGGCGATAAATCCTTATTATTGTAAGAGGGTCCATGATAGTTAATTGACGCTAAAAAACGCCTGTTTCTCAATGGAAAATCTTGGTAATCGTGACAAGATGGTTACAATACACCAATTCATGTGTTATACCAATTCCAGAACTTTCGTTAGGTATGCTATCAATCAGAACAAGTGGTTACAAACCGCGCTGCCTTCTCGCTGATGTTTCTGCGTAACATACTAACGTCATCTGAAATGAGATAAAGGAGCTCTCGTTGGAATTTTTATTAGATTATGGTCTGTTTCTGGCCAAAATTATCACGGTGGTTGCTGCGATAATTGTTCTGCTCATTATTGCAAAATCGGCTGGTGGCAAATCGGGTGCGGCGAAAGGGGAGTTAGAGATTACCAACCTTTCAGAGCAACACAAACAATCTGTTGAACAGTTAGAGCATCATTTGCATGACGATGCTTTCATCAAGGCTCGAGATAAAGCCGTCAAAAAAGAAGAAAAAGAGAAGAACAAATCTCGCGAGAAAGAAATCAAACAAGCGAGCAAAGACGGTTCATTAGATAGCAAGCGTGAACCACACCTATTTGTTCTTGATTTTAACGGTAGCATAGATGCAAAAGAAGTCGCGTCTCTACGTGAAGAGATCACTGCTATTTTGGCTGTCGCACGTGAAGGTGATGAAGTATTACTTCGTTTAGAATCTGGCGGTGGTATGGTTCATGGCTACGGCCTTGCCTCTTCTCAACTGGACCGAATCAAAGCTGCGGGTCTTCCTCTGACTATCTCTGTTGACAAAGTTGCGGCAAGTGGCGGTTACATGATGGCATGTGTAGCAGATAAGATTGTTTCTGCACCATTTGCAATTGTGGGTTCTATTGGCGTTATCGCACAAATTCCTAACTTCAACAAACTGTTGAAGAAACATGACATTGAGTACGAACAACTAACCGCGGGTGAATATAAACGCACGCTAACGATGTTTGGTGAGAATACCGATAAAGCGCGCGATAAGTTTAAGCAAGAGCTTGAAGAAACACATGTCTTGTTTAAAGACTTTATTCGCGAGCGTCGTCCTAGTTTGGACCTAGACAAAGTAGCTACAGGTGAGCACTGGTTCGGTACACAAGCGAAAGAGCTTGGTTTGGTGGATGATATTAGTACATCTGATGATATCGTTGTTGCGGCATGCAAAGATAAAACCGTACTTTCTGTGCATTATGTGCAGAAGAAAAAACTGGCAGACAAGCTAGCAGGTGTCGCGGGCAAAGTTGCTGACAGTGTGATCTTAAAGTTAGCTGAGCGTGGTCAAAAACCGATTGTTTAATCGAACCTAAGATCATGACATTTGAAACGGCGAGGGTGGAAGCTCTCGCCGTTTTTGTTGAACCTTATGTTTATTGATGAATCCAATTGCGCATTAGGTGTAATGCTTTACACGACATTTTTCCTCGCTCCAAAGGGCGATTACCCGTATAATGCGCGCCTCGAAAACCGAGCAAATTGCTGAAAAGAAACTATAGGTGGAGAAGAACATGTCCTCTCAAACTCCGGTTGTAACCGTAGATGGACCTAGTGGTGCAGGTAAAGGCACTTTATGTATGTTGCTGGCGAAAAAGTTGGGTTTCCAACTCTTAGATTCTGGCGCAATTTATCGTGTACTTGCACTCGCTGCGATTCACCACGGTGTCGACACAGAGTCAGAAGACGCACTTGTCCCACTGGCAACACACCTAGACGTTCAATTTATCGCAGAGGGTGACTTAGTTAAGGTCGTTCTAGAAGGCGAAGATGTGTCAGGGGAGCTTCGCAAAGAAGAAACGGGTATGGCAGCATCTAAAGTTGCGGCTCTGCCACGTGTTCGTGAAGCATTATTACGTCGTCAGCGTGCATTTGAGGCCGCTCCGGGCCTAGTGGCTGATGGTCGTGATATGGGCACAATTGTATTCCCAAGTGCACAAGCGAAAATCTTCCTTGATGCGAGCGCAGAAGAGCGTGCAAATCGACGCCTTAAACAGTTGCAAGAGAAAGGGTTAGATGTTAAATTTGCTGACCTTTTAAGCGAGATCCAAGAGCGTGACGACCGAGATCGTAACCGCCCAGTGGCGCCACTACGCCCTGCTGAGGATGCGCTTGTGCTAGATTCTACGTCGATGACTATCGACGAAGTAGTAGAAAAGGCACTACAATATATCGAATCGAAGCTAGCTGAGTAATGATACTCGGCTAGACTAAGAGCGTTGGTCGCAAGGATGATGACTGGCGAATTTAATAACCCCATGCGGTAGGATACCCGTGGACGTTTAATTTATTGAAGATTAACTAAATGACTGAATCTTTTGCTCAACTCTTTGAAGAGTTTCTAAACGAAACAGAATTCCAACAAGGCAGCATCGTTAAAGGTACTGTAGTAGCTATCGAGAACGGTTTCGTTCTTGTTGACGCTGGTCTTAAGTCTGAATCTGCTATCCCTGCTGAACAGTTCAAGAACGCTGCTGGCGAACTTGAAGTTGAAGTTGGCGCTGAAGTAGACGTAGCTCTAGACGCTGTTGAAGATGGTTTCGGTGAAACTCAACTTTCTCGTGAGAAAGCTAAGCGTCACGAAGCTTGGATCGTACTTGAGAAAGCTTACGAAGAAGCTGAAACTGTTGTTGGTATCATCAACGGTAAAGTTAAAGGCGGTTTCACTGTTGAACTAAACGGTATCCGTGCTTTCCTTCCTGGCTCTCTAGTAGACGTGCGTCCAATCCGCGACACTGCTCACCTAGAAAACAAAGAGCTAGAGTTCAAAGTTATCAAACTTGACCAAAAACGTAACAACGTAGTTGTTTCACGTCGTGCTGTTATCGAATCTGAAAACAGCGTTGAGCGTGACGAGCTTCTAGAAACTCTACAAGAAGGTTCTGAAGTTAAAGGTATCGTTAAGAACCTTACTGACTACGGTGCGTTCGTTGACCTAGGTGGCGTTGACGGTCTTCTACATATCACTGATATGGCTTGGAAGCGCGTTAAGCACCCATCTGAAATCGTTAACGTTGGTGACGAGATCCAAGTTAAAGTTCTTAAGTTCGACCGTGAGCGTACTCGCGTATCACTAGGTCTTAAGCAACTAGGCGAAGATCCATGGGTAGCAATCGCTAAGCGTTACCCAGAAGGTCACAAACTAACTGGTCGCGTAACTAACCTAACTGACTACGGCTGCTTCGTTGAAATCGAAGAAGGCGTTGAAGGTCTAGTTCACGTTTCAGAAATGGATTGGACTAACAAGAACATCCACCCTTCTAAAGTTGTTAATGTTGGCGACGAAGTTGAGGTTATGGTTCTTGAAATCGACGAAGAACGTCGTCGTATCTCTCTAGGTCTGAAACAGTGTAAAGCTAACCCATGGCAGTCATTCGCTGAAGCACAAGCTAAAGGCGACAAAGTTACTGGTAAGATCAAGTCTATCACTGACTTCGGTATCTTCATCGGTCTAGAAGGCGGCATCGACGGTCTAGTTCACCTATCTGACATTTCTTGGAATGTTGCTGGCGAAGAAGCTGTACGTGAGTACAAGAAAGGCGACGAGATCTCTGCAGTTGTTCTAGCAGTAGACGCTGAGCGTGAGCGCATCTCTCTAGGCATCAAGCAAATGGAAAACGACCCATTCAATGCTTACGTTGCTGACAACAAGAAAGGTGTTCTAGTTAACGCTACTGTAACTGCTGTTGACGCTAAAGGCGCTACTGTTGAAATCGCAGAAGGCGTTGAAGGTTACATCCGTGCTTCTGAAGTATCTCGCGATCGCGTAGAAGATGCTTCTCTAATCCTAAGCGCTGGTGATGTTGTTGAAGCGAAGTTCACAGGTGTAGACCGTAAGAACCGCGTAATCAACCTATCTATCAAAGCTAAAGACGAAGCTGACGAGCAAGAAGCAATGGCATCTATCAACAAGCAAGATGACAATGCATTCGGTAACGCAATGGCTGACGCTTTCAAAGCTGCTAAAGGCGAATAATATACTCGCTTAAGCAAAAAAGGAGCCGCAAGGCTCCTTTTTTATATTTGAGCATATTTAAGTAGTAATACTAATGACGGTAAACTATCTTAATAAAAGGCATTTCTTCATTGCGCATTTTGCATAAAATTTGTCTAGAATTGTCAGCAAGTGTTTGTTGGAATTAGTATTACTTACTATAATAAGTGATAAAGATACTCAAAGAGGGCAACTATGACTAAGTCTGAACTGATTGAAAGACTCTGCGCTGAGCAAACACACTTATCAGCGAAAGAGGTAGAGGATGCTGTAAAAGATATTTTAGAGCACATGGCCTCTACGCTAGAGAGCGGTGACCGTATCGAGATCCGCGGCTTTGGTAGTTTTTCTCTTCATTACCGCGAGCCTCGCGTAGGTCGTAACCCTAAAACGGGCGATAAAGTGGAATTGGAAGGTAAATACGTTCCACATTTCAAACCTGGTAAAGAGCTTCGTGAGCGTGTAAATATTGGCTAACGCACTCTTATTAGTTTGAAAAAAGCGGCATACGTTTGTGTATGCCGCTTTTTTGTAATGTATCCAAGCAGTTTACGAAGCGAGCTGTTGATTCTGGCTGTTTTCTTTGCAGCTTTCTACACCCAAGTAACTTTAACTTCTAGGCGTGTCTACAAACTAAGCATCTTGAGGTTACTTGGGTATAGATTATTGCTAATATACGTAGTCTGAAGAAGCATTTTCCTGCATAATCTTACCGACTTACTCCTAGAAGGGTGATGTAAATGAAAATTATAAAAATCGTTGCTGTTTTAGCTCTCTTTTTAATTGCATTGGCGTTAGGTTCCCAAAACCAAGAGCTCGTGACTTTTAACTATCTTCTAGCCAAAGGAGAGTTCCACTTATCTACACTATTAGGTGTGGTATTTGTGGTTGGCTTTGCTTTAGCGTGGGTTATCTTTGGTAGTATCCAGCTGAAAACTCAGCTACAAGTTCGTCGTTTAAAGAAAAAACTGAAAAAGTACGAACCTACAGATGCAAACAAACCTGCTGATAAGCCAGCCATCGAAAAACAGGCATAAGGATAAGGCTTAACTTTAATGCTTGAACTACTCTTCTTGTTGTTGCCTATAGCTGCTGCGTATGGCTGGTATATGGGGCATCGCAGCGCTCAGCAAGACAAGCAGAAGCAATCTCATCAAATCTCTCGTCAGTATATGACGGGTCTTAATCTGCTGCTCTCTGACCAATCAGATAAGGCTGTCGATCACTTTATTGAATTGCTCCAAGTTGATAACGAGACCATCGATACTCACCTTGCGTTGGGTAACCTATTCCGGTCTCGTGGCGAAGTCGACCGTGCAATCCGAATTCACCAAAATCTCATTTCTCGCTCTGGCTTAACACTGGATCAAAAGAATCTTGCACTTCAACAGTTGGCGAAAGATTACATGGTCTCTGGTTTTCTCGATCGTGCAGAGAAAATCTTCGAACAGTTAGTCGAAGAGCCAGATTACAAAGAAGCGGCCCTTCAGCAATTGGTAACCATTTACCAACAAACACGTGAATGGGAAAAAGCAATTTATTACGCCAATCAATTGGCTAAGTTGGGTAATAAACGCTCCAGAATGCGTGCGAATATTGCTCATTTTTGGTGTGAAATTGCAATGCTCGACCAAGCCGATGGTAATACTAATAAGGCAATACAGCACTTTAAAAAAGCCCTAGCAGAAGACCCAAAGTGTGTTCGAGCGAGTATTGCTTTGGGACGAATTTATCTAGAGTCTGAAGATTATAAACACACGATAAAATACCTGACGGGTGTGCTTGAGCAAGACAAAGACTTTATCAGCGATGTCTTACCAACCATTGCAGAGTGCTACCATCATTTGGGCCAGGAAGATGAACTTGTAGAGTTTCTGCGAGCTTGTATTGATAAGAAAGCAGGCGTATCAGCCGAGTTAATGTTGGCTCAGTTGGTTGCTCACCACGAGAACGTCGGGGCTGCACAAGAGCTGCTGACCAAACAGCTGCTGAAAAATCCAACCATGAAGGGCTTTTATCGATTAATTGACTACCACATTGCTGAAGCAGAAGACGGTCGCGCGAAAGACAGTCTATCGACGCTACAAGCGATGGTGGGTGAACAGTTAAAAGTGAAACCACACTACCGATGCCGGAAGTGTGGGTTTTCTACTCATTCCCTTTATTGGCACTGCCCATCCTGTAAAGGGTGGGGGACGATCAAGCCAATCCGCGGATTGGATGGTGAATAATTTTAATGCAGCTGACAGAGTTTCTGTCCGCTGCATTTTTTTAACTTTTTATTTAATAAGAACCAAAATAGTTAGGAGATGAAATGATCGACCAAAAAGTTATTGTCGCACTGGATTATGATAACCAAGCAGACGCACTTGCGTTTGTAGATAGAATTGATCCTGCGTCATGTCGCCTAAAAGTTGGCAAGGAAATGTTTACGCTATTTGGTCCTGATTTCGTACGTGAACTCCACAAACGTGGTTTTTCAGTCTTCCTGGATTTGAAATTTCACGATATTCCAAATACGTGTTCTAAGGCGGTCCGCGCAGCCGCAGAATTAGGGGTTTGGATGGTGAATGTGCATGCGAGCGGTGGTGAGCGCATGATGACGGCATCACGTGAAATTCTTGAGCCATACGGTAAAGATCGCCCACTTCTGATTGGAGTAACGGTACTAACCAGTATGGAACAAAGTGATTTAGCGGGTATTGGTTTGAACATTGCGCCTCAGGATCAAGTTATTCGTCTGGCGACATTGACCAAAAACGCTGGTTTAGATGGTGTTGTATGTTCAGCTCAAGAGTCTTCATTGCTTAAGAGCGAACTGGGTCAAGACTTTAAGTTAGTTACACCTGGAATCCGACCTGCCGGCTCTGAGCAAGGTGACCAGCGCCGTATCATGACACCAGTAGAGGCTATTCAGTCAGGTTCTGACTATCTTGTTATTGGGCGTCCAATTACTCAAGCTGTGGATCCTGCAGCAGTGTTGAAATCGATCAATGATAGCTTGTCTAGTATGTAAGCACAGTCTTGTATTGTATAAAGAAAGGTGAGGCTGTGATGCCTCACCTTTTTTGTACCTAATAAAAATACCAACCGTAGTAAGCAACTGCTCATTTTAACCAGTTATATCTGCTCGCTTACTTGCTTGCTTTAATTGGTGTAGAGGGGAGCTCATTCGGATAAAGGTTCTACGGTTTATTATGAGAAAAGTAGGGCTTGGTACTGTATCGATCACACTTTTGTAACATAACTCACTGTGATGCATAGAAAATGCGACCATGTATTATTGATGACTTGCGTTACAAAAGCCTAAAGAATACTATGGCGAAGATGCATTCACTGCGTTGTAAGGTCTAGGATGACCTAGTGAAACTCTTTGAAATTAATATAGAAGCTGGCAGGAAGTCACTTCATATTACGCTCCTATTATTTCCTATCTGCGTATTTTCTATTTGCAGCTTTCACACTCCGTCTTCCTTGCTACGACCTTAATCGCAAACACAACAAGGAAGAAACATGACTAAAAAACTGCCATTTTCAGTACTTGCAACACTGACCGCTGCCAGTTTTCAACTGAGTGCGGCGGAGTTACCTGCTGATATAGAATGGATTTCAAATAACAATGAACCTCTGTTCGCCTCTGAAGAAGCGGTACGAGGTGGTACTTATCGTACTTACATTCAGAGCTTTCCTCAGACATTACGAAGTGTTGGTCCAGATGCGAACTCCGGCTTGCGCCAATATTTAATGGATGGTTCACCAAAGCTTGCTCAGCGTCATCCAAATACTGGTAAATGGATCCCCCAACTTGCTAAGTCATGGGCATTTGGAGAGGACAACAAAACCGTATTCTTTAAGCTTGATGAAACGGCCGAGTGGTCAGATGGTGAAAAAATTACGGCAGATGATTACGTCTTTATGATGAAGTACTACACGTCAAAAGACATTATCGACCCGTGGTACAACGACTTCTTCACGAACAGCGTTGTCGGTGTTGAAAAAATTGACGACTACACGATCAAAGTCAATCTTGCTGTAGCTCAAAGTCATGACTCGCTCATGGTTATGATTAACATGCCGAGTAATGGTTTTCAGCCTCGTCCGGAACACTTCTTTGAAGGAGAAAAGGACGCAAATAACGATGGCATGCCTGATAACTTCGTCAGAAAGTTCAACTTTAAATCTGAGCCAACTGCGGCGCCTTACTACATTGATAAAGTGAAGAAAGGTAAGAGCGTGACATTCAAACATGTCGGTGAAGATTGGTGGGGGTATAACAACCGCTACTATAAAAACCGTTACAACGTAGAAAAAGTCCGCATTAAGGTGATTCGCGATCCTGATATTGCCATGAAGCACTTTGAAAAAGGTAACTTAGATTACTTTGAGATGGTGCTACCAAGCTTTTGGCATGATAAAACCGATAGTGATGTGTACAAAAAAGGCTATATCCAAAAGTACTGGGGCTTTAACGAAGCACCACAAGGCGCTGGTGGCCTTTGGATGAACACCGCGATGCCGATGTTGGATAACCTAGAAGTGCGTAAAGGCGTTATGGCAGCCACTGACTATGACGGCATGATTGAAAATATCATGCGTGGAGATTATTCACGTAAACCACATGGACTCGGCTTTGGTCATGGCGAATACGATGATCCTAACAATACACCGCCTAAGTTTGATGCCGATGCGGCGGTTAAACATTTCGAAAAAGCGGGCTTTGACAAAGTTGGCGCAGATGGTATTCGTGTCAACGACAAGGGTCAACGCTTGAGCTTTGCTATCACCTATGGATACAACTCTTGGACACCGCGTATTGCGTACTTGAAAGAGCAAGCGAAACTTGCTGGTCTTGAGTTCACGTTAAACTTGGTTGATGGTTCATCTGCGTTTAAATACATTCTTGAGAAAAAGCATCAGTTAGCGTTCTTGAATATGGGTTCTGGTGAGATTCCTGCGTATTGGGAATACCTGCACTCTGATAATGCTAATCGACCACAAACGAATGCTCACACCAACTACAGCAGCCCTGAGCTGGACAAGTTGATTGAAGCTTATGACTCTGAGTTTGATCAGGAGAAGCGTTACGATTTATCGCATCAAATCCAAAACTATGTCAGCAAAGCGAATATCATCGTTCCTGGATACATGGTGCCTTATTCTCGAGTTGCACATTGGCGCTGGGTTAAAATTCCTAAAGATGGCATGACAAAAGCGACAGAATGGGTGCTTCATCCAATGGATATTGGTAATTTCTGGATCGATACCAAAGTAAAAGAAGAGACTGAGGAAGCGATGGACGAGGGTAAAACCTTCCCAGAGACAACGGTTATTGATGATCGCTACAAGTTGTAACTCCACAACTTAGCGGCGATACAAATGAAAGCCCCGGTAATTAAGTTACAGGGGCTTTTTATTTTTACTTAACTAAGTAAGACGCTTCTAAAAGGTAGGTTTTCACATCACCAAGCAAAGAGAAGGCCTTGTCGATGGTTTTAAATCGCTCATCAAGTGAGTCACTAGATATAAGTTGGCTGAACGTTTTTACCGAGAAAGCTTCGTTTGCTTTAAAGAACTGATGCACATTTTCAAGCTGAACTTTATGAATATGCTCCACCTTATTTAGGGCGGTGGTTAAATCGGAAATGTTAATCGACATTGCTACTCAAGAACCTTATCAACAAGACCTCTACATAAGGTCATAGGATGGGGCTTTATATTTTGCCGTAGAGTAGCACCAAAGAACGGATTGCAGTCTGACTAAGATCAATTTGTCTCGCTTGATTATCTACATCTATTTCGATCGGAAAACTTCTCGCAGCACAAAAAAGGGAAGCAACTTGCTTCCCTGTAATTAACATCGATCTTAGATTTTTTTGGCAATGTCCGAAGTCAGTTCTTCCAACCCGACGGATAGTGCGTCGACAAGTGCTCCATAGCCTTCGTTCTGTAGAGGCTGAGAGATTTGTATTGGTGCACTCTTTTCTACATTACCTTCAGCATTAATGAGTAACCATTCCCCCTCAATTTCGATATTGCCTTTGTAGCTACCATTAAATTTATTTAACGTAAGCTGTAGTTTGGCTTCATCATTTTGATCCAACAGGTTGTTCATTTCAGTCGGCCAGTAATGAGTCTGTTTGTGGCGTAGTTCTGTGACGACTCTCTGAGTGATTTGCTCGGAAATACTATGCGCCCATTGATTGTTTCTTGCCTGGATAACTTGAGTCTCAGAGGTTCGGTAAACGATACCACTGTCGTTTAAATAACTTGCCAGTTTTACTGGACGAACAACTAAAGTAGGGCGCTGTGAGATATCAGAAGAGCTCAGCGTCACTGGTTCCGCCTTAGGTAGAAGGTACAAAGCCCCTTTAGTTTCTGGAGCGCTACTGCAACCCGTTAGACCGACAAATAGCGCGATAGACAAAAAGAATACTCGTTTCATTAGTTTTGGCCTTTAACTGGGATTGGGTCACTGATTTCATCTTCTCCAAACACGAGAGAGTTTGGCTTTTCGTTTAGCTGTTTAAGTACGGGTTTAAACTCTGTCATCACGCTTTCTAGTTCTTTGAGCGTGGCTTCCATTTCATTGTACATGGTTGAGTTTGGTCCATAACCATCGAGTGTTTTTTGCAACTGCTGCAAGCTTTGGCGAATATCTGTTGGGATCTCTTGCGTCTCTTTTTGATTTAAAAGTTTATCAATACTGTCCGCGACACGTTCTGCTGACGCCAACGTCTTTTCCGACGTTTTTAACGTTGCATTGAGAGAGTTAAGCGTTTCTTCCATTGGTAAGCTGTTAATCTTATTTAGGAAGTCATTAACTTGGCGCTGAACTTGGGCAAAACCACCACGCATGGTTGGAAATACATCTAAACCTTCATATTCACTTGGAACGTACTGATCATCATTAGGATAAAAGTCTGCATCAATATAAAGCGCGCCAGTTAACAAGTTACCAGTCTTTAAGGTGCCACGGAGACCGCGAGCAAACTCTTCCTTCAACTTTTCTTTGAACATAGATAAAGATTGGGATTCTAAATCTCCGTACACTCGACCGAGCTCAACGCGCACCAAAACAGGAATTTTTTTCGCAGAGAAGTTTTCTTCTGGTGTTGGTAAACGCATCGGTACTCTCGTTACGGTACCAATACGAAGACCGCGGTACTCAACAGGCGCATTCGCTTTTAAGCCACGTACCGATTCATCAAATAACATGACGAACTCAATGTAGTCATCGTACATACCTTCTCTCAGCTGCTTAATATCATCGTACAAGCGGAAGTTAACCATGTCTTCTGTGAGTAGTTCGCCGGACTCAAGACCTGGAACGGTATCGAAGGTAACGCCACCCGTTAGCATGCTCTCTAGCGAGCCAAACTTAACTTCAAACCCTTCGGCATTGAGCTGTAAATCAACACCAGAATTCAGCCAAAACTTAGTACGAGTGCGCACTAAGCTGTCATAAGGTTTGAAAATAAAGAGTTGATACAGCGCCTTGCGAGTATCAACATCAAAGCTGGTTTTCTCTACACGACCAACGGTAAAGCCTTTATAAATAACCGGGTCACCAACACCTAGTTTGCCAGCTTCGCGGTGTGTTAATACAAGACGTAGGCCTTCTGCATCAGGAGAAGCGACCGGTGGCACATCTAATACCGTAAAGTGCTCCTTTTCTACTTTAGATTTACCCGGCTGAAGTTGGATATAAGCGCCAGATAGCAAGGTCTCTAAACCTGAAACGCCATCACGGCCAATACGAGGCTTCACCACCCAGAACATGGTATCGTCACGCAGCATGCGTTCAGCATCTTTGTTCATCTGCGCCTTAGCGATGATGTGATCGTAGTTTTCACTGAGAGTGACTTCGGTAATCAGACCGACTTTAACATTCAATGCTCGGATCTCGGTTTTACCAACCTCAATCCCATCTGCGGTCGGCAGTTGGAGAGTAATTTGTGGGCCTGTACTGTTGATGTATTGGAACAGCATCCACGCTCCCATGGCTAGCGCAAGGATCGGGACAATCCAGATCGCAGAAATCTGCTTTTGCGGTTTTATTTGAGCGGTTACGTTGTTCTCATCACTCATATTTGGCTTTCTCGTTTAAGTTGTCAGAAATCGGCTCCTGCACTTCGTTTTGTGGCAACTGCCACAACAAACGTGAGTCAAATATCATTGCAGAAAGCATAGTGAAAATGACCACTGCCGCGAAAGAGAGCGCAGCAGGGCCTGGATAAATCGCCATTAAGTTTTGCAACTGAACCAGTGCAACTAAGATGGCAACGACAAAGATATCGATCATGGACCAGCGACCAATAAACTCAGTTAAGCGGTATATCTTTAAGCGTGAAATACTTTCTTTGGGAGGAAGATATCGCGCTTTTTGCGCATTGTAATACAGCCACGCGAGTGCCAGCATTTTCGCCATTGGAATGAATACGCTAGCAAAGAAAATTACCATCGCAATAGGGTAAGAACCTAAATGCCAAAGCAGTATTACCCCTTCCATGATAGTTGAACCTTCTGAATGTCCAAGGCTTACGGTATACATCATTGGATAAAGATTCGCGGGGATATAGAAAATGACTGACGCAAACAAAAGCGCCCAAGCTTTTTGTAAATTATCTGCTGGGTTGTATTTATGAATAGGGCTTTTACAACGAATGCAGTATTGGTGCTTTTTCGCTTCAATTGGGTTGAGTTGGTGACACGTATGGCAACCAATATGGTTGTGGTTATGGTGCGTATCGCCCTCATTTACATCGGGCAGCACGATGGCTGGAATGAAGTGTCCCCAGAGCCAGCTTTTGTCAACCATAGAAATACATTTGACTACCAGTACGGTATAAACGCAGAACGCCCAGAATGAAGTCCCCATTCCAATGTCTGCCAGAGAAGCGATTTTAATTAAGCTGACTAATACGCCAATCAAGAATACATCGACCATCAGCCAGGGTTCGACTCGAAACAGAAGGCGACATAAAACTTTCGCCATTCGTTGCTGTTTTTTGGATGGCGTATGTTTACGCGCTTTTAATGCTTCGAGATGAAGAAAGAGAATGAGACCGACATAGATAGCAGGCAATACGACGACCGTTGCGAGAAGTAACACACCTAAAAGTACATTTTGAAATTCAGCCAGCATTTTGGCTGCATGCAATAAGGTGATTTCTTGCGATAGCCCTTGCACACTGAACGACATAAAAGGGAAAGAAATGCTTAACACCAACATGATCAAACATGCCGATGAAATGGCGATCACGCTTTGATAGGGTTTAGCATTCACTTTTGTCAGAGAATGCGCGCATCGAGGACATTGAGCTTTTTGCCCTTGATCGATATCGGGAATACGAACAACAAGGCCGCATTCTTCGCATGAAATTAACTGACGGGAATTAGGTTGAATACTCATCGGGTAGGTTTTGGATTCATTTGTCCTAAGAATACTCTTTTTTCATTAGACACGCTTGTTTTGATTCAGGAGTTTACGAGTTTCTTACTTTTGGCATCATAGTATATGGAAGCTCTAAGATATAAACAAAGTCGCGTTTGGTGCATTATTTTACTGCGAAGATTGGTATGTTGGAAGCCGAAAACTACTTAACGTTGCTGGTTTGGAGGGGGGCAGTGATTGCTTCAGGAGAGTAAAACAACCCTGCCCAGAGAACCTGAGCAGGGAGGTGGGAGCACTGGTATTTAAGATGAATGGTTGTCTTTTACTCGACGGTACCGCTCTTGAAAGCATTCGAGCCGACTTGCTTACCACTAATTGTTTTTCCGTAATAGCCTTGATGTTGGTGATATCTCTCTGCGTTTGCGGCCACGTTGCCTTTAAATCGTGGATCTTGTGGACGCTCGTGGCTATTGACGTATGCCGCGACATCCCACGCTTCTTGTTTGCTTAACTGGACACTTTTCCCAAGCGGCATGTTTTCGTAAATAAAATAGGCCGCGGTGTTAATACGGTGCATACCTGCACCCCAGTTATACGCATATTCGCCCCAAAGTGGTGGAATGTATGAATGGCCGTCGGTGCCTTTTATGCCTGAACCGTCGGCGCGATGGCAAGTTTCGCAGTTCTTTTCGTAGACTAATGCCCCTCGCTCTGGTGATGGTTCTTGCTCAGGGGCGGCGATTTTTGGGTAGCCACGTCCAGAGAGATTACCTCGTTCTTCAATTGGTAATGCTTGCGCGATGGCTTCTGGCAGCGGGAAGTCTTTTGCTTTTCCACCAACTTGCAACGCTTTTGCGTCTAGCTCCGGAATTGGTTCATCCGTCATACCATGTTTGTCGAGCAAGCCGCCCATCGCCAACCAGTAGGCGTAAGCACTAAGGGCAACAATTTCTGGCGAATCGTAAGCGGGAGCTTTACCGTTCATGGAATATTCGAAACAACCCTGGATACGGTCAGCATAGCTGTTTACGCGATCGTTTTTCTTACGATATGCCGGGTAGGCCATGTATGCCGCCCATAGAGGTGCAGCGTTGGCTTTTCGTCCTGCTTCCATATGGCAATTCACACAGTTTTGTTCGTTGCCAACGTATTTTCCGCGCATTTGTTGCGAGTTAACAAATAGGGAATAACCACGTTTTACTTGCTCACCAAATTCGGTATTTGGAATGGTGCCTAGATCACGCGGTTTTAAGTATTCACCGTGATTCTTTTTTTTCACCGCGGGCAGTTCAGTTTGACGATCCGGCAGTGGCTCGTTGGCCAAAGTAGCAGCAGAGATGAGAGGCAATGCGAACAAAGAATAGAAACGTTTCATGTCTGCTCCTAGTAACGTAATGAGGCAAAGTAGTAGGAAAGGTTTTCAATCTCTTCGTCAGTGAGATTTTTCGCGATAGTGCCCATCATATTGAGCGGGTCACCACTGCGAGTGCCGTTTTTCCATGCCATCAATTGCGTTTTTAAGTAATCAGCATGTTGGCTTGCGAGGCGAGGGAATTTGTCGACGCCCATTCCGCTCGCTCCATGACAAGTCGCGCAAGCTGGAATGTTTCTATCCCAATCGCCTTGGAAGATTAATTTACGATACGGGTTACGAATGTCGGCTTGGTCGCCGCGTTGCTCTGGGTTAGTGAACTCGTAGCTTGGAAGGTTAGCAAAGTAATCCATGACTTCTTTACGAACAGCAGGATCGCTAAGCTCTTTCGCCATGCCTTGCATGACTACGTTTTGTCGTTCGCCACTAAGGAAGAGTTCTATTTGGGTGTTGAGATAATTCGCGTTCAGACCGGCAATCATAGGCGCAATGTTTGGTTGACCCATACCATGTTGGCCGTGACAACCGCTGCACACGCTGGCTTTTTCCGGAATAGACGAGGCGCTTGCGCCCATAGTGGTGGCTAGCAAATAGGCTGTCACCACTGGAAGAATCTTTGACATGCTGACTCACTTTAATTCTTATTAATATGTCCAAGTGCTACTTGGTAGTCACTGGGACGATATTGTCGGCCTTGTCAATAAGGAAAGGTATTGTGGATTTCCACATATTTAGAGGATGTGAAGAGCTGCACAAATCGGCAGCTCTAAGTGGTACAGACGTCTTAACGTGCGGCGTTACGCTTTGCGGATTTTGGCCGGCAGGGACTGACGTGCCGCCGCGCCCACTACCCAATCCAACAACACGCCTTTGCCTTCTCGAGTAGGGTCAATTAAGCCAATGTCGTTAATGTTGACGCCATCTTGGCTGCGCGTTTTTACGGGTTGTTGTTTATCGCCGATCCAGTGCGATCGTTGTCCTAGCTCGGTATGACCAAACCCATGTTCAAATCCGAGTGTGCCAGGGCGAATTCCGCTGACTATCATCGCAAGTGCTTTGGTGCTTGCAGATGGAGTCTCGATAACAAACTCATCACCCGTTTTAATGCCTGCGCGTTCGGCATCGATTGGATGGATGTACACTGGGTTTACGCCTTTGATCGAGATCAACCTTGGCGATAGGTTGGACACCGCACTGTGAATGTTGGATTTAAAGTTCGTTAGGCTGAATGGCCATTCTGAACTTGGGAACTGGTCTTCCATTGGCGTGCCATCGGCCAATTTTTGCGGATGCCATGTTGGGCAACCGGTGTAGAAATCCCCCGTCATGGTGTTTCGCGCGCTGCCGACGCGCTCGTTCCAGATTGCGACTGGTCGTGTCCATTTATGTTTCATCTGCTCGCCTTGATACGCTTCGCTGGCATTTTCAAAGCGTCCACCGCGAGCAAAAATAAACGCCACTCGTTTCATCTCATCCGCTGTTAGCGTGCTTTGCATCGCTGGCATTAAACGCTCTAAGCCTGACCACGCAATGTCTTCTGCCGAAACTTCAGGCACGCCACCTTTCACATAAGCCAAGTTTGCCGCAGCTCGCAAATAGAAATCTTCGGCGCGATGGAGAGCGTGCCAGTTGCCTTGTGCATCTTGAATTGCATTGTCACCAAAACCGCCCAACTGCATTTTCTTAGCAACATCAATCAGAAAGTTCTCTAAGCAAATCGAGCGATCGTCGGCGGTTTTCTCTGTTCGAGCTTCCACTATCGGCCAACGAGCGGTGACGGTTTTCACCGGAACATCGTGCCAAGGCGTTGCCATGCCCCAGCTTTCGTAAGTAACGGTGTCCGGCACAATGTAATCCGACAACGCAGTGGTTTCGTTAATGAATGCATCAACAGACACAATCAAACCGAGCTGCTTTGGATCTTTAAGCTTGTCTTCCAGCAGTGTTTTCAAACCGGGTACACCATACATCGGGTTCGCCATGTGGTTGAGCCACGCTTTAACGCGATATGGATAACCATCAATAGCCGCAGATAGGTGTTCTGTCAGCAGTGGCGCGGCAAACGGATACCAAGGGGCGCGAGTTGGGTAAGGGGATTCACCTGCCTCAACGCGACGTTTGTATTCGCTGGTTTTGTGGTAGGGGAATTTACTACGCGACAGAAAGACGCCTTTCGGGCCGACTTTGCCAGCAAATTTGGTGAAGTCGTAACGAGGACCCGCAGCGGAAGTTGGGTAGCCACCCGCTTTGGCCATCGCGCCGCCTTTCATATTGATATTACCAATCAACGCATTGAGCATCATGATGGTAAACGAGTTATAGAACCCATTGGTGTGCATGTTGCCACCGTGGGTATCGACCACCGCTTTTGTGCCGTAGCTGGTGAAGCGTTTCGCTAGTTCTGCGATTTGCTCAACAGGGATCTCACATTGTTGGCTGTAGAACTCAAGGCTGTATTTAAACGCCTCTTCTTTGAGTCTTTGTAGAGACGACTTTACGCGCACTTCGCCTGATGCAAGCGAAACCGTTTTATCGACAAACAGTGCCGCTTCCTCAGCTTGGGTATGAACACCAAATTCGCCGCTTTGATCATCCACGATGACGTACGGATCGGAGTCAGACAACGCTTCGCCTTCGAATGGCAGATTCAAATCCGACGCGCGTAAAAACGTGCCGTTTCTAGGGTGCTGCTCATCGCTTATCACGAGATGCGTAGCATTACACCAGTGCGCGGTGCCGGCTCGCTTCATCGCGTTTGCCCCCGGCTGCGCTAAGAAGGTTTTGTTGTAGCGTTGGTTTTCGATGATCCATTGGATCATGCCAAGCACGAGGGCAGAATCGGTGCCCGGTTTGATTGGTACCCAGCGGTTATTGTCACCTGCCGCCAAGCTAGATGAACCCGCAGGCAAACTTGGCGTGATGATGGTGTATTCCAAGCTACCTTCTGTTCGCGCATTGGCGAGTTGACGCGCCTGACGCTTAAAAGGGTTGCCAGCTTGAGCAGGCGACATACCAATAAAGATGATGTATTCGGCATTATCGAAGTCTGGTTTTAAATGGGCAAATTTATCCAAATCATTCATAAATGCGCCGCTGCCAGCACGAAATGCGTAGCCGCAGTAAGAGCCGTGGTGCCCAAAGTTTCGCGTACCATAGCTGTTGAACGCGAAGCGCTTGAAGATGTCGTCTCGGCCTTCGTTACCGGCGTTGGTCATTAACAGTTGGTTGGCTTTCGGGCCATATTCTGGGTTTTCAGGATCAACGGGCGTTGTTAAATCGCGAATGTCGCGCAAGCCATCAACATGGCCTTCACCAAATAAATCTCCGCCTTCTACGACTTCTTCTATCAATTGCTCGTAGCTGATCGGAATCCATTTCCCTTCGCCGCGTTTGCCTACTCGTTTCAGCGGCTGAGTAATGCGGTACGGACTGTTGCGAATTTCTAGCATCCCGTTTCCACGAGCACAGGCGGTGGAGCGACCTTCAAGACCCGCTTCTCCTGCCAAACTTAAATAAGCATCTTTGACTGGTGTTTCGAACGGAATGTGTTGCTGATGAGACAATGGGTGATATGGGTTGCCAGTGATACGCAAAATCTCGTCGTTACGGTTATCAATGCGCACACGCAACCCGCACAGTGACCAACAGCCAAAGCACATGGATGGCGCAACACGTTGGTTTGGATTCGGGATCAGGTTGCCTTTGTTGTTGACCGTGTATTCTGGTTCAAGCGAGTTACCGTGGTGAATATCACGCGTTTTTTCTCCTGCAGTGCCTTCGAGCGCACCCTTGACCATGTGTTTGGTTGTGGTAGCGTAACCCGCAGCGAATGCGCCAAGCCCACCCACAGCAATGCCTGATTTCAAAAACTGACGGCGTTTGTTATCCATGATGAAATCCTCTTTGATTAGCGTTCAGTTAAGGTGAGAGATGTTGGTGCCACTTCGGAGTGTTGCTTTGGCTGGATTAACTCTGAAGCGAGTAATGCCAATGCAAGCCACAATCCGAGCATCCCGATAATGCCTATCCAGCCATTTCCATCCATAGTGAGTTGGTATGGATAAAGCCCTGCATCGAACTTGGCGATGGTTTGTACTTCCATAATGGTAAACCAGCGAATCAGCCACGCGCTTGCCAGTGCGGCAGCAGACACAAAACCTAGCCCTATGACGTGACGAAATCTGGCTGATGCGGACTTGTGGGTATCGCGCAAGAAGATGAAGGCGAGCAAAATACAACCTAAAACGACAAAAGTGAGCAAGGCAATGTTGTGCATCCATTGTTCGCTAGAATAGAGCGAAAATGTAGAGTTGTTGGAAGCCCAAATGGGTAGGAGAATCAGCGTCAGAACACTGCTTGTTACCACCGACTTTTTCAGTAAATTAGTATCGCCAGATGTTAGCGTCTTTGACTGACTAGGCAGCAAGAGCCAAATCATCAGAGAGAAGCCAACCGAGCCCATAAATGCAGTGACAAACCAAAGAATCGGTGATGCTGGTTGGTGCCATAACGAGCGTGATTTTACGACCGCAATTTCAGCGCCTGTGTAGACTGCAATGGTTATGCCTGATAGCACAGTGATGGCAGATACCATAAGCATGGCTCTACGAGAGAGCACCCATTCACCCAGTGACAGCTTTGAAATTAGAGGCAGTACTTTCCCTGGCTGATTACGTAAGTTGAACAGATCCTGGCGGAGATACAGCCATGCAGTCACTACCGCTAAACCTGAGAAAACAGGCAAGAAAAGCGATCCTAAAGACATCCATGACCACGGCGTGATGTGCGCGTAAAAATGCCATGCGCGTCCCGGTTGGTGTAAATCACCAGTTAACGCTAATGGCCCCACGATGGCGCCGATGGCCAGCGTCAGCACAAGCGCAGCGCGCAGTCTGTGGCTGGTGTGTTTTTCAAATAATAGGGCGATTAGGAATAAAATAGCAGCCGCATAAGCCGAACCGATGTAGAAGAAATACTGTACCGCCCACGGGAGCCAAGCCATCGCTTGAGGTTGGACTAACACTTCGGTGATGTTCATGCGTGCTCTCCTTGTGGGTCATAAATAGCTGGCTGCCCGTCGATATGGCTGGTGAAGCGTTCATCCATGCCGATGTAAAACACGTGTGGCTTGGTCTCTTCATTGGGTTTTAGCACTTTGATGTCGTCTTGGTGCTTCGCAATTAAGCGGCGGACTTCACTTGATGGATCATTCAAATCACCAATTACACGTGCACCGCCAACACAGGTTTCCACGCAGGCAGGCAATAGACCTTGTTCTAGACGGTGAGCACAGAAGGTACATTTATCTGCGGTGAGGGTGTCCTCATTGATAAAACGCGCATCGTAAGGGCAGGCTTGTACGCAATACGCGCAGGCGACACAGCGACTGTTATCCACCATGACGATGCCATCTTCGCGCTGAAAGGTCGCTTGAACCGGACACACAGCCACGCAGGGTGGGTTTTCGCAGTGGTTACAAAGGCGAGGCAGCATAAAGGCTTTCGCTTCTCGTGTGGTTGTAGAGCCATCATCCAGCGTGACTTCGTACTGCTTTACTGTGGTTCGGAACTGACCGATAGGTGCTTGGTTTTCAATGCTGCAACCCACGGTGCAAGCCTGGCATCCGACGCACTTTCGTAAATCCACCACCATGGCATAACGTTTCCCCACTTGTCCTTTTCGATCGGCGGACTGGTTATTGCGAATAATGTTTCCCGCGGTTGCCGTGCCAATACCCGCGACTGGAATTAACGCGGCTCCAGCTGTGACCGCGCTGAGAAAGCGACGTTTGGTGGAATCCATAACTCACCTGCTTTTTTGTTGTATTTGAATTGACTGATTCCATTGTGAGAAATGCACCGCGAGGCTTATATTGTGGATTTCCACATACCCAGATCAAACTTGATCTAAAACAAATGTGGTTTAGGGAAGGTAGCTGTTATTCTTGCTCCATTGCTTTCGAAGGAACGATTCTACTCATCATGAACAAAACGCCACGGTTGCTTCAGTTTTGGATTCTTTGCTTGGTTGTCTTTGCATCTTTGGCTCAGGGCGCTGTTTCTGAACAAGCATATCTGCAAGAGCAAAACGCAGTGCAGCCAGAGGCTAAGCAGAAAGTCGAAGTGGGCGTGTTAGCGATACGTGGTCACCTTTATGCTGAGCAGAGATGGCAACCGACCATTGATTGGCTCAATCAGCAAATTTCTGATGTGCATTTTGTTCTTCATCCCCTTAACTTGGATGAAATGGGCGAAGCGGTGAAGTTTCAGACGATGGATTTCATCTTAACTAACCCAGGTCAGGCAGTGCGATTGGGTAGGCAATACGCGCTATCGTGGATGGCAACGCTAACCAGCCGAGCGCCGCAAAATTCGAACTACGGCATTGGTTCGGCGCTGGTGGTTCGAGCTAGTTCAAGCTATCAAACATTGCAAGATGTCTCAGGGTTTCCCGTTGCTGCTGTATCAGAAAAAGCCTTTGGCGGTTACTTAACGCTGCGCTATCAAATCGTGGAAATGGGTCTTAATCCGAACGATTTCTTTGCTGATGTCCGTTACCTCGGCTTTCCTATTGATGCCAACCTGTATCAATTACGTGATGGCAATGTGGAAGCCGCTGTCGTCCCTGCTTGTTTATTGGAACAGATGCAAAATGAAGGTCTGTTACAGCAAGGGGATTTTCGAGTCCTAAATCAACAGCTAAATGAACACTCTTCGTGCGCTGTTTCTACGCCGTTATATCCAAACTGGTCATTTGCCAAAACAGAGCGTGGCTCAGCTCAGCTCGCCAAACAGATTGCGCAAGTCTTGCTTGCTATGCCGCCAGATCACCCCGCCATTATTGCCGCTGGCGCGTCAGGTTGGACGTCACCCGTCAGCTTGCTGAGCATCGACAAACTCTATCAGGCTCTAGACCTCCATCCGTTGCAACAACCTTGGTGGAGTGAGGCACTGCGCTGGCTGCGTAGTCATCAGGAATGGGCGTGGGCGCTGTTCATTTTTGTGATTGTATTGAACGCTTACCACTTTTGGCTTGAGTATCGATTTAGCAAGAGCAAGCAAGCGTTGGAGCAGACATCGTTACGTTTAAAAGAAAAAAGTGAACAACTAGAGCACTCGCAGAGAGTCGCGATTGTCGGAGAAATCGGCACCAGTCTTGCCCATGAGCTCAATCAGCCATTGGCGGCCATTCGCAATTACAGTGAAGGCGGTTTACTTCGCTTGGCCAAAAAACGCCCTCATGAAGATATTGTCCCTGTGCTTGAGAAAATACAGGGGCAAGTTGAACGAGCCGATGCAATTATTCAGCGCTTAAGAACGTTGATCCGCAAGCGTAGTGTCGACAAAGCGCCGTGCGACCTTCAACTACTCATTGATGACACGATTGAGTTGCTCCATTTTCGAATGCAGAAGCAAAATATTTCGATTGTGACCAGTATAGAAGGGAACGTCCGTCCGGTACTTGTCGACGCTGTGGGCGTTCAACAGGTTTTAGTTAATGTGATCAGTAACGCGATTGATGCGTGTACTTTGTTCCAAGAGAAATATCACTCGTCAGGTTATCAAGGTAAAATTGCCCTGCATAGTGACTACCAAGTCAATCAACTTTCCATTCGAGTATTGGACAACGGCACAGGGTTGCAGCAAGAGAATCCAACTCAAGCGTTTGTGAGTAGCAAAGAAGAGGGGCTCGGGCTGGGGTTAGCCATTTGTCGTGATGTAATGGAAATGCATGGTGGCGAGTTTCTCATCAGCTCGACAGCGCCACATGGCTGTTTGGTTGAACTCGTGTTTCCATATCAAAACTAATCTGAACTAGGCATAGGAGCATTCAATGAGCAGCGGTGAAAAGCAGCTACCTGTTTTTGTAGTCGACGATGATGAATCGGTGCGTGACTCGCTCGCTTTTATGTTGGAAGAACATGACTTCAACGTCACCACTTTTGCTGATGGGCAGTCTTTCCTCGATGAGGTGGACGTTCAGCAAGCGGGGTGTATCATTCTTGATAGTCGAATGCCAAATCTTCGTGGTCAGCAAGTCCATCAAATTTTAAATCAAGCCAACAGTCCCTTGGCCGTTATTTACCTGACGGGGCATGGTGATGTCCCGATGGCGGTCGATGCATTGCAAGCTGGCGCGGTCAATTTTTTCCAAAAGCCAGTCAAAGGCGATGAGTTGGCACAAGCCATTTTGCAGGGGCAAGTGCAGTCGGCTGCAAACCTTGATATGGCGGCGGCAAAATCGGCGTATGACTCGCTCACTCCCAGAGAAAAAGACATTTTACGTTTGATCATTGCAGGCAAGCGCAACATTCGAATCGCTGACGAACTTTGCATTGCAATGCGCACGGTTGAAGTACACCGCGCCAACCTATTGAAAAAGTTCTCAGCGAAAACCGTCGCAGAGTTGGCATATATTTATGGCAAGCTAGATTAGAGCTTAGTGAGTGACGCTTCTTAATGTTATTTTGTGGATACAACTTGAGCTTTATGACGACTCGCGTATTATCTTCTTCGTTCCTACTTTATCTGAATTCTTATGAGTTTATTGACTAAACGACATCACACGCCACATAAACGGGTGAAATGGCTACTAGCGATTATTGGCTGGGTGGTTGTCGTGTGTCTGATGCAAAATTCAGGTTTTGCATCGTCATGCTCTATGAAGTACGAGACGGTATCGCCTGCTGTTTCACTTACTGATGAGGGTTCGAGCGTCAAGTCGATTGATGCTAAAGAAACCAGCAAATGCGAATTGTCTGAAAAGTTAATTCAATTTTCTCAACATCAGATCGATGCATTTATTGTTGTTCTGTTTGTCGGTCTTTTAGCGTCGGCTATTTGGATGTGCTGCACTTATATTCGCGCACAACATTGGACGGAGCCGATAGGTCGTAAGTATCGAGTCCATCTGACTTTCTGTGTATTCCAAGAATAAAAACGTGCTTTCTGACCAATAACGTCAGCGGTTTAGCACATTTGTTTTTATTATTAGGAATTACTATGAATCAAATTACCAAACTGACTCAGTTCGCGTCTATGTTCTTTATGACGCTGGCTTTGAGTTTGTTCTCTCTGAATATTTCAGCACAAACTACCGATACCGGTTGGATGACCAACCCGCAACATCCTCCAGTGCAAACGCGCTTTGTACTAACGGGTCAACAAGATCCGCAAGCCAAAACACTTACAGGTTATTTGGATGTCAAGTTAACCGGAGACTGGAAAACTTACTGGCGATCGCCGGGCGAGGGTGGTGTCGCGCCATCGATAGATTGGCAAAACTCGCAAAACCTGAGCAAGGTTGATTGGCAATGGCCATATCCGCAAAAGTTCGAGTTATTGGGCATTGAGACTCTCGGTTACAAAGGCGACACTTTGTTCCCAATGACGCTGCATATCGACGATATGTCGAAACCCGTCACGATTGATGCAGTGCTCACGCTTTCTTCCTGTACGACGATTTGTGTGCTGACGGACTACCAAATTCAATTGACGTTCTTACCCTCTGAGCTGAAAGTGGACGAAGACGTGATGTTCAGTTACGCCCAAGCGGTGAGCAATGTTCCTCAATCTTCGCCTTTTGTTGAGGTCACGCAAACAAATTGGGATGCGACTCAATCCAAATTACAAATCAAACTAAAGAACACGCAAGGTTGGCAAAATCCTCAAGTGTTGGTGGATGGTGTTGGTGATGCGATTCGTGACTACAGCTTCAAGTTGGATGGACTTCAGCAAGAAGGTGATATCGTCACAGCAAATTACTCGGTTGAGACCTGGCTGGGTGAGGTAGAGCTCAATGAACAATCGTTATATGTTTCTATCAAAGATGATAATTTGCTGGTCGAAGAGGTAACACAAGCACAAGCAGGAGCGGTTACATCGTCACTGCCAACTACCTCTTTAGCGAGTATTTTCTTATTTGCATTGTTAGGCGGTTTGATTTTGAACATCATGCCGTGTGTGCTGCCTGTATTGGGGATGAAGCTCAGCAGTATTGTGGCTGCGCATGGTGTAGAGCGCCGTCAAATTCGTACCCAGTTTATCGCTTCTTCTCTGGGGATTCTCACTTCGTTCTGGCTGATAGCTGGATTCATTTTGGTGTTGAAGCTTACGGGTAACGCGATCGGTTGGGGCGTGCAGTTCCAAAGCCCTTGGTTCCTAGGATTGATGGTACTAGTCACTGCTTTGTTCGGCGCCAATATGTTGGGGTTATTTGAAATCCGTCTGTCATCGGGTACTAATACATGGCTCGCATCGAAAGGTGATAACTCTCTAGTGGGTCACTACGTTCAAGGTATGTTCGCCACTTTGCTTGCGACACCTTGTTCCGCACCGTTTTTAGGCACTGCCGTTGCTTTTGCCTTGGGCGCGGACGTATTAACGTTATTTGCAACCTTTACTGCATTAGCATTGGGTATGGCACTGCCTTGGATCTTAGTCGCTGTGTTTCCAAGTATCGCACTAAAACTACCAAAGCCCGGTCCATGGATGAATGTCGTTAAGATCGTGTTTGGCATAATGATGTTGGCAACCAGCGTTTGGCTACTTTCATTAATGGCAAATCATGTACCGATGTTATGGATTGCACTCATCGCTGTGGTTGCTTTTGTAGTAATGATGGCAAGAGTTAAGAAAGTGTATGGTGAGAAAGCACTTGCTGTATCGGGGACCGCATCGTTAGTGTTGATAGCTGGTGGCCTGTTACTTGGTAGTGTCACTGCCGACCAATGGGCGACACCGCTTCCTGAGGACTTAGCGTGGCAGAAGCTTTCTAATTCAGCGATTGAAGAGCACGTCAATAATGGGCGAGTGGTGTTTGTGGATGTGACTGCGGATTGGTGTGTCACGTGTAAAGCGAACAAGATCGGCGTGATCTGGCAAGATCCTGTCTACTCATTGCTGCAAAGCCCTAATGTGGCGACGTTAAAAGGGGATTGGACGCATCCGGACGGCTCGGTAACGGACTTTTTACGAGCTCATGGGCGTTACGGTGTGCCGTTTAACATCGTCTATGGCCCGGCGGCGCCACAAGGTATCCCGTTACCTGTGATTCTGACTGATGATGTTGTTTTAAGCGCGGTGAAACAAGCGACTGGGGGATCCATTCAATGAGTTCGACAAAGCAGCGTAGAACATTCCCATATTGGCTCATTCAAATCGTACAGATGGTGCTCATTGTCACCGTTATTTCTATCGCGATGGATTGGTATCGCACCAAAGATATTCCTAAACAAGAGGCACCACCATTGAGCTCCGTATTGAGCGATGGTGAATACTTCGATGCAATCGCGCAAAGTCATGAACAACCTGTCGTTGTTTATTTTTGGGCGACTTGGTGTCCCGCGTGTAAATTTGTAAGCCCAAGCGTGAGCTGGCTGAGTGATGACTATGCCGTAGTTGGCGTTTCTGGCTCATCGGGACCGAATGAGCGCGTGGCGCAGTTTATGCAGGCAAAAGAATATCGTTTTGAAAACATAAACGATCCTTCAAGCGATATTATGCGTGAATGGAAAATTAGCGTGACTCCAACCATTTATATTTTAAGAAATGGTAAAGTGACCTCTATTACGACAGGCATCACAACGCCGATAGGAATATTGGCGAGAATTTGGTTGGCTCGATAACGAAATAAAAATCCGATATTCAAAATACTGAATATCGGATTTTTTCTTTTTATTTTCTCGCTCCAACGGGAATCATAATGTGTGCGTATGGCGTGCCTTTCCACATCACGTATGGGCCACCATAACTTGGGTCGGTTGGTAGAGAGTCCAGCAACGCTTGGTCTGGGGTAATAATCATCAAGTGTGGTCCTTCCACAATCCATTGATTATCGTCCGTCATCCCTTCTGCAAATGGGTCGGTGTTACTGGCACCGCCATCACCCGCTAACATGTAAGAAATGCCTAATGCTTTGGCTTGGAAAGGTTTTTTGTTCATCCAAGCGTCTGCCCATTCCATCCAAGGTCCATCCATACACATTGGAGCAATGCCTTCCAATTGAGGTGGCGTTGGGAAGCAAGTGTATTGGCTAGAACCTTCTTGAAGAACGTTATTGTTCCAGTCCATCACCGTTACTTTATCGCGAATAGTCGGTGGCGCTGCACTCAGTGCATCTTCTAAAAGTGCTTTTGAATCATCGGCTGCGAATGCGCCAAAAGCGCAGCTGACCGAAACAACAGCAGTTAAATAAGGAGTTAGTTTCATAAATTAAACCTCAAGTTAATACAACATGAGAATTTGAGCACTTTAATTATAGAGTGATATTAAAAATAAGAATCATTATTTAAATGAAAAATAATAAGCGATAGGTTTGTTATGTTAATTTAAATATTGTTTTTATATACAGCGAATAGAATGATGGAAATAAGATTAGCTGAATAATCTAAGACAGATTATCAGGACATGTTTTCTCTTTATGCACTTAAAAATCCCATCGGAATTACGGGCTAATACTTTTCAAAATTTCATCTATTTCTACTGGTTAGCGCTGAATAACCAGTCGGTTACGTTTCATAGAAAATTAGCTATTTAATAAGTGCCTAGGTGCGTATTGCGTGTTACATTCGAGCATCGTTCTGGTTATCAAGGACGAAATGATGGATATTTCAATACCACGATCCGGATGGACAAGATTTGCCCCGAAATACTTATAGTGGATCGGTCATGCATACGGCATATACCGAAAGTGAAGTTGAACAACTCTGTCAGCAGGCGGGGTTGGAAGTGGTTTCCCTAGAAAATGTGATTGGTTACGTATCTGGTGTTGGTTATGTGTGTCGATACTTGATGCTAGAGCTGAAAAAGTCACACCGCTGAAATAAGTAACAAACAAGGACTGTTTTTGAAAACACAAGATTTAACCGAGTTCGGGTCGGGCATTGAATACGATGCCCAATACGAGCAGCATTACCATCACGATATTGCTTTCATCACAAGGTTAATCGAAGAAACCAATGCTCGAAGTGTATTGGATGTCTGTTGTGGTTCCGGCATTGTCACGATTCCAGTCTCTGAGCAACTCAACGAAGCCATTGGCATTGATATTTCTGAAGGGATGCTCAAACACGCAAAGGACAAAGCCAAAAGTAGGAGTAACTTACGTTTTCTTCATCTCGACGCAACCCAGTTTTCGTTAGGTAAGAAGTTTGACCTAGCCATAATGACAGGGAATGCATTCCAAGCCTTTTTAAGTGACGACATGCTGGCAGGCGCACTGAGCTCAATATCAAAGCACCTAGAAAAAGGTGGGCGATTTGTCTTCGATACGCGGTTACCAACGCCAGAGAATCTAGAATTGGATCATGAGATGGCGCTGTGGCAAACCTATGTTTCTCCAACCTATGGTGAAGTGAATTATTTCGGTATGAAGGCCGAGTATGACTTGCAAACGTCCATCATGTATTTGAACAAAGAGCGCCATTTTGAAAGTGGAACGATTGAGCATTCCAGCATTGATTTAATATATCGCCCGCTGGAAGACATAGACGTTTTCCTTGAACAAGCGGGATTCAGAATCATAGAGAAGTACCAATCTTGGTCAGCGCAAGCATTTGAGGCGAATGCCAACTCGCTTGTCTGTGTGGCTGAGAAAATATAAATCAATGTTGAGGGATACAATGCAAGGGTTTCGAATTACCACGTCGTTAGATGACATGGATTTAGACGTTATCTACCAGTTCATTTCAAACAGTTATTGGGGAAAGGGCATTCCAAGAGGACGCCTTGAGAAGTCATTGCGCCATTCGTTCTGTTTCGCGGTTTTGGATGACAGAAATCAACTCGTCGCTTTTGCTCGGTTAATTACCGATCGCACCACGTTTGCGTACCTTGCCGATGTGTTTGTTGTGGAGGCACACCGTGGTAAAGGCATCAGTAAGTGGTTGATCTCAGAAATTGTTGCTCATCCAGAACTACAAGGCTTACGCCGTATGATGCTTGCAACCCGCGATGCTCATGGATTGTACGAACAGTTTGGGTTCACTCCTATTGCTCCAGTAGAAAACTTCATGCAAATCTGGAAACCGAATGTTTATCAGAGCTAAATCATGATGAGAGTTGAATCTCAACAAGTGGCAATCAGATACCTCAAAACAACAGACGCTGCTCCTCTGTTTGAAAACTATTTAGGCGATGAGCAAGCATGCCGCTTCCTCAATCGCCAAGCCCACCAAAATGTTAATCAAACCCTTGAAGCCATCGAAAGATGGCGTGCTCAATATGATCAAAAGTCTCCCAATCTATTAGTCTTCGCTATTGAAGAACTCACTTCTCACACTCCTATTGGTTGTCTGGTGCTGCTACCTGAGCAAGACAGCAGTGAAATCCATTTTGGTATTTCTGCTCGCTATCGGGGAAAAGGCTATGCAACCCAAGCCTGCAAACTTGGCGTTGTCTACCTGCAAAGCTTGGGTATAACGCGCATTCGCACCACCCCGCATATTGGCAACCACGCGAGTATCCGTGTGTTGGAGAAATGTGGCTTTATCAGCCAAGGCATTTTAAAAGCGCATGCAGTTTTTCCTGCTCTAGGACGTGAGGCGCAAGACTGTATGGATATGCGATTGGAGGATACAGAACAGCACCATTTTGCACATTGTTCAGAATGAAATGGGGGGCGGTTGAAACGAGCGGTTACAGAGCATGTTAGTCGCCATCGTAGACAGCGTCTTTGCTGAATGATTCGTCGAGATTTTTTAGTCTTTGATTGTCAGAGGCGACTGACAAAGCCTTACCAACTGTGACAACCAAACCGCTATTAAAGCAGGATATTATTCCTTCAACTTTGTGTTTTAGGAGTAGTCATTAGACTACCCAATAATTGTTGGAATAAATAATGACGAAACGTTGGCTTGTCTCCGCTGTGAGCATCGCGCTGCTCGGCGGTGGTACGTATTTCTATCTCCAATCTGCTGCTCAACCAGAATTGCTGCCTACATTGATTGTGGAAAAAGGCACGATTGAAAAACAAGCTGTGGCTGTTGGTAAAATTGTCCCTGCACACTCTGTGTCTATCAAGTCACAAATCGACGGTATCGTCGGTGAAGTGTACGCGAAAGTTGGTGAAAAGGTGAAGCAAGGCCAGCCGCTGATCAAAGTGCGTCCAAACCCAACTCCCCAAGCATTAACGGATGCATCGGCAGAACTCATGCGTAGCGAAGCCGATCTGGAATCCGCCAAACAAAAACTGTCCAACTTAGAAAGCTTGGTCAAGCAGGACATTATTCCAAGTAACTACGACGAATACGTAAGTGCGCGCTCGGCAGTCAAATCTGCGCAAGCGGACGTATTGCAAAAGCGCCAGAATCTCGAACTCATCCGCAGTGGTGAGGCGTCTATCGGCGATGCGCGTTTAACGTCGACGATCTACGCGCCAATTGATGGCACAGTACTCAACCAGAAAGTAGAGGTCGGAGAGCCGATCATCTCGACTCAATCAAGCCAAGCCGCGACTGAAATGATGTCATTGGCCGACATGAACAGTCTGATTTTTAAAGGTAGCGTCAGTGAGCATGATGCTGCGCAGTTGTCTCCGGGAATGCCCGTTATGTTGACGGTTGCGCCTTATCCTGATGTGGCGATTTCTGGTGTGCTAACCAAAGTGGCGATTCAATCTGAGAACCTCAACTCACCAGAGGGCAATGCTTCGGCAAAAAGTTTTGATAACGGTTTTGAGGTTGAAGTGGGAGAACTCAAGATCCCACAAGATGTGTTGCTTCGTTCTGGTTTTTCATCGACGGCTCAAATCATTCTGAAGAAGTCTGAAAACGTGCTCACTCTACCGGAGCGCGCTCTGCAATTTGATGGTGACGCACCGAATGTTCTGATCCCCGATAGCTCAGAACAAGGGTTTCATAAACAACCGGTGAAACTCGGTCTGTCAGATGGCATCAATGTCGAAGTGCTTGACGGCGTGGAGCTTGATGAAGAGGTTATCGACAACAGCATGATGGGAGCGGCGCATGGTTAAACTGCAACGATCAAAAATCGCCTTTGCATTGTTGGCTGCCACACTCAGTTTGCCGACCTACGCAATTTCTATTGAACAAGCTTGGCAACAAGCAAAGCAGAACGATCCTAATTACGAAAAAGCGAAAATCGGCGTCCAGCTTGGCGAGGTTGGCGTACAGAGTAGCCGCAGTGCGTTATTGCCGGGTTTAAGTGCCAGTGCGTCAGCGGATTGGAATGAGTCCTCAAGCCATTCGAACAGTTACGGCGCTACCTTATCTCAAACTATTTGGGATAGCAGTTTGTGGTCGGAACTGGATCAAGCGAATGCCAATTATCTCAAAGCACAGTTAGAGCTATCTCAATCGCATAACGAGCTTGCGCAGAAGCTGCTCACCGCTTACCTAGATGTGGCAAGCGCACAGGGCGACCTCAAATTGGCGCAGTCCAAGCTGGAGGAGGGGAAGGAACTTCTCAACATCATTGAGAAACGCTATCGAGCAGGCAAAGTGAAGTCGGTTGATGTTGAAGAGATGCGAGCGAATCAAGTCTCTGAGCAAGCAAGTATCCTCAATGCAAAAGCCGATCTCGAAGTGAAAAAAGCAGAGCTTGCGGCGTTGATTAATCAAATGCCGGAGAGTGTCGACCAAATTCGAACGGATTCTTTAATTCAGCCGCCGATGCTGGTGGACTCTCAGGAGCAATGGCTAAAGCTGGCGAAAGACAGTAGTCCAGAGCTGTTGGTAGCGGCGCAGATGGTGAAAGCGAGCGAGTTCGCGAAAGATTCAGCTAAAGGTGGATACTACCCAACCGTCAAAGGCAGTGTGGGCTACAGCGATGGTGACAATCGTTCAAACGGCGAGTTTAACGCTGGGATTAGTTTGAGTTTGCCGATTGACCTCAATGGTGCAGTGCGAGCGAAAGTGGACGAAGCATCGTTGAACATTTTAAGCGCCAAGCAAGATATGCGTAGAGTGGAAATTGATATTCAGAAACGAGTTATTCAGCAGTTTACGCAGGTCGATATCAATTGGAATCAAGTTTTGATAGCGAACGAGCTGGTTGAATCGCGCGCCAGAGTGTTGCAAAGCAAAGAGAAACTTTACGACGCTGGCCTGCTTGAAGTGTCGGAAGTTATCAGCGCACACAACAGCTTGTTTGAGGCGAAAAACAGTCTACAAACCAACTTGTACAGCTACTGGCGTAAGAGAATCGGCTTACTGCAAACCGCAGGGAAACTCGATGACGATACCATGGCGCTGATCTCTCGGGCTTTTCATTCATGAGCAGCCTATTGCAACAAACTTCGCAAACGTTGATGGCGCATCGCATGAAGAGCGTGCTAGCCATTATCGCGATTGCTTGGGGCGTGATCTCTGTGGTGGTGTTAATCGCACTTGGCGAAGGCTTTTATCGCCATCAGACCCAGTCGTTTTCATTTATGATCAACAATGTGCAAGTGGTGTTTCCGTCGAGTACCAGTAAACCGTGGCAAGGGTTACCTTCAAGACGACAAATTGATATTCCACAAGAAAAAGTCGACATGATCAAACAGTCGGGCTTCGTGCAACAGGCGTCGAGCGTTTACGCCAAATGGGATGCGAATATCACCAATCTCAAAGGACAGAATTTATCGAGTACGGTCAGCGGTATTGATACGTCTTACTTTCCTTTAATGCAACGCAAGCTGCAATCCGGTTCGAGAAACCTGTCACCAAGTGATATGGACAACCACACTCGCGTGGCAGTGTTAGGCGATCAAATTGCGCAAATGGGCGGAATCCAAATCGGGGATAGGCTCAAAGTCAACGGCATTCCGTTTTTGGTGATTGGGATAACCGTTGGTGAAGACACTGGCATTTCATTCGGCGATAGCCGCACGGTTTTCATTCCTCAAACAACGTACCGCGATTTGTGGGATGCGAAACCTTGGATGGTATTGATGAAGCCGAGAGACGGGATGGATGCACCGTCGTTTCGACAAAATATCGTGAACTTTTTCGCCAAGCAGCTTCATTTTGACCCAAGTGATAAAGATGCGGTCGAATTACCCGATTTTAGTGAAGGTGCGGCGGTCATCAGTGGAATTTTGCGTGGCATTCAGATTTTTCTCGGAGCGAGTGGCGCGATGACCATGGCGGTCGGTGCGCTTGGCGTTGCCAACATCATGTTTTTATCTGTCACGGAGCGCACGCGTGAAATCGGTGTGCGTTTGGCGATCGGGGCGACTCAAAAATCCATACTCAGTCAGTTTATTCTTGAGGGGCTTATTTTGGTAGCCGTGGGCACGGCATTAGGTCTGATGTTTTCGTATGCCGTGGTATCTGTCTTAAGCAGCATGGCATTACCGGAATGGATTGGTTTGCCTGTGATCACGCCAGATTCCATTGCTTGGTCTTTACTTGTGACGCTTGTCTTGGCATTGATGGCATCGTATTTCCCAGCAAGGCGAGCATCGCGTCTCACGCCAGTCATTGCTTTGAGTGCGAGGGCCTAGTCATGTTGTTACCGATGAGACAAATTTTCCAAGAAATGGCTGCAGAAAAGCTGAGATTGGGTTTGACCATTCTGGCTGTAGCGTGGGCGACCCTCTGTATCGCTGCTATGTTGGCGGTAGGTGAGGGTATTCGTCAGGGCGTATTGAAAACCGCACAAAATGGTAACGGCAACTTGATTTATTTGACCGGAGGGATGGCCACCGTCGACCACGGTGCTTTTCACCAAGGTAAGTTTCTGACACTAAAAATGGACGATTCAGAGGTCGTTCGAGCGTTACCCGACGTAAAAAGCGTTGCGCCAACTGCGAAGTGGAAAGAGCGCATCACCGTTGGTGACAGAAGCTCGTGGCAAGAGCCGTTAGCGGTCACGAGCGAGTTTCAATCGATGACCAATTTGGTGCCGATGGCGGGGGGACGATGGTTAAATCCACTCGATCAAAAAGAGACGCGCAAAGTCGTTGTTCTGGGTTATGAACTGGCAGCCGACTTATTCAACCCGAATGAGGACTTTAGTTGGTTTGCGACAGTCACATTGCAAGTCAACCCTGTGGGGCAAAAGGTAAAAATCGGCAATGAGGAGTTCACCGTTGTGGGCGTATTGGAGAAAAACAGCGCTCAAATAGAACTGGGGGATCTTATCAACTATTCCAGCTTTGTGCCGTTAGCGACGTGGAAGCGATTTCATGTCAACGGTGAAATTGGTGGCATCAATGTGCAACCACAAGCCGATGTAGACCGAGAAGCCTTAGCAAAGACGATCAGGCAAGTGATTGCCCGTAAACACGGGGCAAGTGTCAGTGATGAACAGGTCGTCCAAGTCGATGATATGTTCCTTAAGCAAAAGAGTATGCAGCAGTTTCTGATAGGTTTGCAGAGTTTTCTTGGCATTATCGGCTTCGTGACGTTAGCTGTTGCTGGCGTCGGCATTGCCAATGTGATGTATGCCACCGTAAAGCGATCTACGCGTGATATCGGTGTGCGCATGGCAGTCGGTGCAACCCCAACGGCTATTCGCATGCACTATTTAGTGCAGTCTTTATTGACAATGATGATGGGGGGCGCGCTTGGCTTAGGCGTGACGTACGCGCTGGTGTCTGCCATCAGTTCCATTCCTTTAGAGGGCAATGCCTTTTATGAACAACTGGGTAAACCTGTCCCTGAGTTGTCGTGGGTCGTTGTCGCGATTGTCATCCTCACCTTAGTGATCATTGGTGTGGCATCTGCATGGTTACCTGCAAACCGAGCCGCAAAAGTCAGCCCGTTGGAGGCGCTACAAAGTGAATAACAGCAATAACTCTGGAGAGAACATGTCGAACAAGCCGCTTGTTGAGCTGACCAACATCTGCAAATACTACTCAAGCGGGGAGGCGGAAGTTCGCGCGCTAGACGGCGTTGACTTAACCATTAATCAAGGCGAGTTTCTTTCGATTCTTGGCCCGTCCGGTTCAGGCAAATCAACGTTGATGAACATGCTCGGCTGTTTAGATAAGCCCACTGATGGCGAGTACCAACTTGGCGGCCAAAACGTCGCAAGTTTAAGTGCGAATGAGCTGGCTGGCATTCGTAACCAGAAGATCGGATTTGTCTTCCAAAGCTTTAACTTATTGGAATACGCGACGGCGCTTGATAACGTGGCACTGCCGTTGGTTTACTCTGGCATCAAAGCCAAAGAACGTCGCCAGCGCGCAGCTAAATTGCTAGAGCAAGTCGGGCTAGGGGATCGTTTAGATCATAAACCAAACCAGCTTTCTGGTGGTCAAAAGCAAAGAGTTGCGATTGCAAGAGCCTTGGTCAACGATCCGCAAATCATCTTAGCGGATGAACCAACGGGTGCATTGGATTCAAAATCCGGCGCAGAGATTGAAGCCTTGTTCAATCAACTTCACGCTGAAGGCAGAACCTTGATCATCGTGACGCACGATAACGCCCTAGCAGAGCGCACCAAACGCATCATCACCATCAAAGATGGCAAGGTGATTTCGGATAGGGCTCCGGAGGGAAGATAAATGAATTTTTCTTGATTGAGACTGGAGTTACTTTAAGGAAGATAGCCATGGAATAGGAGAAGCTATCTTCCTTTATTTTTATTCGCGATATTCGCCTTGTCTCTCTTTTATCAAGTCATGCTTTTGTTCTTTAAGTAGAGTGATTGCGAGCTTAGTGTCCTCAATCAATTTACTGTTATCGTTGAGATCTTTGCTCTTTAAAGGCAAAACAAGATAATGAATGCTGCCATCTTCATTCTGCACTCCGGTAGCAATGATGACATCACCTTCTGACGCTGTGCCAAAATACTCTGAAACGACTTTGGTTTCGCTGACACCGTAGCTATCCAAATAGGATGATTCCGTGTTGTCAAACAAGATAGGACCCCCTTGCTTAGCTAATGTTCGCAATTGTTCTTGCTTTTGCTCGTCGAATGGATAGTCGGTTGTACTGATATAACTTACCTGTTCAGCTTCAATAAAATCGTACAGTTCATTGCTCAATTCATTTAATGGGGCAGATATCCAAGGTGTAGCTGGAATGACGTCGGAAGTATCATCATTGCGACTTTGTGGTGTTGGAGCGGTAACCACCTTTTGAGCAGCATCGCTCTCAGGAGGCGTTACACTTCTTGTCTCAGTTTTCTCTGTCTTGATTTGCTCGTCAAAGCTTGCAACAGAATCGCTCTGGGAATTCTTGTTATTTGAATTAATTAGAAATATGGCTAGTACTGCACCAAGTGCTAGCGCCGATCCAGTCAAGAGTTTTTTATTACTTGTCATGTCTTACCGTTTATTTCATTAGTAAATACGGCGGCCACTTATTCATTCCGTGGCCGCAGGCTAATAATTTAGTGGTAGAGCGCGTCATTCCAAGAGATAGTTACGGCTCGGCTAGTCTCTGTCCATTGACTGCTATCACGATTTTTCTTCCAGGTATTTTCTGGGGTGGTATACCAGCTACACCAGTCACGACCAAAGTAGTAATTGGTTTTTCGCCAACCTGCAACCAGCTTGACTTCTGACGTATCTAGGCCATCTTGAATATCATTTTTTCGATATACAACACCGACTTGCGGTTTAAAGTCAGAGCGCATCACGACAGGTAATTCGCTATAGTCAATTAGGTTGCCCATGTCACAGCTGGTCCAACGGTACAATAACCAGTCTTTAGGTGGAGTATTGTGGCGGATAGTCTGGTTTTCGATAAGCCAATTAATGCTCTCATTGGTCTGATCAAAATCAGCCACCGTCTGAAATTCTGGTTGATCGTAAGTTACGCGGTTGCTCCAGGAGATACCACCGCTAATATTTGGAGAATCAGAAGCACTGAAGCCAAGATTAAAGTCCAGAGACTCACTTACGGATGCTGTTGCAATAGTGTTTTCTGGAGCATGGCTCATATGACGTAAAGGGGCACCATTTAAATAACTCAGTGCCAGTTTAAAGGCTGTTGGGATTGTGTAACGGTAGTCTCCACCGGTGGCAAAACCATAGATCTGCTCTTTATTCGGTACATTAGTCATGTCGAAACCAGAACCTCCGTTTAGAAGCAACTTGGCTTCCTTAGCTCCATTCGGCAGCAAAGATTGATTCCAGACATTTTCTAAGGAGTAAATTAAGCGGATTTTCTTCGAGCGTGCATCGCTATCATCGAGCTGTAGCAAGGTCGAAGTGTAAGCTTTTAATGTATCTTCAGCATGTGCTGGAGCTAGAGAACCAAGTAATGCGAGCGCGATAATACTCGCGGAAAGATGCTGTTTTTCCATTGTTGTTTCCTATTAGTCAGCCCATAAAGGTTATTATTGGGTTTTAACAATAACTCTATGGGTGTTTTATAATTATGGACTGGTTATTAATTGGTGCTCAATAATTGAGCGGTGAAATATTGCATCTTGTTTTTTAATAAAAAAAGGAAAAGTATAGATTCGTGGGATTAATGTCTCATAGTTTTTAAATTCGCTACTCAACTATAATAAATAAGAATTCGATCATTAAGTCTTGCCTTTTTAAGTTGTTACTTAATTTTTATTTTCTAATATTATGTTTAAAATTTCCTTATTGACAGAAGTGACATTTATAAGTATTAACCATGTTATTGTTGAGGTTTTTGTTATGCCAAACTAAGTAAAGTGTCGTTATGTGGTCATTACGGCTTCCTGACTTTAATTTAAATTAAAGCAGCGGTTTATGTTTGTTTTGTTATTGGTTTTTCGAGCTTAATGTAATAGTTGGGTGACAAAGTCCGTCAATGAATTTGTCATATTCGTGTATGAGATTATATGTTTTTTTAAAACGGAAAAATTAAACTTTACGTTTGAGATGGTAAATATAGGAAAGAAATAAATAATCATCTTTCCGAGGATATAAAATGTAAGGTGCTTTTAATTAAACGAATGCTTGAATAAATTATGGAGTGTGAAAAGTGCTATTTAAGCTACGCTGTCCTATATTCCAGGTAGCGTCTCGTTTATACAATGCGTTTTCTAGGCTTAAAACTGGTTTACGTACTGTTAATCCCTTATCAGTTTCTTAATTACACATATTGGCAATATGCTCGCCAAGTTACGTGTATTGGTGTCAATGAAAAACAGTATCTACGATAGTTCCCTCTGGGTTGGAACTCCCACTATGAATTTCTTTCATGTTCAATGTGAAACAATACCAATATTATTCAACTCGTGAAGCAAGTATAAAAAACGGACTGCTCTGGTGTTAGGCACTGCGACCACCGTTTTTAGTACGAACTGTTCGTCGTGAACGCCGCGCAACCTAACGATTGGGAAAACCAAAAAACAAAAATATCCCCATGCACAGAGTTAGGAAAAGTCTGCTTTATCTAAGGAAATAGGATACCAACTCACGATGAATAACGATTTCACATTTGCTATCAAAAGCATTCGTTTTGATGAGAATTACCAACCATCAGACAATACGCGAATCACTACCAACTTTGCTAATCTGGCTCGTGGAAACTACCGCCGAGAGAATCTGCGCAACGCACTCCGAATGATCGACAATCGTTTTAATGCGTTGGCACATTGGGATAATGCGCAAGGTGACCGCTACTCAGTAGAGCTTGAAATCATCTCTGTTGATATGGGTATCCAAGGCAGTGGAGAAGCCTTCCCAACGATTGAAGTGCTCAAAACTAACATTGTTGACCATAACACTAACGAGCGCTTCGAAGGCATTGTGGGTAACAACTTCTCTTCATACGTGCGTGATTACGACTTTAGCGTTTTGCTGTTGGACCACAACAAAAACCAGCCACAGTTCAGCATCCCAGCGAACTTTGGTGATTTGCATGGCAAACTGTTCAAAGCTTTCGTTAATTCTGAGTCTTACAAACAGCATTTCAAAAAGCTGCCTGTGATTTGTCTGAGCGTATCGGACAACAAAGTATACCGACGTACCGAAAACCAACATCCTGTTTTGGGCTTTGAATATCAGCCGAACGAATCTTCGTTGACGGAGCAGTACTTCAAAAAGATGGGATTGCAGGTGCGCTATTTTATGCCGCCAAACAGTGTTGCACCATTGGCATTCTACTTCTTCGGTGACTTGTTGAACGACTATTCAAACCTAGAGCTTATCAGTACGATTAGCACGATGGAGACATTCCAGAAGATTTACCGACCAGAGATTTACAATGCCAACGCGGTTGCCGGTAATTGCTACCAGCCAAACCTAAAAAACCTAGACCACTCGCTAACTCAAATCGTTTACGACCGAGAAGAGCGCAGCCAACTGGCGATTGAACAAGGGAAATTTGCCGAGGAGCATTTCATCAAACCTTATCAATCTGTGCTTGAACAATGGTCTGCAAACTACGCGTAATCGACAACGAGAATCTAGAAAGGAATGACGATGAAAACACTATTACCGACTTCAACGGCTGGCAGCTTACCGAAACCTTCTTGGCTGGCCGAACCAGAAAAACTTTGGTCACCGTGGAAACTGCAAGGTGAAGAACTGATTGATGGCAAACGCGATGCGCTACGTGTCGCTTTGCAAGAACAAGAACTGGCAGGCGTTGATATCGTCAGTGATGGCGAGCAAACTCGCCAACATTTTGTGACGACCTTTATTGAGCATTTGAGCGGCGTAGATTTTGAAAACCGTAAAACGGTGACCATTCGCAACCGTTATGAAGCAAGTGTTCCGACTGTGGTTGGCCCAGTAAGCCGCACAAAGCCCGTGTTTGTTGAAGATGCAAAGTTCTTGCGTCAGCAAACTAAGCAACCAATCAAGTGGGCGCTGCCAGGCCCTATGACGATGATCGACACGCTTTATGATGATCATTACGGTAGCCGTGAAAAGCTGGCTTGGGAATTTGCGAAGATCCTCAATCAAGAAGCGAAAGAGCTTGAAGCGGCAGGTGCCGACATCATTCAGTTTGATGAGCCTGCGTTCAATGTGTTCTTCGATGATGTGAACGAGTGGGGCATTGCATGTTTAGAGCGTGCGATTGAAGGGCTGAAATGTGAAACGGCGGTGCATATCTGCTATGGCTACGGCATCAAAGCGAACACGGATTGGAAGCAAACGCTAGGCACTGAATGGCGACAATACGAAGAAGTATTCCCTAAATTGCAGCAATCGAATATCGATATTATCTCGCTCGAATGTCATAACTCACGAGTGCCTATTGAGTTGCTTGAGTTGATTCGAGGTAAGAAGGTGATGGTTGGTGCGATTGACGTTGCTACCAGCGAAATTGAAACGCCAGAAGAAGTGGCGAACACACTGCGAGAGGCATTGAAATACGTTGATGCCGACAAGCTTTACCCATGTACCAACTGCGGTATGGCGCCTTTGTCTCGTGAAGTATCGACCGCTAAGCTTAATGCGCTAAGTGCGGGCGCGGAGATCATTCGTAAAGAGTTGGTGGGGTGATATTAAGACTTGGGCTCGACACCATAAACTAAAGTTAGGGTCATTCCAGCGAGTTTAAACGAGACTAGGAATCTGATTGCAGCTCGCTGGGAAATGGTGAGGCTTTCGCACTTCAAAGCACTCGGTGGGTAGATCCTGAATCACGCCCGTTCCTCGCTGTTCAGGATGACGGTTGTTGAGATATACGTTACTCATGTACACAACTATTTGGTTTGTATCCAAAGTTGGGTCATTCCAGCGAGTCTAAACGAGACTAGGAATCTACTAACAACTCACTGGAAAATGGCGATAACCTTAGAACTTCACAGCACTCGGTGGGTAGCTCCTGAATCACCTCGTCCCTCGTTGTTCAGGATGACGGATGTTGGGAGATACGTTACTCACATACCCAATTATTTGGTTTGTATCCAAGATTGGGTCATTCCAGCGAGTCTAAACGAGACTAGGAATCTGATTACAACTCACTGGAAAATGGCGATAACCTTAGAACTTCACAGCACTCGGTGGGTAGATCCTGAATCACCTCGTCCCTCGTTGTTCAGTATGACGGTTGTTAAGAGATACGTTACTCACGTACCCAACTATTTGGCTTGTATTCAAAGTTGGGTCATTCCAGCGAGTCTAGACGAGACTAGGAATCTGCTAACAACTCGCTGGGAGATGGCGATAAGCTAGGAACTTCAAAGCTCTCGGTGGGTAGATCCTGAATCACGCTCGTTCCTCGATGTTTAGGATGACCGTTTAAAATAAAAATGCCGCTCGCAGTAAAGTGAGTGGCATAGTTTGTTTTCCGTTTCCAGCTTCGGCCAGGCTTAATTCAACTCCACGTTCTTCACCTCAGGATGCTTTAGCAACATCACACGAATCCAGTGATGTACCACCCACATCACCATCGCGGTGAGCAGAACCGCGACGAAAATCGAGCTGAAACGGTACAAGATCGAAAAGAACGCGTCTTTTTGTTCTGGCACCAATGAGGTCGTCAGCGGAACCGATAGGGCAGACATGGCAGAAAACGCGATAGCCGCTTTAATTTGCCCCTTGGTGAGCCACAAGCAGAATGGTCCCATGGCAATGGTAAAGGCGAGCCAAAAGAGTAGCCCATGCCCATACCAACTGCCTAATATAAGCTGAACAGCCATCCCCGCTATGCAGCCTAGTGCGGTGCCGATGATGCGAATTTTTGCCATGGCGAGCGAGCCCGCTAAAGTCATTGGGGTTAGGATGATCAAAATGGAAGCTTGTGCGGATAGCGAGTCATATAAGTCCGCTACTTGGAATACGATAAACGCCGCCATCGCCACTACCCAACCCATGGCAACTTGGCTGATGTAGTCGATATCGCTTTTCACTGGGGTCGACATCTCAATGTGCTCGACGGACGATTTTGGCTCCGGGAACAACCAATACGCGAATGCGCAAACAAAAATATTGCTGAACGCCATCACCCACATGTTGACGTTGAACTCTTCAATATCCATGAAGTTATAGCTGGCAAAATTCAACACAATTGAACCCACCAACAGCCCCATGTAACCAAACAAATAGGTCTTCTGGTTCATCATTGCAATGCACTTGAACAGCATCATGATTCCGACGGCAATGGTCATTAATGTTGGATGAAACTGCAAGTATTCCAGCAAAAATGTGGCTTGTATGGTTGTCCACACCGCAGAGAAAAACACGATCAATAAAGCCGAAAGATTAAAGTGGTCCATTCTGCCCAAAATAAACAGCGGCATCATGATGGCAAAAAATCCGTAAGACCAACCAAAGACCATGCTTAGCGCGAGCCCTAAAGAGCAGCCGAACCAAATTCGTAAGGTTTTCATTGTCGCCGCCTAGTAAATGAAGTGGAACCAGCTTGCTAGGTGAATCTGTGCTTGCGCCATCAACTGCCAGAAAATGCTGTTGTCTGGGTACAAAACAATGGTAGCGCGAGAGCCGACAAACAGTGCTGGTGGTAACTCTTCGCTGCTGGTTAGGTTCACTCGTGTACGCTGCGCATCACGTACCCAGCGGTTGTTCACTTCCACTTTGGTTAGTGCGCCATTAGGCGTTTGTTGTGCGGCTGCTACACCGTAATCGCGGCTAGCTAAATCAAAGTCGTACACCGAACCTGGATTGGCATCAAATGTGACCAAGGCGTGGAAAGTCTTGTCTACGTTCGCGACGGATTTTTCACGAAAATCAGCGGCTACCCAGAGTGATCCTGTTGGTACAAATGTCAGCAATGGCATGTTGGTGTTTGCCATCGTGCCAACTTCTAGTTGCAGGTTGGTCACGACACCATCACTGGGAGCGAGTACCGCGGTATTTGCCAAATCAAGTTGCGCCTTTTCGATCCCGTTTTTGGCAATTCGAACGGCGGTGCTTTGACCTTTTTGATCGCCTAATTGCGCCTCAATGACTTTTAAGTTTTGTCGTTCCGCTTTAAGCGCTGCGCGTGATACCTGATTTTGGGCAAAGGCATTATCGAGTGTCGATTGAGAGATGACTTTCTGCTTCGATAACGTCAGTAAGCGGTTGTACTCGCGGTGTGCATTATCAAATGTCGCTTGTGCGCGGGCAATATTGGCAAGAGCGGCTTCGCGTTGAGAATACAGCGTTGCTTCTTTTTCATAAGCGGATTGCAGAGACAGCTCCGCCTGTTCAAGCGCTATCTTGTATTTACGATCATCAATCGTAAACAACACATCGCCTTTTTGAACGGACTGGTTATTCTCGATGAGAACGTCGGTCACTTTACCAGATACCTCGGGCGCGACTTGGACAACGTATCCTTGCACTCGTCCTTCGGTCGTTAAGGGGGCGTGTCGGTCAGCAATGATAATGTACAAAAATAGTACGATGAACAGGACAATCAAAGTTCGCATCCAGTGTTTGAATTTTTGGTCAGCCGTCATTACAAGTTCCGTTAAACATATTGGATAGCGGATTATAGAGAAGTCACTCACAATTCAGTAGAATGATAATACGAACATAAATGACCTAAAAATAGGACAATGAACGTTAGTTTTGATGATATTTATCTATTCACTCAGACGGTGGTTCACGGCGGTATAAGTGCAGCGGCAGAGGCGAATCAACTACAACGCTCAAAAGTGAGTCGTCGCCTGCAAGAATTAGAGAAATCACTCGGGGTACAGCTTTTGATCCGCACAACACGCAGCATTGAGTTGACGGAGCACGGGAAACGCTTGTTTGAGTTGGTGGGGCAGCCTATTGACCATATTCAGCAAGGTTTAAATGCCATGCATGAATATCAACAAGAGCTAACGGGCAAGGTGCGTTTAGCCATTCCTTCCGCATTGATGAGCTCTGCCGCGTTTAACGCGATCATCACCGAGTACACAACGCGGTATCCGGAGATTTCGGTCGAGATTGAAAACCATCAAGAGAGTGTCGATCTCAAGCGTCAATCGTTTGATTTGCAGCTTCTTCCGAGCGTGGTCAGAGTCACCGATGACAGCTATGTGCAGTTCAGTCTTTTGCCTTATCGTAGTCACTTTGTTGCGTCAAAAGCCTATCTAGAATCGCATCCGCCAGTAAAAACGGTGGAAGATCTTAAGCAGCATCGCCTTTTAACTAATCGTTACAATGCCGATTTGCTCGATTCAGATCTGCATGTGGCGTTGCGCTCGGACGACCTCAACTTGCTGCGCTCGATGGCGATAGCAGGAAACGGCATCGCGTTTATTCCTCAAATTCATTCCAAGCCTGCACTGAGAGACGGTTTGTTGGTCGAGGTGCTGCCTCAATTCGCGCATCCGAAGCAGCATCTTACTCTGATTTATCCCTCGGCCTTATTTCTGCCCAATAAAGTCAAAGCCTTGATTGAACTAATTCGAGAGAAATTTAAATAGTCAGTTCAAACCACCCTTAACTAAGGGCAAATGTGTGAGCGAAGATCGTCTTTCTAGGTTTTATTGCTCTAACATGAAAGGGTTCTGATACATTAACTGTTACTCAACTTATTGAGTATGGTTTGTGGTCGCACAAGATAGGAGATGGAAATGTTGTCGAAAGGAAACACGGGCCTGATTGTGGTGGATGTTCAGGGCAAACTCGCTACATTAATGCATGAAAGCGACGCACTGATTGAAAATATCACGAAACTGGTAAAGGGTGCCAAAGCACTAGATTTGCCTATTCTGTGGCTAGAACAGAATCCAGAAAGGTTGGGCCCAACCGCGGAGCCGATTCGTGAAGTGCTTGAAAGCACGCATTTACCTATTACCAAGTACACGTTTGATGGTTGCAAAGAGGCGACGTTTAAGGTCGCGGTGGAGAATGCGAAAGTTGATACCTGGTTGGTTTGCGGTATTGAATCCCACATTTGCGTCTATCAAACCGCGGTTTCTCTGCGCCAGTCCGGTTATCGCGTTGAATTAGTCACGGATTGTGTATCTTCCCGAATCGCTGCCAATAAAGCGCTCGCTCTTGCGAAGTTAACCGCTAACGGTGTGGTGCTCACTGGGCTAGAAATGTGTTTGTATGAAATGGTCGAAGATTGCCGAGCACCTGAATTCAAAGAAATTCTGGCGCTCATCAAATAGTGTAATCACTGGAATCAACAACAACTTTATCTGAACACGCTATTCAAATTCTCGTTGATATCTTGGCAACATCGACTCGTTGCCAAGTAACCCGCCTTGGTGAATGTAAATCACCGTTTTATCTGTGTTCTCTTCCAACCAAGGGGTGAGGCATTGCCACATATACGGGTCGTATAACAGGTCAAATTCGAGGTCGGTTTGCTCAAAGAGTGCTTTCCATGTGATGTAATCTTCTTCGTACAAGCGACCAAAATGGTGTTTGTTGCGCACGGTTAAAAAGGTTGGGTGGCTGTTTTCACCGAGCTGGTTGAACTGCTCAGTTAAGTAATCTGCATTGCCTACGCAAGGGCAAGTTAGCACTTCTATGCCGTGTGGGCTTAAATGTTTATGAAGATATAAAGCGGTCGTGCCAGTGCCTGATGGCAGGGCGACGGTAAACTGTTCTTTACCTCTCAATCGCGTCCAATCAAGAATTTCTCGTGCTAACTGTTTGATGCCAGCTTCAGCGAGGTGGGAACGTCCACCCTCTGGAATAAGCAATGTCGACTCATCTAATCTTCGTACCTGGTGGACGTATTCACTAGGGTGGAGTTCGCTACCGATGTCTTGCATGGCGGTGATTTTCATACCCAAATCGAGAGCGCCACGATAGTTTCCGATGGGGGAGCTTTTTAGCCAAGATGGAATGTGATGAACATAAAACTCAAATGCCCAACCTTTAATCTGGGCGAGAGCCGCTAGCGAGTACATGGCATTAGATTGAGCGGAGCCAAAGCTTATTAACGTGGTGATGTCGGGATTTTGCTCTTCCATTAACGTCATAAACTTACGTGCTTTGTTCCCAGAAAAGTGGGAGTGGAGCATGTCGTCACGTTTAAGGAAAAATTTGCGCCCATTAAAGCTATGTTGGGTGATAGGACTTTCTGAGAGTTTCATGTCGATGCTGACGGAATAAACCGTGTCACCTTTGCCATTTAAAAAGGTGGCACAGTGTACCCGTTATTGAATGAAGATCAAAAGTATCGAGATCTTGTGTTCTACATTTCTTCGTCTTGCGACTCGCCATCAGTTACCTCGGTTGAAAGATCGATAGTAGCCACGCAGCCGTCATTTGGATGTGTATCAATAGTGAATTGCCAGCCATAGCGTCGGCATAAGTCGTCCACAATCATGAGTCCCAAACCATGGCCTTCGGCATCTGGCACGGAAGAGAAGCCTTCGCCTTCATCTCTCACCGACAGTGTGGTATCGGTCATGGTGATATGAATCGTTCCCGCTGACGTGGCTGCAATGCCGTTGCGAATTAAGTTACTCAACGTAATGTTAAGAACTGCAGTGGTCGCTTTGGTTTGCGGATGCCCCAATATTTGTACATTAAATTCCAGCGATTTTTCATCGGCTTGCGCTTGGCTAAGAGCAACGATGTTGTGAAGCTCTTGCTCTGATATGGTTCGAACGGGGCTGTCGTCGGTGTTGCGTTCATATCGAACCAAACCCAACAAAGCATCAACCATGGTCGACATCTGCAAAGTGGCATCTTGAATACGGCCAATCTGACGTTCTTGAAACGATGTACTTGGACTTCTGGCTAGCAAGCTGCTTGAGCCTTTCATCACTGTGAGCGGTGTTCTCAGTTCATGGCTGGCATATCGTGCAAAAGCTTGTTCACGTTTAATCACTTGATTGATTTGATGTCGATATTCATTAAGCTGATTTGCGAGCGTTTGGAATTCATTTGCAGAGCCTTCAGGGACAACAAATTTTTGTGTAGTGTCACCTTGATGGCGGTCCAGTTGTGTTTTTAGGGCACTGACAGGTTCAATGAGACGCAGAGAAAGTCTCGATAATAGGCTGCCAAAAATCAAAAGTAACCCGATGACAACCGCCAGCACCATAACGAGAACAAACATGAACTCGTTAGATGTAATTTCTATCTCATCAATCAGAGAGATCAGAATAATAGGATGTTCCTCTCCATCTTGCGTGTAGGTGCTCATGTAAATCATGCGAGTGTCTGGTTCGTCAGCAACTTCAGCGAGAAAGTACTTTTTATCTTGGATGAAGGGTTGATAGAGCTCAGGGACGAGATTGATGTCGTTGTATGCCGTTGTCAGTAAATCTAGTTTGATGATTCCGCTATCAGGATGGTTTCGAAAGTGCTCAATCGCCTCTTTTTTATCGATCATAATACGTCGTTCACCGACGCGATCTTCCGACCATAATAGCGCTCCGCTAACCAATGCGAAGCATAGCAAGCCAATCACAACCGACACTAGAAGGAAGAAGAGTTCAAGGCGTCCAGTTAAGCTTTGTGTGTTGTTAAATAAGCGGCGAATCATGCACCCGGCTCCAAGCGGAAGCCGACTTTAGGGATGGTTTTCAATAAATGTTCTTCAAAGGGTTTATCGAGTTGACCGCGCAGTTGATAAATGTGGCTGCGCAAAACGTCATTGTTTGGCTCATTTTCTTGCCATAAGCGGAATGCGATTTCTTCACGCGTCACAACTTCGGGGGCATTTTTGACCAGCATTTCTAGAATAGTGTACGTGGTTGGATTCAACGCCAACAGCTTATCTTGACGGTAGGCTTGATGTGTTTTTTGATCGATAGACACTTCGCCATACTGGAGTTTGGTTGATGCAACCGTACCGCGGTAGCGTTTAATCAATGCAGTCATGCGTGCTTCAAGAATATCGAGATCAAACGGTTTGGTGAGGTAATCGTCGGCGCCGTGTTGGAAGCCTTTGAGCATGTCGTCTCGGCTATCAAGTGCGGTCAGCATCAACACCGGAGTGTTATTACCCGCATCACGCAGCTTGTTGCACAGTGTTAGGCCATCCATGCGCGGCAGCATGAGGTCGAGCAAAATGATGTCAAACGCATTATCCATCGCCAGTTTTAAGCCTAGCTCACCGTTGTCGGCATAATCCAGCTGCATGCCAGCACACTCAAAATAATCAAACAACATTCCCGCTATTTCACGATTATCTTCTACCAAAAGTACACGCTTCATTTATTCTTATCCAATCTCGATAAATTCGAATGTTGATCTTAACGAACATTATTCACTATAGGTGTGAAAAAGTTGTCGACGATGATTTTCTCACCTTTGTGTCGGTTTTCAATGTCTAGCTTGAATACCGTCTTATTATCCAAGTAAATCTACGATCTTTTGTTCATATCTATCAATTTCTCTTGATGTATAAATGGGGTAGATTATTTGATTCTGTTAACTCTAATCAAAACATGAAGATACTAAATTATTTATGTGACCTTGAGCACATTGTTAGTAATTACTGATTTTTACTGACTCACTCATAGAAAAAGTTCTTACTTCTCTTAAGTCCCTTTTTTAACTATGGTTATTGCTTTTAAATACAAACGCTTAGATTCTCCTTTTTGAGATAATTCAATTAAATCAATGGCTTCATGTATAAGC